>DAISYU010000030.1:18142-31416 GCA_036825155.1 Thermodesulfobacteriota bacterium | reverse complement strand
GTACAAAAAGAAGGTATACCTGCGGACATTTCCCGCAGTCGTTCGAGTACTCCACTGTGGGCGGCTGGGTGGTGACCCTTGGTTCGGGCCAGGCATCAACCTACTATGGAGATGCCTACCATATTGTTATCTCACAGGAGTATGTCACGCCGGCCGGCACCTTTAAGACCCTCGATTATCCGGCAACCGCCACCGGGCCGAAGGTAAACGACATCATGAAGGGCTCGGAGGGTACGTTCGGCATCCTCGTGGAAGTGACCATGAAGATCTTCCGCTACATGCCGGACAACCGGAGATATTTCAGTTTCATGTTCCCATCCTGGGAGGCCGCAGTGGATGCAAGCCGGGAGATTATGCAGGGGGAGTTCGGCCTGCCCGCTGTGTACCGGATATCGGACCCGGAAGAGACAGACAGGGGCCTCAAACTCTACGGGATACCCTCGTTCGTGGACCGGTATCTCATAAAAAAGGGGTTCAGGCCCATGGAGCGCAGTCTGTGTCTCGGCACCATCGAGGGCGATGCAGATTATACGAAACTCGTTCAGCGCAAGATAAAGAAGGTCTGCAAGTCCTATGGTGCGATCTGTCTTACCGGGTATGCCTCGAAAAAATGGGAAAAGACCCGCTTTACCGAGCCCTATATGCGGGAAGACCTCCAGGATTTCGGTATCCAGATCGACACGCTGGAGGCGAGTGTGACCTGGGATAATCTGCACAGGCTTCACCAGGGGGTGCGGGCATATATCAAGAGCCGGCCCGATACCATGTGCATGACCCATGCATCGCATTTCTATCCACAGGGTACGAACCTCTACTTCATTTTTCTCATGAAGACGAGCGATGTTGACGAGTTCAGGGCTTTTCAGCGAGGTGTCATCGACAATATCATGAAATACGGAGGCTCGTTGAGCCACCACCATGGCGTGGGCAGAATGATGGGCCCCTTGATGGATGAGCATCTCGGTACTCAGCAGATGGAGGTGCTTCGGGCATTGAAGCGGCACTTTGATCCGAACAACATCATGAACCCGGGCGGCCAGATGGGGCTTGATCTGCCAAAGACACAGAGGAAGAATCTGCGCTGATCCTCAGGATCCCGGCATAGGAGCGGCTCTGCAGAGGGCCTGAGTGAACCCTTGGGCGAGCACCTTCAGGCGCGATAAAGCAAAGGAGTTATCTCTCAGGTCTTTTCCAGTACTCCACTACTCCATCACTCCGATATTCCACTATTCTTCATGAATTCAAATCGTTGCCCTTAGAGATGAAAACAAAATGTGAAATAATAAGGGCCGGTCCTGACTGATCACACAGGCAGGCCCGGCCCTTTGCGATGTTCCTGTGAGACTATTCCTTGTACATCTGGTCGATGATATCCTTGTACTTTTCGGCAACTACCTTTCTCTTGATCTTCATGGTGGGGGTGAGTTCGCCGCCGTCCTGTGTGAATTCACTGGCAATCAGGCTAAAGCGTATGATCTTCTCGTAGTTCGGAAGCTCTTGTGTAAGATCACTGATCCGTTGGCGGTAAAACTCGATCACCTCGGGCTTTTTCACCAGATCTTCCCGGGAGGAATAAGATATATTGTTCTCCTTGGCATATGCTTCCAGTGCCGGGAATGACGGAACGATCAGAGCGCTCATGAATTTCCTCTTGTCGCCGATGGTTGCAATCTGCTCTATGTAATGGTCTTTGCCGACCATGGTCTCGATGTGCTGAGGTGCGACGTTTTTGCCCTGTGCAGTAATGATGAGATCTTTTATGCGGTCGGTAATGCACAGGAATCCGTCATCGTCGATAACGCCCACGTCACCGGTCTTGAACCAGCCGTCCACAAACGAGGCTTCGGTCTCTTCCGGCTTGTTGTAGTAGCCTTTCATGATGTTGCCGCCCCTGGCAAGGATCTCCCCGTCTTCCCCGATCTTGACCTCGCAGCCCTTTATAGGCTTGCCCACGGTCCCGAATTTGAAAGCACGAGGTGAGTTGCAGCTGATCATGGGTGATGTTTCTGTCAGGCCGTACCCCTGACAGATGAGCAGCCCGGCTGCAAAGAAGAACTCTTCGATCTCACGAGAAAGCGGGGCGCCCCCGGCAGAGAAGAAATTCTTTTTGCCACCTACGACAGTGCGGATATTACTGAGCACGAGTTTGTCAGCTATGGCATGTTTGAGTTTAAGGACAGGTCCGATGGGTTTTTTGTCTTTCTTTTTGAATTCATATTCCTTCCCCACAGCGATGGCCCAGTTAAAGATCTTTTTCTTGTTCTCAGGGGCCTTATCAAGCCTGTCATAGACTGTCCCGTAGATTTTTTCATAGAGCCTGGGAACACTCACCATGGCGGTGGGTTTCACATCAGGCATGTATGCAACGATATCTTTCGGGCTTGAGATATAGTTGTTTTCCGCGCCTCGTCTGAATATGTAGTATGACCAGGTCCTCTCGTACGCATGGCTCAGCGGCAGAAAACACAGACTCCTGTCGTCGGTTCCCATGTCGAATCGCTCGTCGATAGCATAGAACTGGTTGAAGAAGTTTGAATGCGTCAGTATGGCCCCCTTCGGGTCCCCGGTGGTGCCGGAGGTATAGATCAGGGTGGCCGTATCGTCGGGGTTGAGGTCGGACAGTCTCTTTTCCAGTTCGTCATCTTTTGATGACCTCTCCCCCTGTTTCATGAAATCATCAAAGTAGACGCTTGCATCACCTTTCAGTGGGATGTCCCTGTCAAATGCCACCACTTTGCCAAGCTGTTTCTGGCCGTCCTTGAATGACATCACCTTTTCATACTGGACTTTGTCGCCCACAAAGATGAGCTTGATATCAGCATCGTTCACGATATACTCGGTCTGTTTGTCGGTATTCGTGGCATAGATAGGGACTGAGGTTGCCTTGATGCTCAGTATGGCGAAATCGGCAATTGACCACTCCGGCCTGTTCTGGGAAAAGATGCCGATCATATCCCCCTCTTTGATACCCTCTTCCAACAGGGCCTTTGCCACCGTCCTGACACGCTCGCCAAGTTCCTTGTAGGAGATGGATTTCCACTGACCCTCCTCTTTGTAGCGCATCGCAGTCTTATCCCCGTAATTCTTCACACTCTCCTGAATCATAACTGCCAAATGGTCTGTACTCATAGCACCCTCCTCGTACCTCTTAGTTGAGACCGTTTTAAAATACCTATGTCCGGGTAGTGTTGATCCTTTTCTGAGCCCCTTTGATTCACAAATCTATATTTCACTACTCATGAAAGTTATGTGCAAGATAAACCAGAAAGAAGAGAAAAATACAAGGGCAAAAACCTCGTTTTTCAAAGGAGATGAAGCAGTCTTTGAAGAAAAAAATCATGCGTATAGGGGGAGCCGTACAGGAAATTCCTGAGCCTTGGCAGAACCGGGACCGAGGATCAAAGACTCTTACATTCAGAACGTATACGAGACTGTGATGGTCCCATATGCCTGCGGGGCATCCTGGGTTTCAAACTCCTTGGTGATGAATACGTAAGCATAGGTGATCTTGAACCGGTGAATGATCGTGCCGATGCCTAACAATAACCGTCCGACGAACGGCTCCTTGTCCACGTAATAGCTTTCGCGGTAGAGGTTGCCATCGAGCATGATATTTCTCAGCACGGCAGATCCATCCACGGCTGCAAAGGCATGGATGCCGAACTGTCTGTGCTCCGGGTAGAACCGAGGGTCTTGTTCGTCATACGGGGCGTTCGTGTCTGAGCCGGGCCGGATGAAGGAGGTGCCGAAGTCGTTCGGCAGGTTCCAGCCCCAGCGCATCTGAGCTCCTGCATTGGCAGCGGTGTATGCATTTCCCACGGCACACCCTGCGTGAGGAATAAGATCGTACCCGATACCTCCAGCGTTTGTTGACCTCAGGAGTTTCACCTTTCTCTCATAATAGATATTCAGAAAGGGTTCATCCTTTATCTGGTTGTCCCAGCCCTGGGGGTAGTTGGAATTGGTCCATTTATGAACCGCCTTCTGACTTTTCTCTGCATATGAATGGGGGCCGACGATGCCTATGTCAAATTCCAGCGTATCCATTCTTGAGCTGTTCCTGCTTATGAATGCGATACCCAGGTAACTGAGCCCTGCATAGGGACGGTCTCCTTCGATCAGCTCTTCCTCCTCGACATCTTCCGGTGTGTACATGTTTTGACCGATGGACAGCGAAACGTTGCGCTGAAATCCCGGTTCGTTTACAAAGGGCAGGGCATCGATCAGCGGATAACTCCACTTGGGGACATGCGGATTTTGCCTATAGTCTGTTAGGTCTGCTGAGACCCAGCTGAATTTGATACCGTTTGTGTATCCTCTATCTGTGCCGGCATATATGTCGTTTTCCTGATAGAAGGTGAAGGTGCTGGCATCTCTTGCTGTCTCGTTTTGCGCACAGGCAATCTCAGGGACAAGGGTTATCAGGAGGAATGAACATGCCAGGATCAAACTCTTTAGAGCAGACATTGGGGTGCTCATGTGAATCTCCTGCCCATTCCTGCCTCAATCATAGAAAAAACAAGGTACATCGAAGCATGATAAGGATACCATCCTGATAAACAAGGGGATAGTGACGGGCTGTGATGCAGTAATACTGGTCTTTTCCTCTTGGGGGACGGAAAGGGCACCCCCCTCAGCCCGTATAGCTGGTTCCTTAATCAGCTGTTTCCACCTCCACTCCCTCGATCAGGTTGCCAGAACCATCGATGACCACATACTGACCGGCTTTAAGCCCACCGTTGATCCATGCCCATCCGTCATGGATGCCGTTGTCCACAACATCTTTCTGATAGGCCTTGCCGTCTTTAATCACCCAGACAGTGGATTTCCCCAGGTCTCTGCTCAGTGCCGCGCGTGGGATGGCTGTCTGTTGTCTGGCAACAGGCAGGGTAAATTTCGCCGTGCAGAACAGACCGGCCTGCAGCGCTCTATTCCTGTTGTCCACTGACACCTTGACGAGAAAGGTCCTGGCTGCGAGATCGATCTTGGGATTGATCGCAACGATGGTTCCTGTAACCGGTGCCACGCCTGATGAAGGGGAGATAGTTACGGATGTTCCCTGGCCGATCCTTCCTGCATAGCGTTCCGAGACATTCACTTCCGCATTCAGGGTGGCGAGATCCATGATCTCGAGCACCTCTGTACCGGCTCGTGAAAATTCACCCTCCTGCAGGTATTTTGCGGTAATCCTGCCGTCATAAGGGGCTTTCATGGTACAGTCCTTAAGCGCCTGACGTGCAGTATCGCGGCTGGCCGCAGCCAGGGTGAGAGCCGAGATCGCGTCTTCGTATGCAGTGATCGCCTGGTCCCTCATCTGTTCCGTTGCGGAACCGCCCTGAAAGAGATTCTCTATCCTTGTCTTCTCGCGTTTTCTATCCTGGACCAAGATCTCTGCGCGGGCAAGAGTTGCTTCGGCCTGTTTCAATGCCAGTTCATAATCCACTGTCCGTACCTGAAACAAAATGTCGCCCCCTTTGACGCTGTCCCCGATATCAACCTTGATTTTTTCCAGCGTTCCTCCCACCAGGGTGGTCAGTTTTGCATGGCGGGCAGGCATCAGTGTTCCGCTTGCCTCGATATAACTCTGGAAATCCTTGAGCTCCACCTGCGCAGTCTTGACCGCCGGCTTCCCGTTCTTTTCCAGCAGGGTCTGTTGTGCCTGTGCATTGTTATCGTTGCACCCGTAGGTTGCTGTCAGGGTGAGGACCAGCACAGAAAATAAGATGATTTTAACATGATTCTTAACCATGGGGATTCTCCTTTGCGTCAATTGATACTGCTGCCTTCTCAGGCTTGTTTAACCAGCCTGTAATTTTCTCTTTTGCATTGTCCAGCATGATGTAGACCACCGGCACCACAATCAGAGTCAGCAGGGTCGACGAAACCATGCCGCCGATAACCGCCATGCCCATGGGCGCCCTTGTCTCTCCCCCGTCACTCAAGGCCAATGCTACCGGTATGACGCTGACTATAACGGCCAGAGCAGTCATGAGGATGGGCCTGAGCCGGACAGCGCCGGCATTGATGATGGCGTTAACCTTGTCGAGGCCCTTGTCACGCTGCTGGTTGGCAAAATCCACCAGCAGGATACCGTTTTTGGTAACGATCCCCATGAGCATGATAATGCCGATGAAGGAGAAGATGTTCAGAGTCATGCCGCTTGCAAGCAGTGCACCGAATACCCCCACCATGGACAGCGGCAGCGACAGCATCATGGTAAAGGGATGCAGGAAAGACTCGAACTGGATGCACAGGATCATGTATATGATCAGGATGGCGATCATCAGGGCATGCATGAGATACCCGAATGATTCCTGCATGTTCTGACTGTTGCCGCTGAGTTCTATGTCCCAGTTTCCACCCTGTGGTACATATTTATGAACGGTCGCCAGGGTTCTGGCAAGTCCTTCCCCTTCAGGAATGTCCTTGACATTTGCATACAGGGAAACCGAGCGCATCCGGTTATACCGATTTATTACGTTTGGCCCCATACCTTCTTCATAGTTGATGAGGTTTGCGGCATCGATGAGCTGGCCATTTGGTGCTCGCACATTAATGAGGTCGAGGTTATCCGGGCTCATCCGGTATTCGGGCAGAGCCTTGACTCGTATATCGTACCGGTTACCCCCGTCTTTAAACTTAGCGGCATCCGTGCCGCCAAAGAGGGTATAGATCTCGTTGGATATCGAGCGTACGTCAACACCGAGATCATCAGCAAGATCGCGGTTGATATTCACCTTTATGTCTGGCTTGGTGATCCTCAGGTTGGTATCGACATCCATAAATACGCCCTGTGATTTGAGATCGTCCACGATCCTTTTGCTTACGACGACGAGTTCATCGAGGTTCGGCCCCTTGATGACGATCTGAATATCACTGTTGCGGGATCCACCGCCGGCTCGCGATAAGGGTTCTACCGAGATGATGCTGTCCTCATATGTGCTGAATCGTTCTCTCACTCGGTTCATAATCTCCCTCTGCGAGGCATCCCGGTCATGCTTGTCCACGAGACCCACCAGGAACATACCATTGTTCACCTCCTTGGCTGAACCGAGACCGATAGCGCTGAAGCTGTGATGGACCTCTTTCTGGGAATAGAGGTACTGCTCCATCTCATGCATGCGCAGGTCGGTCTGTTCGATGGAGGTGCCGGTGGGCAGTTCGAAGCGTACCAGGAAGTTTCCTTCATCGGACTCGGTGACGAACTCGCTGCCGATCATGGGAGCCAGTGAAATGCCTCCAATAAAAGCGGCAATGGCGATGCCGATAATGCTCTTGCGGTGAGACAGTGCCCAGGTAAGCACTGACCGGTATCCTTTTTCCAGAGAGAGCAGGGCGTTTTCCAGTATGACATAGATCCTGTTGTGGGATGCCTGGTGTTTCATCATGCGCGAGCAGAGAAACGGTGTGAGCGTCAGGGATACCAGGACCGAGATGGTAATGGTGAGTGCCACGGTCAGACCGAACTGGTAGAAGAACCGGCCGATAATGCCCTTCATGAACGCCACCGGGATGAACACCGCGGCAATGGACGATGTTGCTGCAATGACCGCCAGGCCAACCTCCTGTGTGCCCGTGCTTGCAGCCTTCAGCCGGTCTTCGCCTCCCTCGATGTGCCGGAAGATATTCTCCAGCACCACGATGGCGTCATCGATTACCATGCCCACTGCAAGCGACATGGCAAGCATGGTGAGGTTGTTGATGGTGAACCCAAGCGCCTGCATAACGATAAAAGCGCCGATCAGACTGACCGGGATGGCTATTATTGCAATAAAGGTAATACGGATATTCCTCAAAAAGAGATACATGGTCAGGGCGGTCAGAATGATACCGAAGAGGATATCGAAACGGACGCCCTTCATGGAATCCTCAATGAAACCGGAACCATCGTATGCAAGCTGAATCTTTATGCCTTCCGGAGGATTCGCTGCTATATCAGCCAGGCGGGCCTTGACTGCATGTGCAACCGAGGTGGTATTTGACCCGCTCTGTTTCCTGATGCCCAACCCCACAGTGGGCGACCCGTTAAACCGGGCTATGCTTCTGAAGTCTTCGAATCCATCGTCCACCCTGCCGATATCAGACAAACGGACAGGGCTGCCCTGGCGCTGGGCAACCACGAGTTCTCTCAGATCATCAGCAGATACGTACTCGCCTTTGACCTTGATACTGTACTCCTTTTCATGAGTCTCTATGCGGCCTCCGGGGAGTTCCAGGTGTTTGGTCTTGATGGCTCCGACAACGTCCTGTGCAGTGAGCCCGCGCGCCTTCAGTTTCTGTGGATCGATCCACACCCGGATCTGTCGGTCCCGCATTCCTCCCACCTGAACATTTCCAACGCCGCCGATGGACTGAAGCTGTTCTTTCAGGACCTTGTCTGCATAGTGGGTAAGTTCGCCATAGTCTACGTCGCCTGAAACCGAGATCCACATAAAGGCCTGGGAGTTGAGGTCAAATTTGTCCACCACGGGCTTTTCCGCATCTTCGGGAAGGTCGCGTTCAGCGAGGTTCACCTTGGCGCGAACCTCCTGGGCCCCAATATCGCCGTCTTTTTCAAGCTCGAATTCCACGACGATTTGAGAATACCCCTCATAACTCTGCGAGGTGATGTTTTTAATTCCGCTGATGGTCTTTACCTGCTCCTCGATTACATCGGTTACATCCGAATCGATCACCTCGGGGCTGGCTCCTTCGAGAATGGTGGATACTGTCACCACCGGGATATCCACCTCGGGGAAGAGGTCGATACCCATGCCCGTGAATGCGATATAGCCGAAGATAATAATTGCTGCGGTGACGGTAATGGTGGTGACCGGTTTGCTGATGGAAAAATCTGCTATCTTCATATTACTGCGCCTTCTCTTCCATGTCTGATTGTTCCAGTGTTCCCTTCACCAGTTCGAGATTTACCCGGGCAAGGCAGTGAGCATAGAGGCTCTGGTAGTACAGGAGCTGTGCCTGGGTGAGTGCCGCCCGTGCATCCAGCACAGAGACCTGGTCCAGCGAACCCTCGCGGTACCCCACTTCAGCGATGCGCAAACCTTCTTCTGCCTGGACAAGAGAAAGCTCCTGCGTCTCCACCAGTTCTTTCGCATCCTGTAGTGAAAGAATGGCGTTGCGCACCTCGAACAGGGTCTTTTCCCGGGTGTCGAGCACCTCGATCTGCCGCTTTTTCAGCTCGGCCTTGTTCTGGATCACGCGACCCTTGCGGCCGAACCCCTTGAATATGGGTACACTCAATTTGATGCCGGCTGTCCAGGCATCATCCCACTCGTCCCTGGTGGCAAGATACGGGTCGGGATTCCCCAGGGTATGGTTGTAGAATGCATCCAGTTTGGGCCAGTATTCACTCTGTGAGGCCTTGAGCGCCTCTTCCTGCAGCTTCTGACCGAGTACGGCCGCAGCCAGATCGGGCCGGTTGCTGAATGCCTCCTTTATGGCCTCTTCCTCATTGGCACTCAATGGCTCGTAAGTGAGTTTGTCGGTAAGCTCAATCCGGCTCTCCTGGGACACTCCGATGATCTTCAACAGATTGGTTTGAGCAGTATGCAATTCATTGCTGTATCGGATCATCTCGGCGCGTGCGTTGGACAGTTCAACCTGGGATCTCAGTACGTTGAAGTCGGATGCAGTACCGTATTTGCGCTTGGTCTGTACATCCTTCAGGTGCGATTCGGCCAGGTCTGCATAGACCTTTGTGACTCCCAGTTGTTTGCCTGCAAGGAGCACCTGGTAATATGCCTGAATAGTCTTGAAGATGGTACTTTGTACAGCGAGTTTGACCTGTTCGTTTGCCAGGGCATCGTAATACCGGGAGGCCCTTAGCGCTGCAGCTGCCGCACCGCTGTAGAGCGGCTGAGTGACGGAAAGGGTACCTGCATAGTTGTTCTCCTGACCGAGCGGGTAGGTCGTTCCCTCGTAGGTTTCGGAGTCTCTGTCCTGCCGGGTATACGAACCATTGATCGCTACATTGGGCAGTACCCCTTCATATGCCTCTATGATTCGGCCTTTGGCGATATTGTGCTGTTCCAGCACTACCTGGAGCTCCCGGTTGTTGGAAAGTGCTGTTACAACTGCCTGATCAAGGGACAGGGGATTGTCGATAACGGTCTCTCCCTCGCCCTGACGGTTTTTCTCCGCCTGCCAGACGATATAGGCCTGATCGCGGGCAGTAGAGATCTCCTTTTGCACGGCAGAAGGACCGACGCATCCGCTCAGAATGATAAAAAAGGTCAATAAAAGGTATGTACCCGGTTCATTTCGTTTAGACATGATCTGCAAGGACCTCTCTTTCGAAGTTGTTTGGATATAAGTGGTTATGTGCGGATGCCGTTCAAGAAGACGTCCATGACCAGATTGACATATTCCTCGGCAGTTCCTGAGCTCTTGCCTGCGAGATGCTGGAGTATCAGCGCCCCTTGGGCATCCAGGAACATGCCCGCTACCTTTATGCTGTCAATGGGTTTGAACTTTCCTTCGTGTATGCCATCATCGAGTACCCGAGATATTTTGCTGACAAGATTCCAGTAAAGGGCATCATCTTCCATGGCATGTCTTTTTTTCAATTCCTTGGCCCGCATGACGATATTGAACAGCTGGCGTTGCCGTTCAAAAAAACGGAATCCTTCCAGTGAGAAGGCTTCAATTTTATTTTCAGGGCTCTGGTCACTGTCAAGGACGGTCTCCGCTGTGCTGAAGAACGGTTCGAATCCCTTCTCTATCGACGCCATGAGCAGCTCTTCCTTGTCCTTGAAGTGCAGGTAGAGCGTACCCTTGGCAACCCCCGCATCCATGGCCACGCGGTCCATGGTAAATCCTTCGATCCCTTGTTCAAGGAGAGTTTTCAGGCCCGCATCCAGGATGAGCTTCCGTGTCATTTCATCCAGGATCTCCTTGCGTTATTTTCTCTGGTCTTGCATGATTCCACCTGTGAAGACTGTATAGTCAAATAATGACTGAAAAGTCATATATTGACTGGGCGGTCATAAGTCAAGCGTTTTTTGATGAAGGAGGATTCGGACAAAAGAGATGATGGTGCAGGCATCATGAATGTGTATGGAAATGGAATTCGTCCACTGTAATGGACATAATAAGGATATAAAAGCATTCAGAAATTCAGCTGAGACGAATATAGCAAGAATACATAATCAAACCGGCCTTTCAAGAGACAGCAGGCCGGTTTGATTATGTTACAGCTTTATTACTGAGGTAAGAGAAGGCTTGAATCTTCTCAGCCTGAGTGCGTTGCTGATGACCGATACAGAGCTGAAGCTCATGGCCGCTGCAGCGATCATGGGGCTGAGAAGCAGGCCGAATACAGGGTAGAGTATCCCTGCCGCAATAGGGACACCGATTGAATTATAGAAGAATGCCCAGAACAGGTTCTGCTTTATGTTGCGCATTGTTGCCCTGCTCAGCAGACGTGCACTGACAATCCCGCGGAGATCGCCCTTCACCAGTGTTACCCCGGCACTTTCCATGGCCACATCTGTCCCTGTCCCCATTGCAATCCCCACATGTGCCTGGGCCAGGGCAGGGGCATCGTTGATACCATCGCCGGCCATGGCAACCAGACGACCGGCATCCTGGATACGCTTTACAGTTGATGCCTTGTCAGTTGGGAGCACTTCTGCAATCACTTCATCGATGTCCAGTTTTTTTGCCACAGCCTCGGCTGTGGTTCTGTTGTCACCTGTAAGCATCACGATCCGGATCCCTTCCCTGTGAAGATCTTTTATCGCACCGGGAGTTGTCTCCTTGACAGGATCTGCGACACAAACGAGTCCTGAAGCCTTACCATCGACAGCGACAAACATCACTGTCTGACCTTCGGAACGCAGGACTTCTGACTGATCCAGCAGATCACCGGCGTCGATGCTGAAATCATCGAGCAGGGCTTTGTTTCCGAGCAGAACAGTCTTTCCATCCACATCTCCGCTCACGCCTTTCCCTGTATATGAATTGAAGTTCGTAACTTTTCCCAGCGCTATGTTCCTGCTGGATGCACCGGTAACAATGGCCCCAGCGAGTGGGTGCTCGCTGACATTTTCAATGCTCGCAGCCAGGTGCAGCAGGGTGTTTTCATCCGAGGCGTCAACAGAGATCACTTCTGTCAGTTCCGGAGAACCCTTTGTCAGTGTTCCGGTCTTATCAACCACCAGCGTATCGATTTTTCTCATGGTCTCGATAGCCTCGGCATCCTTGAAGAGTACACCCAGCGATGCACCTTTGCCTGTGGCGACCATGATGGATACCGGTGTTGCAAGACCAAGCGCGCATGGGCAGGCAATGATCAGCACTGAGACCGCAGCGATAAGTGCATAGGCCATCTTTGGTTCCGGGCCGATGATTGACCAGACGATAAAAGCAATTGCAGCGACCGCTATGACAGCCGGGACAAAATATGATGCAACTATGTCTGCAAGTTTCTGGATCGGGGCCCTGCTCCTTTGAGCATCGGCCACCATGGTAACGATCTGGGCGAGCAGGGTCTCAGCCCCTACTTTCTCTGCTTTCATCACAAGGGCGCCGGTGGTGTTCAGCGTTGCTCCGACGATCCTGTCTCCGGCTCCTTTTTCAACCGGGATCGGTTCCCCGGTGATCATAGACTCGTCAACACTGCTTGAACCCTCGATAACAGTGCCGTCAACAGGAATTTTTTCTCCCGGCCTGATTCGAAGCCTGTCGCCTGGGTGGACCAGATCGAGCGGGATATCCTCTTCGGTCCCGTCATCCTTGATCCGGCGGGCTGTCTTTGGCGCCAGGCCAAGCAGTGCCTTGATGGCGGCACCTGTTCTGCTTCGTGCCCTCAGTTCCAAAACCTGGCCCAGCAGCACCAGTGTTACGATAACAGCCGAGGCTTCGAAATAGACACCGACTGTACCTTCGGTACTGCGGAAAGATGCCGGGAAAATACCGGGCATGATTGCGGCGAAGAGGCTGTATACATACGCCACAGCAACGCCGAGACCTATAAGGGTAAACATGTTCAGGCTTTTGTTTATCACTGACTGCCATGCCCTGAGGATAAACGGCCATCCGCACCAGAGGACCACAGGGGTTGCCAGAAAAAGCTCGGTCCATGTAAAGGATCTGGCTGAAGCAAGCTTATCCAGCAGGTATCCGCCTGGAAGCATGTAACGCATGGCAATGATAACCAGTGGAACAGAGAATACCAGACTGACCCAAAAGCGTTTTCTCATGTACTCATACTCGGGGTTTTCCTCTTCTTCAGCAGAAACACTCATTGGTTCGAGAGCCATGCCGCATTTCGG
>DAISYU010000030.1:0-18042 GCA_036825155.1 Thermodesulfobacteriota bacterium | reverse complement strand
GGTTCGAGAGCCATGCCGCATTTCGGGCATGGAACGGGTCGATCCTCCTTTACCTCGGGGTGCATCGGGCAGGTATATGCTGCTCCTTTCTGTGTGCCCTGGATCATCCCGGGAAGCTCTGGGGTGTGCAGTTGCAATGGAATCTCCTGATGGAGATACTTTGAAGGCTCTTGTTTGAATTTTTCCAGGCAATGTTTACTGCAGAAGTAATAGGTTTTGCCTTCGAACTGATAGGGTATATACGCGCTGGGGTCTGTTGTGGTCATGCTGCAGACCGGGTCACGATATGAATTCTCGGCTTCAGCCATATGAAGGCTTTCATGCCCGTCGTGTTGGTTGAGAATGTATTGCTCAGGACTGAGCCTGAACTTTTCCAGGCAGTGTTGAGCGCAGAAGTAATACGTTTTTCCTTCGTGCTCGTAGGGAATATATGAATTGGGATCGTTTGTGCTCATCCCGCAAACAGGATCTGTATAGGTACCCTCGATATGATTCTTGCGTGTGTTCATATCCTTGCCCCCTTGTTTCGTTTCCGGCAATCATGAATATCCTGATCTTAAAAGATCACCGTTTAGGGCTTAAGGTCCTTTTTCTTGTCTGATTGCTGTGTAGTACCATGATGTCCGGACGTTCCAGCCTTATGTAAAGAGCAGCAATCGATACGCGAATCTCCGAATGCTGCCTGGTTGGCGCGAGCAAGCCTTTCAAGATAAGCCGAAACCTTCTTTTTTATTTTCTGTAATGGGTTGTTCATAATCTGTCCCTTTTGTTCAATCATCTGCTCCCATTGTTTTATTATAGGGTCTGCATAGTTTATTTAAAGGTGTTCCGGCACTATCGGGCGGGATGTGTATAGATAAGACCTTTACATGAATTGAACAAAAATCTTTTCTGTAGAACAGTATTTGTGCATAATCGTATTCGTTATCTCTTTCACATATATGTATTAGATTGATATTATAACATCATGCTTTCTTAGTGCATGCAGGGGGAGGGGAGATGAAACCCAATGTTATTATTATCAACCCACAAGACAATGTAGCAGTTGCCCTTTTCGATATTCCTGAAGGTTCACCTGTGCTGATCTCGGGCGATCTTGAATTCCCGGCTCTCGAGGATATTCCCTTCAGCCACAAGGTTGCTGTCAAAGATATCCCGGCAGGCAAAACCGTGCGCAAGTACGGCGAGTCAATCGGGTGTGCCGGTGAAGACATCAGGCAGGGATCGTGGGTCCACACCCATAACCTGAAGACCGAAGGAGGCAGGGTATGAAGGGCGCTACCTTCAACGGCTATATTCGTCCTGACGGCTCCGTCGGTATCAGAAATCATGTAGTGGTGATCCCCACAGTTGCCTGCGCCAACGGTGTTGCCGACATGATCTCCCGGAGTGTGCCTGGTGTTGTTTCACTGATGCACGGGCACGGCTGCGGCAGGGCGCTGGAGATTCCCATGCACCAGAGGGCACTGGCCGGACTGGGGGAAAACCCGAATGTTGCAGGGGCCCTCGTCATAGGACTCGGGTGTGAAACCCTCAATGCACAGCTCATTGCATCAGAGATTGCGCAGACAGGAAAGCCGGCCGAGTTCTTGATCATCCAGGAACAGGGAGGGTCCAGGAAGACTGCGGCACAGGGGATCGATATCGTGCAGAAGATGCTGGAGACGGTCCGCAACATGAAGCGCACGCCCTGCAGTCTGGATCGGATAGTTCTGGGGCTCGAGTGCGGAGGATCGGATGCATTCTCAGGCATCACGGCAAACCCTGCAGCAGGGCTCGTCTCAGACTGGCTGGTGGACCGCGGCGGCACGGTGATCCTGACCGAGACAACCGAGATGATCGGGACCGGTCACATTCTCTCACGCAGGGCAAAGGATAAGGACGTGGCAGACAGGATCGTGCAGATCATCGACCAGGCGGATAAACGCACGCACGACATCCTGGGCGAGCTAGCTTCACTCGTGATTGCCCCCGGGAATATGGACGGAGGCATGAGCTCCATCCAGGAGAAATCCCTTGGCTGCATCATCAAGGCAGGATCGAAGACCATATCCGAGGTGGTGGACTATGCCCGGGCGCCGAGTGAAAAAGGGCTCGTGATCATGGACGGTCCGGGCTATGATATCGAGTCCCTGGCCGGTCTTGCCGCAGCAGGTTGCCAGCTCATGCTCTTTACCACGGGTAGGGGCAACCCTGCGGGGTTCCCCATCGTGCCGGTCATCAAGATCTCCAGCACCACCAGGCTGTATAAGGCCATGGAGGATGACATCGACATCAATGCCGGAGAGGTGCTTGAGGGAAAAAGTCTTGAAGACGTATCAGGCAGGATCAGGGATTGTGTAATGGACGTATTGAACGGAGAGCAGACAAAGGCGGAGCTGAATGCACAGGGTGGCATTGTGTGCCTGTATGCCATGACCCCGGCGTTCTGAGCATTGTCTGAGCCCCTTATACTATAGCTCATGTCATTGCGAGCGCAGCGAAGCAATCTCGATGATTTTGAGTTTACTGGGATTGCTTCGTCGTCCGGCACGGCGGTCTCCTCGCAATGACGCACTTTCAGACTTCTTGCGAGGCTATCTTGTTGCATGATGAAACAACATGATAATATCAATATGATATAGGTTAAGATTTGACGAATTTGGGCTCTATGGGCCGGGATGTTTGATTTGATGAGAGGAGGATGTTCATGAAAAAGGTATTGGTTACCGGTGCCGCCGGATTCATCGGCTCTCATGTCGTGCGTGAACTGCTGGCAGAGAATGTGGCAGTAAGATGTCTTATACGGCCGGGAGAAGACACCAGGAATCTTGACGGCCTCGATGTTGAACCGATCACGGGAGATATCCTTGATAAAGATGCGGTTAAACGTGCTGTCCAGGGAATGGACACGGTCTTTCACCTTGCAGCGATCTTCTCCATCTGGATGAAGGACTGGAGCAGGATATACGAGGTCAATCTCCAGGGTTCGAGGAATGTGTTGTGGGAAGCTTTGGGTGCCGGAGTGAACCGGTTCGTGTATACAAGCTCCATTGCCGCAATCGGAATAGCACCCGGCACACAGCTCAGCAATGAGCAGACACCGTTCAACCAGTACACGCTCGGGAACCACTATGTCCTCACGAAATACCTTTCCCAGCAGGAAGCCCTGGGTTTCGCCCATGAGGGGCTCGATCTTGTCGTGGTCAATCCCTGTTTCCCGTTCGGGCCGGGAGACATTGTCCCAACACCCACCGGCCAGATCATTGTCGATGTCCTGCGCGGCCTCTCCCGGGCATATTTCAAAGGCGGTATCAATATTGTGGATGTGCGCGATGTGGCAAAAGGGCATGTCCTTGCTGCAAAAAAAGGGAAAACAGGCAATCTCTACATCCTCGGGAACAGGAACATCACCATGGAGAACTTCATGAAATCAGTGTATGCAGCAGCTGGGTTTGAGGGCAGGATGCTGTTCAAAATGCCAGCATCTCTCATGATTGCATGCACGTCTCTTATGAGATGGTGGTCGGATCACATCAGCCATAAAATACCCATGTCGACCCCGCCCGAGATACGCTATGCATCCCAGCACCTGTATTTCGACAATACCAAGGCGAGAGAAGAACTCGGGCTCGATTTCAGGCCCGTGGAAGAGTCCCTGCGCGATTCCATACAGTGGTTCCGGGAGAACGGGTATGCCGGCAGCTGAGAATAGCAATCTGTTTTAGTGCCATGGTATATCTGGCGTTTACGCCTTTCCTTTATAACTATTTGTAATAAAAAGTAAAAATAGCGTAAATCAGTTGCTAATCCCAGAGACAATGGTATTGTGCCTTCATTACATTTAAATTGACAGTGTTTGTAAGGGAGGCCTTTTGAATCGTTTCAGAATTGCACTTGTTGAATCCGGGAATACTTCCACCCATGTCTTCAGCAGAACATATCTGCCCAGAGCAGGTATACCGACTCTGGGAGCAATCCTGAAGAATCTTGGATTTCAATGCGATATCTTCTTCGAATCCATGTCACCCATTGACGAAGAGAAAATAAGAAGTTACGACGTGGTGGGAATCAGTTCTATCACCTGCACGATAGATGAGGCATACCGACTCGCGGACTCTCTCAAGCGCACCGGCAACATAATAGTCATGGGCGGGCCTCATGTCACCTTCCTGCCGGCAGAGGCACTGGGGCACTGCGACTATGTGGTTCTGGGAGAGGGGGATAAGACCTTTCCGGCGCTTGTTGCCGCATTGGAGAAAAATGAATCGCCCCATGAGATCAGGGGACTGGCATACCGGCTTGACGGCGGGGGCATACAAAATACGGGGAAGAGCGATGTTGTGGACTTTGCCGGGCTCCCGTCACCGGATTTTTCCCTTGCTCCTCAGATCAAACCGGGGAAGATCCCTCCTATCATGACCACCTCCCGCGGGTGCCCTCACAACTGCACCTTCTGTTCGGTAACAGCTATGTTCGGAAGAAAATACCGGTTCAAGAGCAGTGAGCAGGTAATCGATGAACTCCGGCCGGTCAATCATCGAAGTGTCTGTTTTGGTGATGACAATTTCTTTGCCAATCCGCATCGCACCAAGTCCCTCCTGAAGGCCATGATCTCCAACGATGCAGTTCCTCTGAGATGGTCGGGAGAGATGGCTGTGAAGGCTGCATTCGACGAGGAGCTTCTTGGGCTCATGCGTGATACGCACTGCAGGATTGTGTATGTGGGGATTGAATCCGTGGATCCTGATTCCCTGAAACGCCTGGGCAAGGCCCATGAGATGGAGATGACTACGCAGTGCATTGAAAATCTTCACCGCTATGGCATCGGCATACACGGCATGTTCGTGGTGGACCCGGATGACACGCCTGAGACCGTAGAGAACATTGTCGATTACGCAATAGAGACCGATATCGATACAATTCAGATCTGCTCGCTGATACCTTTCCCGGGCACGAAGTCCTATAATGAGCATCTGGGCAGACTTTTGCACAGAAACTGGCGCTATTATGAGGGCATGCACGTTGTTGTGGAGCCGAAACACTGTTCTGCCTATGACATGCAGATGGCAATCGTGCGCCAGATGCTGCGGTTTTACAGCATCAAACGTGTGATTAGAGCGTACCGCAAGGGAAGAGGCTGGCGTGTCAAATACCGCGCAGGTGGCCGCTATCTCATGCGAAAATGGGTCAGGGAAAATGCACGGTACATCAAGGACCTTAAGCTCGGTGTGTATTCATTGCCCGATTCACCGGGAGTTGCAATTGAAGCAGGTGCATGATCATCTGAAAGAATACGGTATCAGCGTAGTTCCTTCAGAAGCCTCTCAACTTTGCTGACAGGAACCGCAAACCCGATATTCTGTGCCCCCTGGACCACCGCCAGATTGATACCGATGAGTTCTCCGTCGAGATTGAACAGTGCGCCGCCGCTGTTGCCGGGGTTGATAGAGGCATCTGTCTGCAGGAGTCCCGTGCACTCGTAGAGACATTCCGGGCTTGAAAATGACCTGTCAATCCCGCTGATCACCCCGGTGGTCACCGAGTTCTCAAACCCTAAAGGATTGCCTATGGCGATGACGGACTCCCCGATCATGAGATCGTTTATATCTGCAAATTTTATTGTCTTGATCGGGCTTGGCAGCCTGATCCTGATGATTGCAAGATCGTCTTGCGGGCTTATCAGGATAATCTCCGACCTTACAGTGGTGCCGTCTTTGAGGACGGCAAAAATGCTCGAGGCCTTTTGCACCACATGCGCATTGGTCACGATCATTCCGCTCGAATCAAGAATAACACCCGACCCGAGACTCTTGAGGGTGATCGTACCCTCGGAATAGAGCTCTCCGAAATAGTCCTTGAAGAAGGCATCGAGTTCTTGCCCATACTGTCCCCAGTCTGGATGCTCCCGCAGATCCACGACCTGTTCGGTGCGGATATTCACCACCGATGGAGCATAGCTGTTGACCACGTTGACCGCCGGGGTATAACGTGAGCTGGTCAGTGTACAGGATGCAACAAGACACAACGATGCCAACCAAACCAGGCGGAAGATCATTCCTGGATTTCTCATGAATTTCCTTTCAGCAGCAGCCGGGATCGTCTGCAACAGACTCAGGCACGCCTGCCTGACATACGTGTGGTGACAGACCCCTGGTTTTTATATGCAAAGATAACGTCCGATCCTGGAATTGGAAGAGATGCCGAACCTTTGTACCACCCATTCTTCCTGGAAAGGGGACACACTATGCGGAAACTGCTCATCATTCGTCAGGACGAAGACTGTATCACTCTTCGGCGGCTGAAAGCCGCTTGTGCAAAACAAAGTCGTGAAAAGGCTATTGTCCTGTATGACTGCAAGAACCATCAGCGCCGGGCTGGAGGTATACCGCAGCAGCGCGACAACCTGAGGGGGCCGGCCCCCTATCGCTTCAATAATGACTTGTAGAGTGCCTTTAACCCTGTATCTGCATATTTCTGTAAGATGCCGAAGTGAAAGCTCAGCTGCGATGGGCCCTGGTCAACAATCTCGATGTTGATATTCTCCTTGAACAGGGCAGTGGCCGCACTTGCGAGAACCCCCGGGGTGTCCTTCATGCCTATCCCTACCGGTGAGAGCAGGCAGAGATTGTAATTAATATCAATAAAGTTGGGGGTAAGATTCTTCTTGATGGTGTTCGTAAGATCATCGGCCTTTCCACTCAGGTCTTTCTGATCGACGATAACCGAGATGTCGTCCATGTCGGAAGGATAGTGGTGCGTGTTGATGCTGTAGTTCTTGAAGATGTCGAGCAGTTCCTTGGTAAAACCTATGGTCTCGCCGATCATGTCCTTCTCAATATAGACATAGGCGAGATTGTCCATGCGACCGATACCCACAGCTGTCTCGGTTGATTCTCTTTTTGTCACGATTTTTGTGCCGTCAGCGGATGGATTGTTCGTGTTCCTGATATTTATGGGGATCTTCCTGTTCTTGCAGCTGATCATGGCATCGAAGTGAAAGACATTGAAGCCACGTGATGAGAGGAGCCGGATCTCCTTATAGGTTAATTCAGGGATGACGGCTGCATCGGGGATGATGCGCGGATCAACCTGATAGACCCCGTCGGTGTCGGTCCAGTTCTCGTAGCATTGGGCTTCCACGGCATAGGCCACCTCTCCGCCGGTGAGGTCGGACCCCCCGCGGGACATAACGGCGATATCGCCCTTGAGCGTGATGCCGTAGTAACCGGGTATGATATTGATCGCATCATCTCGCAGGCTCAGATGCAGGTTGGCATGCGTGCCGGGAAGGACCTTTGCATTGCCGAAGCGGTCAGATACGAGGAAACCGATATCCTCTGGCAGCATGAGCTGTACGTTCATGCCTTTTGTCCTGAAATAGCGTGCGATCACCTTGGCATTGTAGTGCTCTCCGCGTGATGCGAAGAAGTCATTGCGTTTATTGTCGGAAATATTGCTGGTGAGGTCGCTTTCAAGATCATCGATGATATCGTCGCCCTCTATGGCCAGGTGATCGATAAGGGACCTGAATTTGCCTACAACCCGGTCATAACTCTCCTTCGCGCTGACATCCTTTCCCTGAATCCTGAAGTGGTTCCCATCAGTTGCGATATTGAAAAGATGGTCGGTGACCTTTTCCGAGTCCATCGCATCCTTGCCAGGAGCCGAAACCACGACAAAGCGCCGTTTCTCATCCGAGATCACTATCCGGCGTACCTTTTCGATCTGTTCGGCATTGGCAACCGAACTGCCGCCGAACTTGCATACGATCATTCCACTCATCTCTGCATCCTCCCTGTTCGTAACGATGTAGACCCTGCTGGAAAACCAGGGGCATTCTCAAATGGCGCACTATAGCGTAACTTGGTCTGTAGTGGAACAGGGAAAAAACAAAAGCCCCGCAGGCATATACAGAACAGAGGGATAACGAGGTAATTTAACGGATAGGTATGAGGTATAGGGTATAAGGTGTAAGGTTTTGAACACTCAAGACCCTTTACCCTATACCCTGTTTCGCCGCGGCGGATTAAACCTTTTTTTAGTCTTATTTCTCTCTAGCATATGGCCAGGCCATGATGCCGCCTTCCAACACTTTCACGTTCTTCCATCCGTTTGCTTCCAGGACGAGTGCCGCTTCATATCCTCTCAGCGATATCTTGCAGTAACAGATGATCTCCCGGTCCTTGTCCTCGGGCAGTTCGCCAAGTCTTCTCCTGAGAGCTCCCAAAGGGATGAGCGTCTCCCCGACTCCGAGACGCATCTCTTCGAATTCATCCGGTCCTCTGACATCAAGCATGAAGGGGTTTTCATGATTGTCGATCTTTGCTTTCACCGCCATTGAAGAGATGCCGTTGAGCCGGCCCTTGATCTTGTTCTGCATGATATGGGCTGTTGCAATGAAGTGGTCGATGGCCAGGGAGAATGGCGGTGCATAGGGCAGGTCGGAATTGACGATATCCTCAACCGTGAGGCCACCCTGGATGGCCATGGCCCACTGTGCTATCTGCTTGCTCACATTGCCGGGACCTACACACTGGGCACCCAAGACCTTGCCTGTTTTCCTGTCTGCAACCAGTTTTGTCACCAGCAGAAGCCCTTCCATGAATCCCGGTTTGTCAGGACTTGCATTGATTACCGTGATGGTGTCGTCATAGCCATTCTTTTGTGCGGATGCTACAGACAGCCCTGTTGAGCCTGCCGAGAAATCGAACACCTTGCAGATGCCGGTATGGATCGTTCCCGGGAAGGTGACAGTGTTCCCTGTTGCGGCATTCTCGCCTGCCACACGGCCCTGCAGGTTGGCGAGGTCTCCGTAGGGTGCCAGCACCTTCTTGCCCGTTATGCGGTGCACGTTTTCCACGCAGTCACCAACAGCATAAATATCCGGATCGGATGTCTGCATGTATTCATTGACTGCAATGGCCCCGGTTTCGCCGATGGTAATACCTGATTCTTTCGCGAGTCTGACATTGGGTATGACACCGATGGCCACTACTGCCAGTTCACACGGCAACTCCGTGCCGTTGGCCAGTTTCACGCCGGTGAGTTTGCCGTCTTCCCCAAGAAATTCGGCGATGCCGTTGCCGGTTATTACATTTGCTGACTTGCTCCTGACATGGTTCTCCACGAGCTTCGCCAGTTCCCAGTCAAGGAACATCAGCAGCTGCGGCAGCAGTTCGATCACCGTGATTTCGACACCAGCAAGTTGAAGGGCCTCGCAGGTCTCGATCCCGATCAGCCCCCCGCCGATAACCACTGCTTTCTTGATGATCTTTTCGTCCCGTACCTTTCTCAGAAAGTCTGCATCCTTCATGGACTGCAGGGTGGTGATGCCTTCCAGGTCCGTTCCCGGGATCGGAGGCATCCTGGGGGTTGCCCCGGTGGCAATGATGAGCTTGTCATACTCCAGGGTACCGGTCTCCCCTTTAAGGAGATTTCTATATTCAACGGTATGGTTTTTGGGATCTATGGTGGTTACTTCCGTATTTGTTCTCGCTTCGATCGCCTTTGCATTGAGATAAAACTGGGGGTCGCGGGTTACACCGGTCGGTGTACTCAAGAGCATGTTCCGGTCATCAAAGTATCCGCCCACATAGTAGGGATAACCGCACGATGCCATGGAAAGATCAGGGTCTTTCTGAAGGATGATAACATCAGCATCATTGTCCAGCCTCCTCGCCTTGGCCGCAGCCTTCGGTCCTGCAGCTGAGCCCCCGATCACAACAATTCTCTTCTTATGTGTCATAAACTATCTCCTTGGGTAATATTTATTGAACCATTTGTATTTTCTTCTCAGTCCAGGCAGAAGTATCCTTGTAGTTATAATAAATAATACTTATATAAATCGTTATGAGAAGTCATTGACATAGATCAATTTTCTCAGGATAGATGGTAGGGATGGACATTAAGGTATTTCTTCGATCAAATGCGCTGACAAAAGGTCTTTCAGAAGAGCAGCTCGATATCCTGGCACAGTCAGCCAGGAAAAAGATGTACCGCGCAGGGCAGATGATTATCAGTGAAAAAGACAAGACACAGGCATTTTTTGTTCTGGTAAGTGGAAAGGTCAAGATGTTCAAAAGCTCCATCGAAGGAAAAGAACAGATACTGTGCCTGCTGCGCAAGGGAGAGATGTTCGGCATGTGTGCGGCTTTTTCCGACTCGATATTTCCTGCGAATGCCATGGCGCTGGAAGACTCTACCGTGCTTGTACTCCCGAGTGAAACGATCGATGCTTTGGCACACGATGACCCGAAGATTCTCTTCAACATCATCTTTGATATTTCCTGCATGCTCAAAGATTCCATGGCCCTTGTGGAGTCCCTCTCTCTCAAGGAAATTCCTCAGAGACTGGCGACATTCCTGCTCATCTCAAGTTCAAGGGAAGCCGCCGATTGCAGGGATGTCCTGCACCTGCCGGTATCGCAGCGGGAGCTGGCCAAGATGCTCGGCACGTCTCCCGAGACACTCTCCCGTGCCCTGAAAAAGATGTCCACACAAGGTATCATTGAGGTCAAGGGCCGTACTATCACCACCCTGGACAAGGAAGCCCTCGAGGATCTCGCACAGGGCTGAAAGATACAAGCCTTGTCTGTCAGAACAGCTGCTTACACGAAGTATCCTTACCCTACCCTGATGATCCAAGCCACCGGACTTGTATTCCGTTCAATTTTGACTTGGTCATTTTACATTGATCGGAAGTCCAATTGTGGGTATGGGTCATGCGTGTTCCGTGTAAACAACTATGAAAAGAACCTGACTGAGAAAAGAAGAGAGACATGACTGAGGCGACAACCAAAGACAGAGCAGAGAGATTTCAGACCGACAAGGTCATGGCCATTGCGGCAGTACACTTCATACACGATATCTACACGAGCTTTCTTGCGCCCATCCTGCCGCTTATCATAAAGAAACTGGGCCTGAGTCTGACCCAGGCAGGTTCTCTCACGGTATTCATGCAGCTTCCATCATTGTTCAACCCGTTTCTTGGAACTATAGCAGACAGAAGGGGTCTCAAGCGCCAGTTTCTCATCGCCTCTCCGGCGGTTACCGCTACAATCATGTGCCTTATCGGCCTTGTCCCCTCATTCGGCCTGCTCTGTGCAACCCTTCTTGCCGTGGGTATCAGTGTTGCCGCTCTCCATGTATCTGCACCGGTGATAACAGCTCAGATATCCGGCAAGTCCATAGGCAGGGGCATGAGTTTCTTTATGGTGGGTGGCGAACTTGCACGTACTGCCGGGCCGCTGGTCGCTGTCTGGGCTGTCTCGAACCTTGGGATGACAGGCATGTGGCAGCTCATGTTCGTGGGATGGGCAGCATCAGCAGTGTTGTGGTGGAGACTTCGAAGGACACGGGAAAGCAACCCGGAACAAAGCAGGGTGTCCCTGAGTGAGATGCTCATGCAGATGAAGGTCATCATCACCGGTGTGTTCGGTATCCAGGTAGCCAGGGCTTTCATGGCGTCCGCTATTACCACGTATCTTCCCACATTTCTTTTCAATGAGGGACACAGTCTGTGGTTCTCCGGCATCTCACTGTCCATTTTCGAAGGGGCGGGCGTGGTCGGTGTCTTCGTATCCGGTACGCTCAGCGACCGTATCGGCAGGCGAAGGGTCCTGCTGGCGGCTGCATTGCTCTCTCCGGCAATGATGTTCGCTCTGCTCTTCTCCGAAGGCACCGTGCTCTTTATTGTGCTCCTCCTGCTGGGATTCTCCACGCTTGCCACAGGGCCGGTGCTCATGGCCGTTATGATGGAAAACGCAGGCTCCAACAGAGCTGCTGCCAACGGCACATACATGGCCATCAATTTCGCCGTACGGGCAACCATAATCCTTGTCATAGGGGCCATGAGCGATGCACTCGGCATGCGCGGGGCATTCATGGTCTGTGCAGGCGTTGCCTGCATCGGGATACCCTTCATCGCTCTGCTGCCGAAGTCGGGCAATGCGAACAGGATACCATAGCGAGACAGGTTTCTATCCTGTTTATACATCCAGAACTCTCTGAATGAGATATAGACTTGTGAAGGAATGTAGGAAAAAGACGGTTTGATGCATCTGAAAATCGATGTGTTCCTTGCATGATAATCTGCCTGTTCCCGGGCTATATGTTCAGAAAAAGACAGTTGCGAGGTTCTCTGTTTGAGGAACTGGCGTATAAAAATCTCCAAACTTATTTTGATAACAACCTCATGTGATCACTTGGGAAAAATCGTTGTATTGATTGCAAGAAAGTAAAGTTGTATCCATCTGGACGCGGTATAATAAGAAAGAAGGTAATTTTCTTACAAGGTGTAGGACAACTATGATAAGGGGCATAATTGAAATACCTGCTGTCATGTTTAGCAAGAGAGAATACAACGACATCAGTCCGGACAGTGCCCTGGGACACTGTCGCTTTAATGAGTTTGCTGAAAGAAATCACTCTGTGGTAAATAATACTTCACTCGCCTTAAACGCGGCCTGAAGAATGGGGTAAGGTCAGACGGACTGAATATTAGATTGAAAGAATGTGAAGGTGAGAAGTCACATAGTGAAGATTGTCTAATGAACATTCACCTGATTTAAGTGAATAGCTTGATGAGAACCCGTATCGTAAAAGATTAGCAGGGGTTACACAGCAAGGGAAGGTGGGCTAACCAGATGATGATCGATCTCGGACTTTGTGTCAGAACATTAACTGGCATGGTCATCTATTGGCTGATTGCTGCAGGACATCTCGTTATTAGGGACAGGGACAGTGATAATCTGATATCGAGCCTGTTATTTTTCAGTATCGGTTTATATATCCTGGTGCACGGCCTGCTCATCGAATGGTCTTTTCTCATCGGGCTTCATATAGGGTTCATCTTTGTCAGGGCACCCCTGTTTTATTTTTATTTCCAGAAGATCATTGATCCGGAATTCAGATTTACAACCGTAGATCTGAGGCACTTTCTACCCGGATTGATTATTTTTCTGCTTCTTGCGCCAACGGCATATGGCTTTTTCGGTGGGCAGGTTTCTCACCAGATTCTATTCAACAATCCGGAGTTTCAGGCAGAAGCCATGATCATCACTATTCTTATGGGCATCGGATATATCCTGAATGTAGTATATCTGGTAGCGGTCTTGATCAAAAATAAGGATCTGTTCTTTAACCGAGACAGCAAGATTCGTCGTGACGCTGTTACCAGTCTGATTCTGCTTCAAGTTGTCGTATGCGCCACTGTCGCCAGCATTGCCGGTGTCGAGGACATTCTGCACGTGCCCGGATGTCCCATCGCTTGCTCTTGCGTTGCCTTGTTCGGGCTGGTCTTCTATTTTTCAATTATACGTTACCCGAGATATATGCGTCTGATCAAGGAGGAGACCCGCAAGTTGCGCTACGCACAGAGCCGGATACATTGTTTGAACCTCACACGCATCTTCAGACAGATAGAAAAACTTATGCAGGAGGAAAAGGTTTATCTGGATGAGAACCTTTCTCTGGATAGCCTGGCAGAGATGCTCGAAATCGCCCCCCAGCAGCTCTCGGAGATACTCAACAACAAGATGAACAAAAACTTCTATACGTATATCAATGAATACCGTATCGATGAGGCCAAACGCCTCTTAGTTGATAATCCCGAAGCTAAGATCATAGACATCGGTTTCGATGTCGGCTTCAATACCAAATCGGCCTTTTATACGGCCTTCAAAAAATTAACGGATCTATCCCCCGGCGAATTCCGTAAAGCAAGGGTAGATTATTACCAACAGGTTGAGAGATGTTAAATCTGTTTGATGGTAAGCCTACCATTAGTTTCCCCCGAACGAGCCTGGAAAGTCTTTCGTAGAAAATCAGCCGGACCTCGTCCGGTATCCAGGCGTGAAGAAAAGTGTCTGAATGAGATGGAACTATCCTCGGACCAGGCATGGTGAGGATAGGGGTAACCGGTACATGTATGCCGTCTGCAGTTCTCTATAACTTAAGCCTCTATCTGAACATTTCTCTTTGGCACAGTCTTTATGAATAAGTCCTTAAATCAAGATCCGACTTGTTCAAGGTATAAGCCTTGAATCATACCACATGCATCCACTGGTGAGATCATTCAAGGAAGCGATTCGTATTTTGTGACTGGGTAATGTCAACCTGTATCCAGCAGCACGTTGACTTTCGTAAGATTGGATACAGATGGAAGAATTTATCGAAGCAACCCTGTGTTGAAATTTTTCTAGTCTGGGTGCGTCTTTGTGAAGGGGTAATGTCAACCTGTATCCAACAACACATTAATGTTTGTAAAATTGGATACAAGCGGAAGATTTGATCGAGACAATCCTGTTTTAACACTTCCATAGCCATGGCTCTACAACAATATCCGGAGAAAAGATTATGGTCCAACAACAGGGAAGCATCAATGTCCAGACAGTTAGCAAGGTTGGTTCATGCCATCTAAGGGAAATGCCCCGTATATGGCTTCGAGCCAATAAGATTAAAAAATCTTCAGGAGGAACGGCATGAAATATCTTGAATATGAATTTGATCCTTTCTTTACGTGGGTTAACCGACCAAAGATCATGTATGGGCCCGGATTGAGGTCCGAGATCGGGTTTGAGTTGAACCAGCTTGGCGGTACCAGGGCTTTGGTTGTCACAGATAAGGGCCTGGTCAATGCAGGGGTGGCAAAGATGGTGACAGACGCAATTGAGGCCTCTGGTGATCTGGAGCTTGCAGGTGTGTTCGATGAGGTTATGCAGGACGCCCGTATTGGTATCATTAATAAGGGCGCCGCCTTTTACCGTGAATGCAAGGCAGATTGCATTGTTGCGGTGGGTGGCGGCAGCGTCATGGATTCGGCCAAGGCCATAAATATCCTTATCGATGCCGAGGCGGATGATTTCGGGCCATTTGCTGCTCAGCTGGGGCTGTACGATGGAGCCCGTCAGCTGCCGCCTCATATCGCCCTGCCGACCACTGCAGGAACGGGCTGCGAGGTGACGTACGCCATGGTGGTTCTGGACGAAGAGAACCATGCAAAGCTCGGTGTGGCCCATCCCTTCTGCAATGCAGATATCGCAATGCTGGACCCGGAACTCATGGTGAAGCTGCCGCCCAAGATAACCGCCTTCACCGGCATAGATGCCCTGACACATGCCATCGAGGGTGCAACTGCACTCACGAGGGAGCCCATTGCGGACGCCATGTGTCTGCACGCCATACGCCTTGTCTGCAAGTTCCTTCCTCTGGCGGTGAAAGAGCCCGATAACATCTCTGCACGGGGGCATATGCTGATGGCAAGCAACCTGGCCGGTATGGGGTTCATCAACGCATTAACCGGCGGAGTTCATGCAACAGCACATGCACTTGGAGGGATTTATGGAATCCCGCATGGCCTTGCCAATTCCATCATGCTGCCATGGGTTATGGAATTCAACAGTGAGGAAGACCCGGAGAGGTTTGTAATGGTTGCCGATGCCATGGGCATCGATACCAAGGATAAAGATCCGGCTGACGTTGCTAAAGAGGCAGTGCAGGCGGTACGGGACCTGATAAAAGAAATCGGACTGACCGAAACTCTCAGGGACTTCAACGTGCCTGCTGAACGGGAACAGCTCACAGCTCTGGTTGAGCTGGCCTACAGTGATTCTCAGGCCCCCTATAACCCGCGTGAACTCACAGAGGATGCAATTTTCGATTTGTACCTTAAGGCAATATAAAAAAACAAAAGGAGGAACACCATGGAATATTGGAAGAATGAAAACGAACCCATCGAGATGTTTGTAAAAATGTTTGAGAAGATCTACGAGGACCCTGAATTGGCCCCTGGATTTAAAAAGGTGAACCAGCTGATCCTGTTCGATTATACACAGGACGGACCCAATTGCTGTTTTTACATAGATACCCGTGCCGGCGAACTCAAGGTCGGCCCGGGAAAGCCGGACGAGGACCCTGCACTGGTCATGAGCCTTTCAGCCGATGATGCACATCGATCCTGGTCAAACAAAATGAATGCAGTTATGGCAATTACGCGAAAGAAGATCAAGGTGAAGGGGTCGGCCACAGGGCTGCTGAAACTCGCTCCCCAGCTGAAAAAGATAGCCGTGATTTATAACGGCATTCTCAAGGAAAGCGGCAAGGAGAATATCATCTTGTAACATCCTAACTTGCTGTTCCTGTTTATTATTCATGTGTTGAGGAGATGTCATATCTCCTCAACACATGAGATTGATAATAAATGAGCATAACCAAAAAACCGGCAGTTAAAAATGGCTGTTTGCCGGGAAGGAGCAATAATGAAGGGTAATACTGGTAAGATCATCAATATAAATCTCACAACAGCGGGTATCGAGGAAGAAACTCTTCCTGAAGAATACTATAAGAAATACATCGGAGGGAGTGGTCTGGCGGCAAAACTCTTTTGGGAACGGGGTGATTTAGCCGCGGATCCGCTGTCGCCGGAGGCCATGCTGATTCTTATGAACGGACCCTTTGCCGGGCTCAAACTCTCCGGTGCAAGTCGCAGCAGCGTCGCAGGCTGTTCACCTTTGACCGGTCACTGGGGCGATTCCTCCTGCGGGGGATATTTTGCTCCCGAACTCAGATATGCCGGTTATGACGGTATCGTAATTACCGGAAAATCACCAATGCCGGTGCTGATACTCATCGAAGACAACTCTATCAGGATGGTGGATGCGAGTGCCTACTGGGGCAAGGGTACTGATGAAGTCAACCGGTCTTTGAAAGAAGTATACGGCAAGAATGCGCGCACACTGGTTATAGGCCCTGCCGGCGAAAACCTTGTCAAATATTCGATTGTTATGAATGATGGCCATCATGCAAGCGGTCGGGCCGGATTCGGTGCCATAATGGGGTCGAAAAATATCAAGGGTATTGTGGTCAAGGCATCGAAAAAAAGCATGGAGGTTGCCGATTCTGAAAAGGCCGAATTGTTGCGTAAGGACCTGAATCAGCGTATCAAGGAGAGCCTCAATGCTAACCTGCTGCACGAAAACGGCACTGCTGCAAATCTCATTGGCGGTGTCTATGCCGGCGATGTTCCGGTGAAGAACTGGAGTTCCTGTTTCTGGGAAGAAGCTGCCGAAAGTCTTACAGGCACTACCCTGACCGAGAAATATCTGACTCGACGCGGTGCGTGTGCCTTTTGCGGTGTGGCCTGCAAACGGGTTGTTGAAGTCAAGGACGGGCCATGGGCAATCCCTGAAGGTAACGGTCCCGAGTATGAGACGATTGTCGCCTTCGGGACCCTCATCGGATCGATCGACCTGGCTGCTGCCTGCAAGGCGGGCCGTGTATGCAACGATCTGGGGATTGATACGATCTCAGCCGGCAGCACGATCGCCTGGGCAATGGAGGCTTTTGAGAAGAATGATCTGAGCCTGGCCGACGCCGATGGAATCGAACTCAAATGGGGTGATATGCACACGGTCATTGATACGTTGTTGCCCAATATAGCTCTGAGAAATGGCAAGCTGGGCAATCTGCTGGCCGATGGGAGCGTAGCCGCTGCAAAGAAGACAGGCAATGGCTCAATTGCGTATACAGCCCATTGCAAAGGGCTGGAGGCACCCATGCATGATCCGCGGGGCGGAGGGCATGGCCTGGCTCTGACCTATGCTGTAAGCCCTCGGGGAGCCTGTCATGTGGCCGATCCAATGCTGCTGATCGAGATGGGGTCGCGATATTATCCTGAGATAGGGTTCGAATACGAGCTTGAACCCATGAACCCTGAAAACAAACCGGAGGCAGCAGTGACCTCGGTTGCGCTCGGGGCACTCGAGAACAGCGCCTGTTTCTGTCAATTCCTGGATGGTGAGATGACTATTTCCGAATGGGTGGATCTGTTCAATTCAGTAGCCGGATATGGCTGGGATGCCCAGGAGATGATGCGCGCCGGCAGGCGGGTGTTTTATCTCAAACGGCTGATCAATTTCAAATACGGGCTTACCGCCGCTGATGACAATCTGACCCCCAGGATGCTGCAGGCGGCTACGGATGGAGAACCGGAGGGAATCGAGATCGACCTGGAAGGGATGCGGGCGAGATTCTACGAGCTGATGCATATGGATGCCGTCAAGG
>DAISYU010000029.1:16285-31512 GCA_036825155.1 Thermodesulfobacteriota bacterium | reverse complement strand
CTGCAGAAACAGGGTTGACATCCGGGATGGTGGAGTTTATCTTTCCCCGAGAGAGACCGACCGGTCTGTCTTGAGATGAGAATGTATATGAAGGAATGAGTAGAATGACCCTGAAGGAAAGAATTATCTACGAGTCGCTCAGGCAATTTTCGGCCAAGGGCTATTTAAGCACCTCCATAACGGATATCCTTGATGCTGCCGGAACATCCAAGGGGGGATTTTACAACCACTTCAAGAGCAAGGACCATCTGTTCCTGGCAACCCTGAGCGAGGCCCGGAAAATCTGGCGGGAAAAAAATCTTGCCGGGGTGGATGAGATCGGTCAGCCCCTGGACAAGATCAAGAAACTGCTGCAGAACTATCGGGACAGGTATCTCCCTGACAGCGAGAACCTGCCCGGAGGATGCATCTTTGTCAACCTGGCCATAGAGCTGAACGATCAGAAGCCGGAACTGGCCAGGGAAGTGAATGAAGGCTTCGTGCGTCTGAAGGCTATGATGAAACGGCTCCTGGATGAGGAAAAGGCTACAGGGTCGATACGCCGGGATATCGATACCGCTCAAGTAACTGAAATGATCTTTTCCGGCCTGCTGGGGGCATGTGTCATGTACACATCGGACAAGTCCAGGGAACATCTCAACCTGACGATCGGCGCCCTTATCGGGCACCTGGATGCCATAAAGAACTGAGGGGTAATGTACAGCGATGCTGCAGAACTCTCTATTATCTCTTGGCAAATAACTTTGCAAACAAAGGAGGGAACATAATGAGTGAGAAAACGTATCGAGGGATGCTGGTGGAGGAAACGCAGGACAAGAAGATGATCAGGAAGATCACCGAGTTGTCGGTTGATAATCTCCCTGAAGGTGAGGTCCTGGTCAAGGTGGAATTTTCTTCATTGAACTACAAGGATGCGCTCTCTGCTTCCGGCAACAGGGGAGTTACCAGGAAATATCCGCACACTCCGGGGATCGATGCTGCCGGTGTAGTTGAAGAGAGTGCAAGTAAAGCCTTTAAGCCCGGCGACAAGGTCATTGTCACAAGCTATGACCTGGGAATGAATACCTCGGGCGGCTTTGGTCAGTACATCCGTGTCCCTGAAGGCTGGGTTGTCAGCCTGCCGGAAAATCTCACCCTGCGGGAAAGCATGGTGTACGGTACGGCAGGTTTTACCGCAGCACTGTCGGTATACCGTCTTATCGATTACGGGATAACCCCGGATATGGGCGATGTCCTGGTCTCCGGGGCAACAGGCGGAGTCGGCAGCATCGCGGTGTCGATCCTTTCAAAGTCCAGTTATCAGGTGACAGCGGTAAACGGAATCGTGGATGAGACAGACTACCTCAAGGAGATCGGGGCAAAATCTGTAATCAGCATCGACGAGGCCCTCGACACGAGCCAGAGGCCTCTGCTGAAGGTTCAGTGGGCCGGATGCATCGACACTGTCGGCGGCGAAATCCTTGCGACGTCGATCAAGTCCACAGCACCTGGCGGTGCGGTAACCTGTTGCGGCAACGTGGCTTCCCACGACTTGCCGTTGACCGTGTTCCCGTTCATCCTTCGGGGCGTCAGCCTGATCGGGATAGACTCCCAGAACTGCCCGATGCCCATGCGGCAGAAGGCCTGGGACAAGATTGCGAGTGAATGGAAGATCCCCTGGCTCGACAGGATTACTTCAGAAACCACGCTGTCAGGCCTGGAAGCCGAGATTGAGCTGATGCTGCAGGGCAAGCACAAAGGCAGAACCATCGTACATCTTTGGGACTGATAGCTCACGATTGAAAAAGAGCCGTGCCGTTCCAGCGGACCGGCTCTTTCACCAGTTTCTCTCCTCATATACAAGAATAGTCTGTATGCGCACTGTCGGGACATGCACGTTTACCATCCGGATTTCCGGATATTGGTAATGCATGAGATTTAAAATCTGATACGGGCATGACTGCTTGGGTTCCTTTATTAAGACAACTTCCAAAAAACCCGGAATACAGAATGACGGAATAAAAAGTCTGTAATAGATCCCAGCCATATTCACTGAAAAAACAGCAGGTAAAACCCCAAGTTTTCCTGGCAAAAAGTACGATTTTGTAAATGAAGCAAATAATCTGTTGATCACATCTTGTAATCATCTGTGTGCTGATTATTTTTATATCTCATACTGAATTAATGTTCTTGTGCCATGCCATGCAAATCTAATCGTAAATGATCTTATGCATTGTCATCTAAATACAATCGTAAAGGAGATGATCTTATGAAAGGGAATACTATTCAAAAAACGTCAGTCCTCGTTTTTGCAGTTGTTTTTATATTTGCTTTCAATGGAGGAAGCTTTGCCTCCCCCTATGTGTCAGATCTTGCCCTGACCGCACACTCTGGGGGGGTAACGTGCAGCTACACACTGGATGAGGACCCGGTATCTGGGGATCAGTTAACGGCGGCGACAGCATGGTACCAGGATGGGTCACCTATCATGGTTCTGTATCTTCCATTTGAGGGCGGGACGACAAATTCCCTTACTGATTATTCAGGGAATTCTCAACCCGTAGAGATCTATGGACCGTGGAGCGACCCGCAATGGATACCGAATGGGGGCCACGATGGTTCAGGCGCTTATGAATTCGACGGGAATGACGCCTTGGATGCAGGTGACATCTTCCCGGTCCGGTCTTCCTATACGAAGACCGCCTGGATCTACAGACAAGTCATGGGGGACGAGCCCTGGTGGAACAACATCATCTCGGGACACTCCCATGATGCGAACAATCACTGCTTCAGGGTGAGTAACCTGGGCATATTGGGGGCCGGTCATAACGGCGGGACCATGGCGGTCACGGACCCCGAAGCCATTGAATTTGAAACCTGGTACTTTGTTGCCGTGACCTTTGACTATGACACGGGTGTAATGCGGCTGTACAAGAACGGCGTGATGGTTGATTCGGATACGCTTGCTGCAGAGTACTGGGAGGTCACCGACACAGGGGTATATATCGGGAGGATGGAGACAGACTGGATGTGGCAGGGCAAGCTCGACGACTGCCGGATTTATGATTACGTGCTCTCGAGCGACCAGATACTGCAGATGTATCAATCAGGAGGGAACACGATTGTCCCGGCGGAGGTGAGCGATGGCGAACAATGGCAGGCTGAAGTGACACCGTTCAGCTCAACAGTGGCGGGCGACACCGTCTTATCCGACATCTTTACCATTGGAGATGATGATTCCGACGGCGTGCCGAACGAAGCCGACCAATGCCCTGGTACCCCTGCCGGTGTAGAGGTGGATGAAAACGGGTGCTCCTTGTCCGAACTGGATTCGGACGGTGACGGTGTGACCGATGACCTCGACCTCTGTCCCGAAACTCCAGAGGGAGATGAAGTGGATGAAAACGGGTGCTCCGCCTTACAGGTGGATTCGGACGGTGACGGCACACCGGATTACCTGGAACAGGGTCCTGATCCTGAAAATCCTGACCCGGAATATGACGGGAACGAGGACGGAATAGCAGACTACCTCCAGAACACCGTGGCGTCATGCTTCACCAGTGATGGTGAATATTACGTGACCCTGGTGGTGACCGACCCTGCCGGCGCAACCCTCGCAGACGTGGAGGCCCTGGAGCCGGCCTCGGTTCCTGATGAAACAGAATTCCCCTACGGCAGCATTTCCTTTACCATCAATGGCGTGGACGTGGGCGGCACCGCAGCTGTGGATCTGTACCTGCCTGATGGTGGTGACTGCGATACATACTATAAGTACGGCCGCACACAGGATGACCAGACAGAACACTGGTACGAGTTCCTCTACGATGATACCACAGACACAGGAGCCGAGCTGGACGGGAATGTAATCACGCTCTACTTTGTCGACGGAGCAAGAGGAGACGATGACCTGACAGAAGACGGGGTAATCATGGACGACGGGGCACCGGCTGACAACACCCCTCCTGTCACTCCTGAGGCAGTCGATGACGATGACGACGATGACTACTGCTTCGTTTCCATCGGCGCACGCTCTTCTCAGGCAGCCATGCACCTGGCACTTGTATTCCTGTTCGTGTTTATCCTCGCCGGTCTCGCGCGCCTTGAGATAAAACGCACAGCGAAATAAGCTTATTGAAGAAGACAAACCGGGAAGGCAGAGATGAACGTCTCTGCCTTCCCTCTTGACAGGTTCTGTATCATAGCGCTTGTTCAGACTCCGCAGGGAGACCTTCCCGTACGGATCTATCTTATACTTTCTTTAAAATTACGATATGGATCTTTCCGGCAGACCTTTCGGGCATCAGTTTTCGTAAAACGCCTCCGGAATACAAAAAACAATGCTCAAACGAAGGGCATCGGTGAACAAGAATGAACAGGATCCCGGCAAGGCAGGCACACACAATTCGGGGTTGATTCAAAAAAGCGGCTTCTAGCTATTCCAAATCAACCCCACTACCAATATGTTATAGGCTATCAGTTATAAAAAGAGTCCGATTAAAAACAGGAGCAGTGCTCCTTTTTTTAAATATATAAAGATAGAGCCCCGATGTGTCAAGCAAAAAAGGGAGTACTACTCCTTTTTTCTTGACACACCCTTCTATTTGAAATAGCTATATGGCCTTGTTTCATTATTTGTTTTTTTATTTGGACAGGGGACAGAGGGGAATTACAATTCTCAACAAAACGATTATCCCATAGAAAACGGTATGCGAACAAGACTGTTACAGAGAACACAACCAAAACAGCAACGTGCTAAAAACACCGTCGAGCTGATCCTGAAGACCGCTACAGAGCTTATTGAAGAGGTGGGCTTCGAGGCCTTCACCACAAAGCTCCTTGCTCAACGGGCAAATATTCTTATCCGCAACATCTATCGTTACTATCCAAACAAGCTGGCAATAATCTATGCCCTGGCAGAGCGGATTTCAGCAAAACAGGCTGAGTTCATCGATAATTTCTCCTCGGTTGCAAACCCTGGAATACCGTGGCGGGATGCCGTTGGCAGCACCATCAATGCCTTTATGTCAGCTGCTCTTGCCGAACCAGCCTTCCTTACTATCCGTGATGCCATGCACGGCAGTCCTGAGCTGAAAGCCATCGATGAAAGATCTGCAGATGAAATGACGAGGCGCCTGACTGCAGCAATGAAATCCCGCATTCCTGATTTCCAGGACGAGAAGCTGCAGCTGATATCCATGATAATTCTCGATACATCCGTTGCCATTATTGATCACGCCCTGATGGAATACCATGCAGCACGAAACGAGCAGAAATTATCTGAAACAATTGAAGAACTCAAGAAGATCCTCACGAGCTACCTGGCTCAATATTTCGAGTAAGCACCTCTTAGCTCATTGAGGGATACTGCATTTATTCATGCCCCTCAGCTTCCTCGAGGATACGAATGGTTTTTGTGGAGCTGCGGGATTATGTTTTATTCTTCTCCCGCATTCTTTTCGCAGCCTCGTTTACCTCATAGTCTCTCAGTTCCTGTACCATCTCAAGTACCCGATCAGGAAGGGTATGGATCTTCCTGCCGGTGGACAGCGCCAGGCAGTAGATCCTGGCAGCCTTTTCCAGAAGTTCGGTGTGGAGAAGTGCTTTGTCGAGGGTCTTGCCCAGGGTCAGGACCCCGTGATTCTGGATGATGTATGCATTGGCATTGTTGGACAGTTTGCCCGCCACATTATCGGCGAGTTCCGTGCTCCCTGAAAGGGCATAAGGTATGATATCCACTACGTGTCCAAGAGAAAAGGCGATTTCATCGAAGAGGGCCGGGACAGGTTCGCCGATGAGGGCAAAGACACTGCCGAAGACCTGGTGGGTATGCACGATGGCGTTCACATCGGGGCGGTTGTTGTAGATAATGCCGTGCATCCCCGATTCCACGGAGGGTTTGAGCTCTCCCTCTATGACAGAGAGGTCAAAGCCCACCACACAGATATCGTCTGCCGACAGGTCCTGATACCTCAGAGATGAAGGGGTGACGGCCATGGCATCGTGCTCCAAGATTCGCATGGACACATTACCCCCTGATCCTCTTTCCGAACCGAAGTAGCCGTGCTCTAAAAGCCAGAGGCTCGCCTCAAGTACTTCTTTTTTGTAGCTGTCATATGCACCCATGGATCGCTGAGTTTCTCCTTAAAAATTTCAGTAGAGCGGCCGCCTGCTCAAAGCCTTGTGTATGAACAGGAATGACCCTGTGCTCTAATGGGAATAATCAATCCCCAGGGCAAATGTCCATGTGGAATTCTCCATCTCCACTTCGCCGAGAGGTGTTATTATATCTTCGTCCGCCCACATTGTATAACCTGCGCCGAGATTGAGCTTAAGCCCGGGGATCACCGTGTAAGCGAACCCGAACCCGATGTTCCAATTGTCCGAATACTGAACTTCAACAGCCCCTGCATTCGCGTTGTAGTATGCGTCTATGTCATCCCATCTGAAGAGCGTGTACAGAAAACCGGCGCTCACCTCCAGTTCAGAAGAGACCTGGTACGCCCCTGCAACCCCGAAACTCCAGCAGTCACCGGCCAGGTCGGAGATGTCGCTCCCATCGTCCGCCCTCCCCCAATCTGCCGCTTCCTGGAACCAGTAGTTCAGGTCCACTTCGCACCTGAACTGTGGCGTCAACAGGTACGAAACACCAAGACCAACCATTCCCGGGAAATCTCTGGGATTCTTTTCTCCATCGATGAACAACCCTATGCTCTCGCTCAGGTTATCGCCGCTTTTTATGTCTGTTTCAAGATTCAGAGCTACCGGGGTCTCCACATGAAGGGCAATATTCAGTTTATCATCCGGCTTTATCTGCACACCGAAAACAGCGCCCCACCCCATGTCCTCCTGCTCCACATCCACACTCAAGGGAATATCCGGAGTATCGATGGGACCGAGCACGCCGCCGGTCAAAGTAAGGTCTCCCTCAATGGTATTGGTCACGGCTATATTGCGGATACCTGCTGCTACGGAGATCATCTCCGATATCTTGTACACGCCACCGGCAGTCGTTGTGAGATAGATGGATCCGGCCTTGAGTCTTTCGTTGGTGATCCCTGTATAGGCCCCAAAGAATGGACTTGCAGGGTCTGCCACCAATCCGACACCAATGGCCCTGGTGGTGTAGGACCCGTCAGGATAGTCCGCCACCGCGCCGCCACCCGGGATATATATCCCGCCGAAAACAGACCAGTCTCCGTCTCGATACGACGCGTACAGATTCGGCAGGAACAGGTCAGGGCTGTCCTGTTCGTAGCTCAATCCCCCGGTGCCAAGCGGATCGGTGAAGTCATGGCTCGGTTTCCGAAAGAGAAACTGGTTGGAGACATTGATATGAAATCCTTCGGACAGATCAGCCAGGCCTGCCGGGTTGAATACCACAATGTCCGCAGCATCCGTTGCAGCGTTGCGGTTGGACATGCGTATCCATTCTGCGCTCATGTTGGTCAGGTTGTCGATCTGCGCATACCCCTGAGAGAAGAACAGAAACAGACATACGATAGTACCGGTAAAGATCAGGCAGCGTTTCATGGTTACCCTCCTTTATTCAATGGCATGGACCCAAGGCAAGCCTTGGATCCTTTTCCTTAATCAAGCCGCATAAAAATGAAACAAAGCTTCTCGTCCGGCATAGCGGACGCGAAGACGGATTGAACATCAATGGTATGGCCCCAAACAACCCCGGAATCCTTACTCCGGCAGGCTGTGGTGAACAACATCCGGATCAACGCCAGGTTCACTGCCGCATCGAACGACAATACACAGTTACAGATTCTCTAAACAAACACACCTGGCAGAGTAACAGCTGTCACGTCTTCCGGCCTGCGTCTCTTGCCGCAATCGAGGCTGTTTCCCGTACATAGTTCTATATTCGCTATAATAATCACAACTGATCAGGATGGAACAGAGCTATTCCGGCCAAATATATGACATATGTGGCCAAAACACCCAAGAATCTGCCTCCATGGAATATCAGGCATCACCCTGATACCAATGGTCTCACATGCGAGGCAAAATATCTCTCCTGCCCATCACTCCTGAACAGCAAAGGAGACGGCAAGGGAGAGGGTGCCCTGCCATCTCCTCAGGTAACGTTGATGAGTACTAGAGTTTAAACTCCGTCTTCTTCTTCCAGGTACCCAGGGCCACACCCAGTTCTTCATGCTCCTCGCTGTACTGTTCCAGAGGAATACCATTAAGCACGGCGTCTATTGCCTGGCGGAATGCCTTTGTTCCCGCAGTGGGCCCCTGGGGGTGGGCATGGATGCCGCCGCCCGAGCCGATCATGATATCCCTTCCCAGGGTGTTTATGCAGTCAGGAACATTGGCTGGGGTAATGCCGCCGGACGGCATGGGCAGGGTGGGCTTGAGACTGCCGAACGGATAGGTCAGGTTGCGGGTAGATGCCATGAACCGGTCATTCATGTAGATCCCTTTTCCGCCCAGGGAAAACGGCAGCACGATCGCATCGGCACCGCACAGCCGGGGAATCTTTCCGAATATGATGGGCGAAGAGATACCCTGGTAGGGTGACATGAAGTACGCACCGGCCAGGTCCATGTGGGCCAATATTGGGACATTGATGTCAGGGTCTTCAGCCAGGGCACGCATGGCCTCAGGCCCCACGGCCAGATAGTTCACCATCATGGCGTTCGCCCCGGCATCGATACAGCGCTTTGCCAGGTTAAACATGCGCGGCAGGCGGTCCGTGACGTTCACCGTGTAGAGTGTATGCTCGCCGGTTTCTTCATATACCTGTTTCTCGATGGCCATGTAGTGTTTCACCCGCTCCACCGCATCGTTGTAGCGCATGTTTGCGATCAGTTCGTCGTCCTTGATCACGTCGCACCCGCCCATGGCCACATCCCTGAAGAGCCGGGTCCCCACTTCCAGGGGGTAGCCGCTGCAGGGCTTGATCATGTTGTTGAGCAGCGGCCTGCCCTTTTCGATGCCCAGCGCCTTGTACCATCCGTCGATGCCGAAGGCGGGGCCCTGGTATTGATCCAGCGTAGCCTTCGGCATCCTGATGTCGAGGAGCTTGAAATTGGGCACCAGCGAGATGTTCCCGATGGTGGCGGTCATCAGCATGGGCAGCTGGTCTTCCACGTTGGCCGAAGGAAAGGCGATCTGCAGGATATACTCGCGCTCCTTGATGTCTTCCGGCAGGCCGTACTCATAGAACGGTGCCTCGTATACACCGATCACCTTGGCGACATGGCCGGCACGGACCTCGGGCGTCTCGCCCGGGACCGGGACCCAGGTGCCCGTGGTCTGTTCAATGGCCAGGATCTGACCCATAAGCGCCATGTCCATGGACTTATCAGCCCGGACCCAGTACGTGGCGACTATGTGATTCTCCATATCAATACCCTCGGGCAGTGCTATGGGTTTGTCTGCAAAAGCATCAACCATGGCTTGGTCCTCCTTACATACGTATTTTTTGCTCTCAAGTCTTAGGAATCAGGGACAGTACATATTCCCAGATATCCAGGGTCCTGTTCAGTGCCTCGTCATCGTGCTGCATGCACGAGTACATCCGGGTGCCGGCCAGGGTACACAGCCCGTGGGCCATGGTGACCACCTGATAGTCGTCAGCGATCTGTTTGCGGGTCATGATCTGGATAAAGGCATCAGGCGAGGTAAGATCCACTGAGAAGAAGGACGTGGTCACATAGTGCATGATAGGTCCGAAATTATAGACAAAGAACCCCAGGTCGTCCCTGGTGGCAAACAGGTCGTTCAGGGCCTTTGTGAGCCGGTCGGCATACTCGCGCGCCTTTCTCACCGCATCATACTCCACCATATACTTCAGTGCATAGTAGCAGGCCGCCGTAGAGATCGGGTTTGCCGCCAGCGTGCCGCCGATGTAGATCTTTTCACCCAGGCCGCCGTGGCACACGCTCATCACATCCTTCCTGCCCCCCACTGCCCCGGCCGACGGGTACCCGTGGGCGATGATCTTGCCCATGACGGTCAGGTCCGGCTTGATGCCGAAGTACTTCTGGGCGCCGCCCATGTCCAGCCGGAACCCGGTGACCACCTCATCAAAGATGAGCAGCGCTCCGTAGTGGTCGCACAGCTGTCTGATCCGGTGATTCCAGTCGGGATGGACCGGGTGGACGCCTGATTCGCCTCCTATGGGCTCCACCAGGATTCCCGCCACATCGTCCCTGTTGTCCTCAAAGGCCTTTTCCAGCGCATCGAAATCATTGGGCGGTACATCGAGCAAATGGGTATAGAACTCGTTCGGTATGCCCCGTGAGTTGAGCGACGCGGTGCCGGGAACGTGCAGGGAATAGACCATCTGATCCGACCAGCCGTGGTAGCTGCCGCTGATCTTGATGATCTTCTGCCTGCCGGTGAATGCCCTGGCCATGCGTATGGCCGCCATGTCCGCCTCGGTGCCGGACTGGAGAAAGCGCACCATCTCCACACCGGGCATGTGGGAGATGATCTCCCTGGCTGCCAGAAGTTCGTATTCGGATGTAAGGCCGGTGGCCGGCCCCTTTTCCCTGATAATCGATATGATCTTTTCATCCAGAGGTTCGAAGCCGTGTCCCAGGATGATGGGAGCACCACACATGAGATAGTCCACATACTCGTTTCCGTCCACATCCCATACACGCCATCCTTTTGCCCTCTCCATGGCCAGGGGGAACGGCTTATTCTGGCTCAGGTTGTGCTCGACACCACCGGGGATGAGGTCCTGGGCCTCCTCGAAGATCTCCAAAGACCTTCTGTTGCGCTTGATAAACAGCTCCCGCTCTCTGGCCAGGATGTCCTCAGGTATGGGTTGTGCCTGCCTGGACAGGATAGCCTCTTTCCGTTCCACGATCTCCTGATACTCCATTACAGTTATCCTCCTGTTATCTCATTGTTCCCGCCCGGGCAGTTCACATACCTGAGGTGCGAACCTCTCGTTTATCCGGGTGCAGATCTTCTTGTGGACCTTGTACAGGTTCAGGAATTCGGCGAACATATCATCATAGATCTTCCTGTTTCCCTCTTCGGGCCTGTATTCGGCCTTGATCCGGATGTACCCGGGGATATCCTCGGTGGTGATGTACCTGAGCGCAATGGCTGCGAGAAATGCGGCGCCCCTTACATTGGCATAGATGGGGTCTTTCACCTGCCGGATGGGCCTGTCCAGCACATCTGCCAGGATCTGCGACCATACGTCGGAATTCGCCCCGCCCCCTATGAAATTGAGGGAGTCAAATCGTCGTCCCATGAACTTCTCCACCGGGCCAAGCAGCCACTTCTGGTTGAAGGCGACACCCTCGAACACGGCACGGGCTATGTCCTCCCGCGTGTTTTCCAGGGACAGGTTGAACAGTGCGGACCGGATGCGGCAGTCTTCCACCGGGGTGCGCTCCCCGTAGAGCCAGGGGGTGAAGATCACGTTGTTTGCGCCCGGGGGGACCCTGGATACGATCCTGTCCAGGAACTTGAAGATGTCAGGGGCGTTCTCCTCCTGCATCAGTTCGTCCTTGTGATAGAGCACGTTGTCGCGCAGCCAGGTCAGACACTTCCCGGCGCATTCCTGTTCGTCGAGGATCATGTACCTTCCGGGCAGCGGACTGGGGAACGACCCGAAGCTGTGCAGCAGATCGGTCTTCTTGAACGGGACATGGGCCGAGATCCATGAAGATGTACCGATGTAGAGGTGGCCCTGATAGTCCCTGACCGCACCCGAGCCCACGCAGGCAGAAGGCACGTCCGGCGTACCGCCGATGACCGGGGTATCAGCTCGCAATCCCAGTTCATCCGCCACTTCCTTCTTCACCGGGCCAAGCACGTCCACGGCCCGGATCAGGTCCGGCAGTTTGTCTCGCGGAATCCCCGCCTGCTTCAGGAGCTTGTCATTGTATACCACATGGGAAGGGTTGCGGTTGTCGGTCACCCAGTGGAGCAGGATCGAATCATAGGTGGCAGCGAACCTGCCTGTGAGGCACAGGTTGATATAGTCCTTGGGCTCCAGGAACTTGTATGTCCTGCTGTAGATATCGCTGCAGTCCCTCTTCAGCCAGAGGATGTGGGCAATGGGGTCCTTGCCCGACGGTGCGGGTGCGCCGCCGGTCAGCCTGAGCCAGTTCATGAGCTTGATCGGCGGATACCCCTCGATCCTGATGGGCCCTTTCAGTGTTTCTTTCAGGGCATCCGCTCCCCGGCAGTCCATCCAGATAATGGCGTTCATCAAAGGAGCGCCGTCACGGTCAACGGCCACGGTGCCGGACCACTGGGTGGTCACGCTCACAGCGACGACATGCTCTGCCGGTACAAGACCCTTTGCCAGCACCGTCTTTGCCGTGGACATGATCGCATCCCACCAGCACTTCGGGTCCTGTTCTGCTCCCCCGCCCGGAAGGAGCATGACAGGTGTTTCTTCAAAGGCACTGACCACTACCTCCCCGTATATGGAGATCAAGGCGGTCTTAGGGCCGGACGTCCCCAGATCAATGGCCAGTATGAACCTGTCGTGGCTATTCCCCATCACATTTCCTTCATTACAGTGATCATGGCCTGTAAAAGCCAAGCACAATAGTGTTCCCGGCCCGGCAATATTGAGAGACGCTTATTGAAACGCACACCGTCTCGTGCAGTATCAACGATTCTACCCGGGGACGAAACGCACTATGTCAATGGTATAATTTTATTCCATTAAGAGCGTGAAATCTACAGCAACAACAACCCCACCCGATCACACCGCAATAATCCCTGAAACATCATGATGCAATTATTTACATGAACACAGCAAAAAGAATAGTGCCAGTCCGGTCAAAAAAGTGATAAATCTGGCCAAAGATCCACCCTTATGCTATACGATACCATATCGTCTTGCTATGAGGAGGGGCAGCGTGTTTCAGGACAGAATGCCGTCCTACAGTGCCAAATGGCTGGTACGGCAACTCGTTTCAAGGGGAATTTCCCTTACTGAAATCCTGCGGGAGACAGATCTTTCCCCGGCCTGGCTGGAAGATGAAACCGCGTTAATCTCTCAGTCTCAATACCTGAGACTTGTGGGAAATGCGCTGGATGAAACAGGTGATCCCGCCCTGGCACTCCATCTTGGCCGGCAACCCAACCTGGGGGAACTGGGGATCTGGGGTTACGCCATCATCAGCAGTCCCACCCTGGGAGAGGCAAATCAGGTGGCCATGCAGTTCTGGGAACTCAATGGCGCCCTGGTCACCATAAGGCACCACAAGGAGGGAGAAAGCTCCATCTGGGAGATCTTTCCCGCCTTTCCCATGGAAAGCCTCCGCTTATGGATCTTTGCAGTGGAAGAGCTACTAGCAACATTTTTCTCCGGGTGCGACTTCCTCACGAGGCAGGAGTTTCAGATCGATGAAATCAACCTGTCCTACCCCGATCCCGGGCACGGCGGCCTGTACCGCGAGATGTTCCAGTGCCCCGTGCTGTTCGGCATGAACAGGGACCTGTTTCGCATCTCCTTCCCGTTCGAAGACATCCCCACATCCATGGGCAATCCCCAGCTGGCTGCCATCTGCAAACAGCAGTGCCAGGAGCTCATGACAAAGCTCAGGAGGTCCGACGAGCTGATCGGCGCCATCAGGGAGGCAATAATCGCCTCGCTGGGCCAGTTTCCCAACCTGGGAGAAATCGCCGCGCACCTGGCCATGAGCCCACGGACACTGCGCAGGCGCCTTTTCGAGAGGAATACCACGTACCAGCATGTCTTGGACGAGATCCGCCTTGAGCTGACCAAGGAATACCTTACTACAACCAGCCTCAGTGTCGACCAGATTGCCAGCAGACTCGGCTTTTCCGAGGCGACCACGCTGCGGCGGGCCTTCAGGAAATGGACCGGCATGACCATAAAGGAGTTCAGAAAAAGCAGGTAATGCTGCAGGCAAGAACCATAACCCGGCGGGCATGGCGCAAAGAGCCTCTCCCCCCTGATATGCATCGGACAGGCTCGGGTCATTTACCGGTATTTACTATCCCTGCCCGGGATTCTTTTCATCCTTCTCGTATCGGGATCGATCCTCGACCCCGCAGGACTGACTCATTCAGGTGGGAACGCCGCATTTAGGGAGTATCCATTTATTCAACACGATCCAGAACGCTACAATCACTATGACAATAAGCAGTTCCATCGCATCATCCTTTCCTGTTACAAGCGGATATCCTCCGCCTTTTCTAAAAGATACTCTTTCAGGCAGTTCTCTGCAATGATGCAGGTCAATTTTTACACTTTTGTGGTAATGGGGCTTGACAAGATCGCCGATGTATTACAAATAAGGACATTAGAAAGTGAGGATAGCCGGTACAATGACGGGTACATGCACAGGTAGACTGAATAAGGAATTCAGCGCACTGCTCGATGCAGGGCTGCTCCTTCTTTGCCTGTTGCTGGAGAACACACGCCCATTGGCTTGCGGTTATCCTTAACCTAAAGACAAAAGAGGAAACCGAAAGGCCATGGGCGGTAAAGTCCATGGCCTTTTTTTATTTCCGGAGAAAGGAGCAGTACCAATGGAAAGACATGATGATCGGATCTTCATTTTCGACACCACATTGAGGGACGGCGAACAGTCTCCCGGGGCCAGCATGAACATCCACGAGAAGTTGAGACTTGCCAGGCAGCTGGAAAGGCTTGGGGTGGACATCATCGAGGCAGGGTTCCCCGTTGCATCCGAGGGTGACTTCGCATCGGTACAGCAGATCGCCCGTGAGATCCGGGAGGTACAGGTGGCCGCACTGTCCAGGGCCAACCTGGCGGATATCGACCGTGCATGGCAGGCCGTTTGTGAAGCAGCCAGTCCCCGCATCCACACCTTCATCTCATCGTCCGATATTCACCTGAAATACCAGCTCCACAAGACCCGCGACCAGGTGCTCAAAGAGGCATGCGCCGCTGTCAGGCATGCCTGTTCCTATACGACCAACGTGGAATTCTCTCCCATGGATGCCACACGCACGGACCGCGACTATCTGTGTGAAATGGTGGAGGCGGTCATCGCCGAAGGTGCCACCACGGTGAATATCCCGGATACCGTCGGGTACGCAATCCCAGACGAATTCGGCGATCTGATCGCCGAGCTGTTTGACAGGGTAAAGAACATCAATCAGGCGATTATCTCCGTGCACTGTCACAACGACCTCGGTCTTGCGGTGGCATGCTCTCTGGCAGCCCTTCGAAACGGCGCCCGCCAGGTGGAGTGCACCATCAACGGCATCGGCGAACGCGCCGGCAATGCCGCCATGGAAGAACTGGTCATGGC
>DAISYU010000029.1:0-16185 GCA_036825155.1 Thermodesulfobacteriota bacterium | reverse complement strand
AATATCGTGCTCGGCAAACACTCGGGCAGGCACGCCATAGGCGAGCACCTCCGCCAGATGGGCTACAGCCTGAGCGAAGATGAACTCAACCGAGTCTTCGTGCGCTTCAAGGAACTGGCAGACCTCAAGAAAGAGATCTTCGACGAGGATCTTGAAACCATCCTCTTCGAAGAGGTGTTCCGGTTCGAGGAGCGCTACTCCCTGGTATACCTCAATGTGGTCAGCGGCAATGTGGCTGTCCCCACCGCAACTATGCAGATGGAGGTGGATGGCACGGTGATTCAGGACGCCGGGTTCGGCGTGGGTCCGGTGGACGCGACCTTTGACGCGATCCGCAGGATCACCAAGACCAATTATCCGCTTTTAAAATACGAGGTCAGCGCGGTGACCGGCGGCACCGATGCCCAGGGCGAGGCAACAGTACAGCTCAAGTACAACGGCCGCTCCGTGATGGGCCATGGCGCTCACCCGGATGTGCTCGTAGCATCGGCCAAGGCCTATATCAATGCCCTGAACCGGCTGGAGTGGCTGAAGAAGGAAAAATAAGATAAAGACCTGAGGCGCTGGGCATCAGGCGCTAGACACCAGGTTGAGGAATAGAGACAGTTTAATTTCGAAGATGGATTTTTTAGATTGTGAAATAAAAAGACGTCTTTTTTCCTTAGCCTGATGCCTAGAGCCCAGGGCCTTATGCCTTATTTCTCATACCCAGGTTCTTACAAAAGCTTCCCCGGGTCTAGGTCCGAGTCATACTCCCGGATCGCCGATATGACATCCTCGACTGGTGTTGGCAGTACGGGAGATTTCATCCCTGTCCCGATGCGCACCTCCCGGGTCCACTGCTCCTGTTCCGGAAAGTTCTGCATGGCTGCATAGGCCTTGCTGTAATGATTCCCCGGGCTCCAGAGCAGCCATCCCGTTCCCCCGGCATCATTGACGGCATCTATCTGTGCCTGGATATATTTCGGACCGAATCCCTTTGTCACCCCCAGGGGGAATGACTGGAGCCACGGGCGAATGACCACATCATCGCCCACAAGGTCCTTCATCTTTTTTATCCCGATGGAAACAATGCGGTAAGGATTATCGGCGGGTTTTTCCACCCCATCGAAACCGGCGCTGAAATGCGAGGGATAGAGCATGGGCGAGATAATCTCCACGTGCGGTTTAATCTTGGCGATATCCTGACCGATGCTGAGCATGTCCACATTCCGCTGCCAGATAATGATCCCGAACATGTCCACCGACAAAAGCACGCCTTTGGGCCTGGTGATGTCATGCACCCTTTCAATGAACCCCGCAATGACATCTGTCCTTTGGACACCCTCGATCCCGGTCGAGGTCTTTTTGTCTGCAGGGTACCGGATATAATCGAGCTGGATCTCGTCAACACCCTTGTTGGCAAGTTCCTCGATTACTTCCAGGACATAGTCCTGGACCTCAATGTTCGCGGGATCTAGCCAATTCTTCTCTGTGTTGATGCACCACTGCGGTCTGGCCTTTGCCATGACAGGGTCCTTGAACACCACCACCCGGGCCACCACATGGATGTCCGTGCGATGCAGGAACTCGATCATCTTCGGCAGTTCTTCTATGTTCCGTCTGTACCGCGCATTGGGACAATACTTGCCCGGTATGGGGCTTGGATAGGTGATGGCCCCCATATCGTCCTTTGCATCAAAAACAAGGGTATTCCCGCCCGATTCCCTGAGTCTGTCGGCCGACTCGAGGATAAACCGTGATCCGGCCGAGTACGAAGTCATGTACAGGCCCCTGGCACTGAAGTCCGCAGGCTTTGTAATGGTCACGGGTTTGAGGGGCTGATTCCAGGCCACCGGTATGCTCAGGGACTGACCGGGCGAGATGGGACCGGCGATCATGTTCATTTCCTTGATACCGGCAATGAGCTCCTTCTTTGTATAGGCCTCGGTATAGGGCATATACAGCTCGGCGATCTTTAAGAGTGTATCACCGCTTTTGACCATGTGGACGGTTTCCTCATGACTGGTCGCGCCCATAAGAAAAAGAGAACAAAAGACGATGACAAAGAGGTGTGTCTTCATGGAGCCCATACACATATATTTCGGTGCGGTTGTTGAAAAAGATAACACCCAGGTATTCAGAAAAGCAGGAGACCAAAAGTAATCCCCTGCCATGATAATTCACGATAAATGTAGAGCGTTGTTTTCCTGCACAAATCACTTGTATTGCCATGCTGCAAAAATCTCAGAGTCAATCAATAAAAATACTGCCGGGGGAAATGCTCGCGCCTTACTGTTTGTAGGACATTTTCCTACTGGTCTCCCTGGTGTCTGGCAAGTTTTTAATTATGTGTTTTGTTACATAATATAATGTTTTTTTGCTCTTTTCCTTATACTGCTTCAAGACCTGCTCCCTATGCATCCAGGTTTGTCTATAGGCCTTAACCTACACCTGGCGCGCATCTCCACTTACAATATTTTCATTTTGCCGCTGATAGTGAATGGTTAACGAGTAATATTATATGTACATTGAAGCATAATAACACAAGGAGGATTGTATGTTCAGAACCTTAAAGCCATTTGAATACCTCGAGCCCAAATCGCTCGAGGAGGCAACAGGTGCCTTGTCCAAATACGGGACAGAGGCAAAAGTGTATGCAGCTGGCGTTGATCTGGTTCCCCGGATGCGCAGACGCGTCATACAGCCGAAATGCATCATAAACATTCAGAACGTTGAAGAACTGGATGATGTGATTGCAGGCAATGGAGACGGTGTGAGAATCGGTACCCTCGCAAGTAAACGCAGTATCGAGATCTCAGACATCATCAAAGAAAAGTATTTCGTGCTCCATGAGGCCATCGCCAATATCGTTTCGATCCAGGTGAAGACCCAGGGTACCGCAGTGGGCAACCTGTGCGTGGCAACCCCGGCCTCCGATGTTGCACCGGCATTGTACGTTCTCGATGCCAAGCTCAATGTGTTTGGTCCTTCCGGCCAGAGATTGATCCCCATCGACGAGTTTTACCTCGGCGTAGGCAAGACCGTCCTGGAACCCAACGAGATCATCACGGAAATACTGCTCCCGGCTCCTGCACCGAATACCGGCGGCGCATTTAAAAAGCTGGTGAGATCAGCAGAAGACATCGCCAAGGTCAATGCTGCAGCTTCCATAACCATGGAAAAGGGCGTGTGCAAGGATGTCAGGATCGCTCTCGGCTCCGTGGCACCGACAGTTGTTCGGGCCAAGAAGGCAGAGGAGGTCCTCAGGGGCAAGAAGATCGACCAGAAACTGATCGAGAAAGCCGCCAAGGTAGCCGCGGACGAAGTAACACCGATCAGCGACCTTCGCTCAACAGCTGATTACAGAAAAGAAACGAGCGCTGTGCTGGTAAAGCGCATACTGGCAAAAGCCATCGAAAGAGCCAACGGATAGGCAAGGAGGCGAAATATGAAGAAAGTTATAAATCTAACAATAAACGGCTCACCCTACGAGGTTGAGGTGGAGCCAAACCTGACCCTGAATGCGCTCCTGAGAGACAGGCTCGGGCTCACCGGAACGAAGATCAGCTGCGCAGAAGGCGAGTGCGGTGTCTGCACGGTCCTGATCGACGGCAAACCCATGCTGTCCTGCAGCATGCTGGCCGTGGCTGCAAATGGCACGGACATTATCACCATAGAGGGCCTGGCAGAGAACGGCGAGCTCCACAAGATCCAGAAGAAGTTCATAGAGTTGGGCGCCATCCAGTGCGGCTACTGCTCACCCGGCATGATGCTGGCGGTAAAGGCCCTTCTCGATGAGAACCCCAATCCCACCAGGGACGACGTCAAGAAGGCCATTGGTGGCAACCTGTGCCGGTGCACTGGTTACGTGAAGATCGTCGACGCCGCACTGGCAGCAGCAAAAGCATGATCAGAGGAGGAGATAGAGTATGACTACCGAATACAAATCCGTAGGAAATCGAATCGCCCAGAAAGATGTGGTGCTCAAGGCCACGGGTGAGGGGATATACGTGCCCGACGTGAACCTGCCGGGACAGCTGTGGGGCAAGGTGCTGCACAGCCCGCACGCTCATGCCAATATCAAGAAGATTGACAAGTCCAAGGCCGAGGCCCTACCCGGGGTCAAGTGCGTGATCACCTTCGATGACACGCCCAAGATCCTCTATGCGCGTTCCTTCCGCGACCAGCCGTTAGGCCCCAGCAAAGCGCTCCAGCGCTCCGACGAGTACATCCTCAATGACAAGTGCCGCTACTGGGGTGATGCGATCGCGGCCGTAGCAGCGGTGGATGAGGAGACCGCCGAAAAGGCCATCGGCCTGATCGACGTGGAGTACGAAGTTCTGCCCTTTGTGCTCGACCCGCGCGATGCCGTGAAACCGGGTGCACCCGTTATTCAGGACTGGTGCCCGAACAACATCCCGGTAGCCGGCCCCTGCCCTCCGTTCATTAAAAAGGGCGACGTAAAGAAAGGCTTCGAGGAGTCCGACGTGGTCGTCGAGGGAACCTTCTTCTCCATGAAGCAGGTCATCTGCCAGCTCGAACCCCAGAGCTGCGTGGCCAACGTCGATACCAACGGCAAGATCACGATCTACAGCCCCTGCCAGCTGGCACACCCCTTCCGGCGTGAGCTGGCAAAGATGTTCGGCGTGGGCTCGGGCATGATCAACGTGAACAGTACTGCCTTCGTGGGCGGGAGCTTCGGTTGCAGGCTGAGCTGCCACAACGAGCCCATCGCCATCATGCTCTCCATGGTAGCCCGCAAGCCGGTCAAACTGATCTACTCCAAGGAAGAGGACTTCTGCAACATCGACACCAGGACGCCGGACTATATCACCGCCAAGCTGGGTTTGAAGAAAGACGGAACCCTGCACGCACTGCAGGTCGACACGATGGCCTGGGCCAGCGGATACCTGAGCCGTGCAATGCTGGCAGGCAGCATCACGCTGGTCTGGGGCATGGGCCACTACCGCTGCAATAACATAGACGGATCATTCAAGGTCGTCTACACCAACACCCCGCTCTCCGGCGCCATGCGCGGCTTCGGTAACCCCGAGGTCATGTGGGCCGTCGATCAGCTCCTGGATGAGGCCTCGGTCAAGCTCGGTCTCGATCCGGTTGAGGTAGCGCTCAAGAACGCCAAAAAGCCCGGCGAGGCGTCGAACATGGGAGGTCTGCCCCTCGAGAGCACCTATATCGACGACTGTATCAAGCAGGGAGCCGAGGCCATCGGCTGGAAGGAAAAGCACAAGAAGAACAAGGGCGGCACCGCCACGAAGAAGCGCGGGGTCGGCATGTCCACCATGACCCACTGCAGTGACGGTTGGCCGTTGTTGCTGGCACACTCCGGCGCCATTATCAAGTTCAACGAGGACGGCACGATCAACCTCATCTGCCACCCCGGTTCACCCGGTACCCATATCTGGGGCTCACTGTCACAGGTTGCAGCAGAAACAATCGGCATTCCGGTTGAAGACGTACACATCTCCGGCATGCAGACCGACGTGACAGTGTTCGACCTCGGGTCCCATGCCAGCCGTTCTATGTTCGTAACCGGCAACGCGGTCAAGATAGCTGCCCAGAAGGCCAAGAAAGAGCTGCTCGACTATGCCGCAAAGATGATGGTCGAGGATCCCGATGATCTGGAAGTCGACGGCCGCGAGGTTTATGTCAAGTCGAACCCGCCCAAGCGTATCCCCGTGCGCGAAGTCGCTCACGAGGCCATCTTCGGTGCCCGCGGCGACGGATACACTCCCGCAGGTGTCGGCTGCTGGAACAGCACTTACTCCTCACCCCCAACCGCGGCCTACTTCGCCGAGGTCGAGGTGGACACCGAGACCTACGAGGTCAAGGTTCTGAAGTTCGTCACCGCCATGGACTGCGGCAAGGCTATCAACCCCATGAGCGTGGAAGGCCAGTGTGAAGGCGGCATCCAGAACGGTCTGGGAGCAGGTCTCATGGAGAATTATGTTTACAACGAGAAAACCGGCGAGCCGCTCAGCCTCAACTACACGAGCTACAAGATGCCGGGTTCCCTCGACATGCCGGATGAGACCCAGATCATCATCATCGACAAGCCGGATCCAAAGGGCCCCTATGGCGCCAAAGGCGTTGGCGAGCCGGCCCTGGTTGGTATCGCACCGGCCATCGGCAATGCGGTTTATGACGCCATCGGAGTTCGGATCTACGATCAGCCGATCACACCGGAAAAGATCATGAAGGCCATAAAGGAACAGAAATCCAAGTAGAACAGGGGCACTGAGAGAAGAGATTACGGGACAAGCTCCGCCGTAACCATTCGAATCTCTTCTCTCTTATAACCAGCAACGCGAAGGGCTGGGATACGAGGGTTGATTGACCATCAATTCCAGCTCTTCGCAAGTATCAACAAACGGTACTGAATATGGTGATGGGCAACACGACACAAAGAAACGGTCAAGGAAATATGGATATGGCTTTATTGAAAGCAGGAACTGACAGCATCGGGATAATGAATACCACTCTGTTCTGCCATGCATGTTCCGGCAGCAGCATGAAGCCAAAAAAATTTATCCATGAATTCCAGAATGGAATATTCCGGACCGGAAAAGGCCTGGGTGTAAAACGATGAGAAATCAGGAGACCACGGAATTTGTCGTGCTGGGAGTCCTGATGAATGGCTCCATGCACGGATATGACATCAACAGATTTATACGCGAGAACCTGGCAGGTATCTGGCGTATCAGCACCAGCCAGCTCTATGCCCTTATTCACAGGCTCGAGGAAAAGGGACTGGTGACCGGGTGCACCTCTTCCGAGGGGAATCAGCCACCGAAAAAAATCCTCTCCATTTCTCCTGAGGGCACAACAAGATTCCTCGAGTGGGTGATCAGCCCAACGCAGCATGTTCGGGATCTGCGAATGGAGTTCCTGACCAAGCTGTTTTTTCTGCGTTATCTCAAGCTTCAGGGAGGTGAAGAACTTCTTGAGGCCCAGACTGCTCTGCTGACGGATCTGAGAGAGAAAGTGGAGATCGACTGGGGCAGACAGAAAGATACATTCGGGAAAGTCGTCCTGGGTTTCAAACGGTCCCAGTTCGATGTCTGTCTGAACTGGTTGAACTTGGAAGTGACCCAGTTTATCGGGAAGATCCTTCCCAGTGGAACGAATAAGAGATGAAACCCTGTCTGCATTCACAGGAAAAGCGAGATTTCATGACTGAACATACACGGAAGAAATGTCGAATAAGCGGCGTTATACTGGCTGCCGGTCAGGCACGCCGCATAGGGGTGACAAAACAGCTGCTTCCATTCCGCCAGAGCACACTTCTGGGCCAGGCGATCGAGAATGCCAGGAATTCGAAACTGGACGAGATCATAGTGGTGCTGGGACATGACGCAGCAAGCATTCAGAACCATATCAATTTTGAGGGCATCAACGTGGTGGTAAATAACGATTATCAGCTGGGACAGAGCACATCTTTACTTGCAGGACTGCATCATCTGTCCGTGTGGGCTGATGCTGTTATGTATCTGCTGGGAGACCAGCCCCTGGTGGATGAACAGGTAATCGATACTATTATCACCGCTTATGAGGACACCCGCAGTCCTCTTATCGTCCCCATGTTTGAAGGCAAACGCGGCAATCCGGTAATCATCGACCGTGATCTGTTCAGCGAGCTTTCATCTACAGTAGAGGGGGACGCCGGGGCCCGGGTATTGTTTAAACAGCATGCCGGCGAGATCCATTTTGTGGAACTGGACAGGCGCTGTATCCATGTGGATGTGGACACCATGCAAGACTATCTGGATCTACTGGCCATTGATCATGTTCATGGGAATCCGCCAAGACACGCTTCAAGAATACAAGGAGTACAGGATGAAAACATTACCTCGTCATGATATTATCGAAGCATCGAAGGAGCAGTTTCGCGAGATCATCAGAAAAAATAACCTGCAGAATAAACCGGTCGCCATCACGGCCAAGACCCTGACACCCGAACAGGCTATCGGCAATCCAGGCAGACGCGACTACCCCATTATTGAAGGCAAAGAACGCATGATAGAGGCCGAGTTCTTCGATGCATGCGGCCATGCCTTTACCGACAGCCCCATAAATTTTGTTGGTTATCTGGAGGATGTGCTCCAGCTTCAGACCGATTCGAATCAGTACCGGGCGATCTACCTGGCGACCCTCAATGCGGTCCTGAGATATCTTGGACTCATACAGGGTACGGTTCACTGCAAGAATGATGAGCCGGAACATTGTGCATGGCGAATTGCCGGACATATCCGGGAGAACTGGGGCAGAGTGAGAATAGGGCTGATCGGATTGAACCCGGCCGTAGCCGAACAGCTGGTGAAAACCTTTGGGAGCGAGAATGTGCTCATCACCGACCTGGACCGCAAGAATATCGGCATTGAGAAGTATTCGGTGGAAATCTGGGACGGACGCTCTCGGACCGAGGAACTCATCAGACTCTCCGATGTGGTGCTGGCGACCGGGACCACACTGGGGAACGGGTCCTTCGACCTGATCTGGGAACTTATACAGGAACACGAAAAGCCCTACCTGTTCTACGGGGTGACCGTAGCAGGAATAAGCGGAATTATGGGAATTAACCGGATCTGTCCGTATGGGCACTGATGAACGATTATTACCGGCAGTACTGCCTGCCGGAGAGAAAGGATGACAACATGAGAGAGATCAGGGTTGAAGAGGCAATCGGGACCGTACTGGCCCATGACATGACACGGATTGTTCCCGGCAGATTCAAGGGAGTGCAGTTTAAAAAGGGGCACGTCATCAGGCACGAGGATATCCCTGTGCTGCTGAAGATGGGCAAGAAACACCTCTATGTCATGGAGAAAACCCCGGAGCAGCTGCATGAGGACGATGCGGCCCGGAGGATAGCGTCCGCCCTGTGCGGGGACAACCTGAAGTGGACCGAGCCACATGAGGGCAAAATCAAGATTACCGCAGCAACAGACGGGCTGCTGAAGATCGATGTGGATGCACTGCTCAGTATCAATTCCATCGGAGAGATCATCGTCTCCACCATCAAGACCGGTATGCCCTGTAAGAAGGACCAGGTCGTGGCTGCCACCAGGATCATACCACTGGTGATTGAACGTAGGAAGATTGAGCAGCTGGAGGATATCGCCGGTTCGTCAAAAGCAGTCTTACAGATCCTTCCATATACAAAAAAGCTGGTGGGCCTGGTTGTTACCGGCTCCGAGGTGTACGAGGGACTGGTCAAGGACGAATCAGACCGGTTCATTGTCTCCCGGCTCAGGGACTATGGGTGCGAACTCCTCAGGAGAATCGTGGTGACAGACGACGCTGCCCTCATAGCAGCAGCGATCAGGGAACTAAAGGAAGCAGGCTGTGAACTCATCCTGACCAGCGGAGGCCTGTCGGTGGACCCTGACGATGTGACACGCAAAGGGGTACGGGCCAGTGGAGCCCGGATCATCTCCTATGGATGTCCTGTGCTCCCGGGAGGCATGTTCCTCAATGCCCTGCTGGGTGATATCCCTATCCTGGGACTGCCGGCCTGCGTCTTTTTCAATCCGCGGACGGTTTATGATCTGATGCTGCCGAAGATACTGGCCGGAGAACAGCCGACAGTAGAAGAAGTAGCAGCCATGGGCCACGGCGGGATGTGCATGGAGTGTGAGGTGTGTCACTTCCCTGTCTGTCCGTACGGCAGATGATCGTTTTGAAATCTGCCATGAGACTTTCCGGATTGTTAGAAGAATTGAATCAGCCAAAAGGAGATGCCCGCAATGACAACATTTTATGAGAAACTAGGGTTTCATGACGGCGGCGTAATCACCCTGGTAGGTGCAGGAGGAAAGACCACACTCATGTTCCGTCTTGCCCACGAACTGTCACAGACCGATGGACCCGTACTGACAACCACCACGACGAAGATTTACCTGCCCAAACCGGAAGAATCGGAAACGGTAATCATTCTTGACCCGCTGCAGGACATGGCTCCGCGATGCAGAGATGTATTAAAACACACGCATCATGTGACGGCCGCTGCCGGATATCAGAAAAGTCAGAACAAACTTACCGGGTTTTCATCAGAGGATGTGCAGAACTTGTGGGAAACCGGGCTTTTTAAATGGATCCTGGTGGAAGCGGACGGTGCTGCACACAGATCCCTGAAGGCACCTGCATCATATGAACCGGTAATTCCGGCGTGCACCCGCTGGCTGGTGACCCTTGTCGGGATGGATGCCATCGGCAAACCCCTGGATGAGCAGTGGGTGTTCAGGTCCCAGCTCTATTCCCGTATTACCGGACTCTTACCAGGCGATACAGTGACCGAGGACTCGGTGGTCAAGGCCATCCTTCATGATCAGGGCCTGATGAAAGGGTGTCCTGCCGGGGCGAACAGATACGTGTTTTTCAATAAAGCCGATGATGATCTTTCACGGCATTCCGGTCGAAGGGCTGCCGCGCTGCTTTGCTCAGCGGCAGAAAAAAAGCTGGATGCCGTCTTCATAGGATCAGCCCAAGGAGACGCTCAACAAACTGAATACATGGGGATTCAATAGGAGACATACATATGAAAATGAAGAGAAGATACCCTGTTTGCTGGTTATTACCCCTGCGTTCGAATGCCATCATCTTCCTTGTGGTACTGATCATGCTGGCTGTGCCATGGGGAACTGCCGCTGCACAAGAAAATGATGAACTATCCATTGTTCTGGCCGTCGAGTTCAACGCTCATGCCGCCTGTGCCCATGTAGCCCGCAATAAGGGGTGGTATAAAGCCGAAGGTATACACCTTAAGTCATACGACAGCTATGTCACGGGTATGGCCCTGGCAGCCGGACTCCTTAGGGGAGATGTGGATGCGGCATATATCTGCCTGATCCCTGCCATCAACGTATATGTCAACGGCAATGTACCTCTGAAGGTTGTCGCTGGAACCCACAAATACGGGTATGCGATAGTCGTGAATCCTTCTGTTATTAAGATTCCGCAGGACCTTCAAAGACCGGGAATCCGTATCGGTTGTTCCAGGGAAGGCAGTCCTACCGATGCTATTTTGCACAAGGCCATCGAAACCTACGTCCTGGACAAACAAACAGTGACCGCCAATATCCAGAGAATGAATCCTCCGAAACAGCTCATGGCACTGAAGACAGGACAACTCGATGCTGCCGTGGTTCCTGAACAATACCCGTCAATGGCAGAGAATCTCGGGTTCAAGGTACTGTTGAAGGCTCAGGATCTCTGGAGCGATATGCAGGGCAGCGTCCTGGTAGTAACAGATGATCTGATACAAAACCACCCTGACATCGTGGAAAAACTGGTAAAGGTCACCCGGTTCTCCACCGACTGGATCAATCAGCATCCGAAGGAAGCATCTGAAATTATCGCGTCACAACTCAACAATACAGGGACCACCATCTTCCCTGAGAAGGCGGCAAAACTCAACAGTCAGTTCACCGTCACGCCGGAAGTAATGGAGACATCTCTCATAAAAGGCCTGAAATACTCAACGGATATTTGGCCTTCTGATGTCGATGAGACCATAGCGTATATGGTGAACCTTGGCTATATCAAGAATACGTTCGATTCATCGAGGATACTTGATCTGAGGTGGCTGTCCCAATGAAACCCCTGCGCAGACTGAGTCTTGTATGGTCCATTGTGCCGGTGGCATTATTTCTGCTGTTCTGGGAAATCATCGCCCGCTGCTGCGTTGACACCAGATCTCTGCTGCCGCCCTTTTCCACAGTCATACTGGAGTTTCGGGACCTGATGGCGGACGGGACACTGCTACATCATTTTACAAAAAGCCTGGGCCGTGTACTGACAGGTTTTGCCACTGGTTCTCTGGCCGGAATTATAACCGGAGTCATACTTGGCTGGAGGCAAGCAGTAAACAGGGCGTTTCACCCCATTATCAGCCTGCTGTTACCAATCCCCGCACTGGGATGGCTGCCCATATTCATGCTCTGGTTCGGCATCGGCGAGCTGCTGCCCATTGCCATAATCTTCGTGTGCAGCTTCTTCCCGGTATTGTACAATACCATCACCGGCATCCGTTCTGTGGACCGCGACTTCATCAACGTGGCAAAAACCCTTGGCGCCTCCGAGAGCACAATCCTGTTGAGCGTGTTGCTTCCCCTGGCGCTTCCGAATATATTTACTGGATTGAGGCTGGAGTCCGGAATGGCATGGCGGGTGATCATTGCAGCGGAAATGGTGGCGATCCCCACCGGCATCGGGGCCCTCATGATGAAAGCCGAAAGCCTCATCAGGGTTGATATTGTGATTGTGTGCCTTATGGTGCTGTCAATCATGTGCTTTTGCTTTGAGAGGTTCTTTATCTATCTGGAACAGAAGATGACCGGGAGGTGGTTCTAGTCATGCCGTCGGTTCAATTGCAATCCGTGAGCAACTTTATCCTGAAAAACGTCGATCTCACTATCCACGATGGAGAGTTTCTCGTGGTACTTGGCCCCAACGGCTCCGGAAAAAGCACGTTGCTCAACACGATCTCAGGGCTTATCCCCTACCATGGCGCTGTATCGTTCGACGGTGTCCGAGTTGATGAATTGCCGGCCAATGAAAGAAAAGTGGGCTACCTGTTTCAACATCTGGCCCTGTTTCCGCATCTGACGGTAAAGGACAATATCGCATATGCGATGAAAATCAGGAAGAAATATTCCCGTGACCACATCACGACAAAAACAAGGCATTATCTTCATACCCTGAATATCGAAGGTCTAGCTCACCGGTATCCGAGACAGCTCAGCGGAGGGGAAAAGCAGCGGGTGGCACTGGCACGGGCATTGTCGTCTGATCCCGAGATTCTCCTGCTTGACGAACCTATGAGCAGCCTGGACTTGAGAACGGCAAAATACCTGAGACTTGAGTTTCGCAGCCTGCAGCAGAGGCTCGGGACCACTACGGTTTTTGTTACACACAACCTGAGCGAGGCGGTTGAAATAGCAGACCGGATAGCGATTTTTGTCGACGGAGAACTGCTCCAGGCCGGGACAGCCGATGAGGTGCTCTTTCACCCGGCTGACGAACGTATTCTCAGCTTCATCGGAAAACCCAATATTCTCGACTGCGATTCTTTCAGAATCATCGAAAACGGCCTGGCCATGGTCACCTGCGGTGGATTGTCAGTAATTGTTCCGCATGAAGGCAAACCGGTGAAAAAGATCGCCATCGCCCCGGAACATATCCACCTGTCATCCACAGAGCCGGTGGGGCCGAGTGTGAACAGGTTTACTGGCGAGGTTCTGGGAATACACAGATCAGGATCGCTTACCAGGACAACCATCCAGGTGGGAGACAACCAAATTGTCTCGGAGATGCCTGCGACCCTGTTTGATCTCATGGACTTGAAGAAAGGCAGCCCCGTATATGCGATATTCAAGCTGCGATGGATCAGGGTACTCAATGGCGAATAAAAGACCGATGCAACGCACGGAGGAGATACCATGATAGGTAAGGCACAGGAATGGATCAGTAACGGAAAAGAAGTGGCCCTGGCAACGGTAATCGCGACGTGGGGATCATCCCCGCGCCCGGTGGGATCTCAGATGGTGATCGACGGGGATGGGAGGTTCGAAGGATCGGTCTCCGGCGGATGCATCGAGGGTGCGGTTATTGAAGAGGCGATGGAGGTCATCAGGAACGGAGAACCACGCCGGGTGTTTTTCGGCGTGACACAGGAGAGGGCATGGGAAGTCGGCCTGGCCTGCGGCGGTGAGATAGAGATATTTGTGGAAAAGGTCACGTGGAAATCCGTCCTGGATCGGCTTGTCGGATTCATAATCACTAAACGCCCGGCATGCCTGGTTACCGAGCTTTCCACCGGAGACAAGTACATCGTCCCGTTCGATGAAGATGAATCCCACCAGGACCTGCCTGCCGGACTCATAGAGTTCATTAAGACCCTCAAGTACAGCGAGCGCAATTGCATGGCTGCTGCAGGAAACCGTATGTACTTTCTCCACTGCTTTCAGCCGGACCCGCAGCTCATCATTGTAGGAGCGGTCCATATCGCTAAGGCCCTTGCCCTCATCGGTAGAACAACCGGGTATGAGGTGATCCTTGTCGATCCCCGTGAGGCATTTGCCGATGCCATTCGGTTCCCTGAAGTACCGGTTATAGTGGAGTGGCCGGATGAGGCCCTGGAGAACATCGGGATTCATTCAAGGACGGCTGTCGTTACCCTGACCCACGATTCCAAGCTTGATGACCCTGCCCTTATGACAGCGCTTCGTTCGGACGCGTTTTATATCGGAGCCCTCGGCAGCAGGAGAACCCATTCTGACCGGCTGGAAAGGCTGAAACAGGAAGGTTTCAGCGAAGACCAGCTGAAGCGGATACATGGTCCTGTGGGGCTCGGTATAGGGGCGATCATGCCTGAAGAGATCGCGATCGCCATCATGGCCCAGATTGTCGAGGTGAGAAGAAAGGGTGAAACACAGGACAAGGCTTCCGGTAAAACCGGACCTGGTGCTATAGGAAAGATATGCTGTTCATAAACAGGGGTGTAGGGGTCTCTTATGACATATGATGTAGATCGGGTTGCTGCCCAGTTCAGTATACTTACGCGCCTGGTTCAGGACAATCCTCTTCACTACCTGGACAATGCGGCCACCTCACAGGTTCCCGACTGTGTGATCGAGGCCATGGTCACCCATGAAACAACCAGACGGGCAAACGTCAAGAGGGGTGTCCACCTGCTCTCGGAGGAGGCCGACGAGGCCTATGAGGAGGCACGGGCAGAGGTGGCAAGGTATCTGGGTGCCGACTGCCCTGACGAGGTGGTCTTCACCAGCGGGGCCACAGCAGGTATCAATCTTCTGGCGCTGAGCCTGGGGCAGGATATGAAACCCGGAGACGAGGTTCTGATCTCGCAGCTGGAACACCACAGCAACATCATCCCCTGGCAGATGCTCAGGCAGCGCACCGGCATAACGCTGCGGTATCTCCCGGTTACCCGTGACGGCCGGATCGACCTGAACGATCTGGAACGCTGCATCACCGGGAATACCAGAGTTGTGGCGCTGACGCACGGGTCCAATGTCACGGGTGCCATCACCAATGCAGGAGCAATCGCGGCTCTCGCTCATGATCGGGGTGCCAGGTTCATGCTGGACGGTGCTCAGACAGCGCCGCATGGCCCGCTTGAAGTGAAGGCGCTCGGAGCGGACTTCTACGTGTTCTCCTCTCACAAAGTGTACGGTCCCAGCGGGATCGGCGTCATATGGGGAAAACAGGAGCTCCTGGAAAGAATGCCCCCTGCCTTCGGCGGCGGGGAGATGATCGAGCACGTGGATATGGAAACATTCACCTCTATGTCGCCACCCCACCGGTTCGAGGCAGGCACCCCGCCCATCACCCAGGCAGTGGGGCTGGCCGCAGCCCTGAAATGGCTCGGGGCCCAGGATCTCGAAGGGATTTATCGACATCTGACATATCTCACGGATCAGTTGATCGAAGGGCTCGAGCACATGGACCGGGGGCGTGAGAGGATCCGGATACTTGGCCCGGTCCGTGGAGAAGAGCGCCTGCCGCTGGTATCCTTCTCGGTGGATGGCATACATCCGCACGATATCTGCCAGATCATGAATGACCACCATGGGGTGGCACTGCGTGGCGGTCATCACTGCGCACAGCCACTGCACGATCTGTACGGTCTCGATGGAACAACCCGCGCCTCACTGGCGGTATATACGAGAAAGGGCGACATCGATGCATTTTTCGAGGGCATGGAAAACTGCCTTGAGATGTTCACATAAAAGAGAAAGAAGGAAAGATGAAGAAAGATTTGTACGGGGATCAGATCCTGGAGTGGGCAGAGCGCAGTGAGCACATGGGCGCCATAGAAGACCCGGATCATGAGGCGACAGCCACGAACCCCCTGTGCGGGGATAAGGTAACGATCCAGGTACTCATGGATGGTGATACGATCAGACAGCTGTGCTGCAAGGTCCGGGGCTGTCTGCTGTGCAAGGCATCGTGTGCACACCTCGCGCATATGGCAGGCGGTCTTGATCGTACAGACCTGAAGGATCTGCGGGACGGGTTCGAACAGTTTCTTAAGGCAGACGACGATACGATGGATCTCCCCTCTCATGAGATGTTCTCACCGGTGCGTTCCCACAAGAGCAGGTACCGGTGCGTGCTCCTGCCCTACAATGCTGCGCTCAAGGCATTGCCTGAGCCTGAAAA
>DAISYU010000028.1:24861-32253 GCA_036825155.1 Thermodesulfobacteriota bacterium | reverse complement strand
CCCGGTGAAAGCGATATAGTCGCTGCAATAGTCCTGTCAGACGGACAGAAAATAGACCCTGCAAGGGTCTTCGCCGCATTGTCCTCGACCCTGGAAAAACATGCGGTACCATCCTACCTCCAGATCGTTGACGAGATCCCCAAGAGCGCATCCGAGAAAAATCTCGACCGATTCTTGCGGGATGAGTTCAGCCCGGAAGCGAAGAATGTCTATCTGCAGGAAGATTATCGATAAAAAGGAGAATCTCTATGGCATATGATTATCTGGATTTACATGAAGCAGAACCCATTGAACTGAACGATGAGCATGAAGATCTGAAAAAATCCGTCCGCAAGTTTGCAATGGAGGTCATGAGGCCGGCATCTATCGAACTCGACAAGATGAGCCCGGTAGATGTGATCAAACCCGGGTCTCCGTACTGGGACTGCATGAAGAAGATGCACGAACTCGGCTACCATACCATTTTTATCCCCGAGGAATATGGGGGTATCGGACTCGATCCGCTGGGATTGCACATCTTCTTCGAGGAGATGGGTGCGGCGAGTATAGGCCTTGCGGTTTCCTGCGGGGTGGATGTTTTCCCCACATTCTTTACCACCATGATCCTGTCCGATTATCCGGAGCTTGAGGATGTTCTCATCAAACCTTACGTGGCGGACCGTGACTGTTCTCTGCTGGGCTGCTGGGCGATCACCGAACCCGAGCATGGCTCCGACATCCTCACCCCGTATCAGCCGCACTTCCACAATCCAAAGATCAGCCATCAGCTGGTGGGAAGAAAAGACGGAGACGACTGGATCCTGAACGGGCAGAAAGCGGCCTGGGTCTCCAATGGTACGACTGCTTCCACCGCCCTGCTCTTTTTCGGAACGGATTCATCCCAGGGCCTTGCCGGCGGAGGTATAGCAATAGCAGATCTCAACCAGGACGGGGTGTCCAGGGGAAAGCCACTTGACAAGATAGGCCAGCGTGATCTGCCCCAGGGTGAGATCTACTTCGACGACGTACGGGTACCGAAAGAGCGTGTCGTGTGTGATGCGGACGCCTATGAGGAAATGACCGACCTGGTACTCGGTGCAGCCAATGCGCACATGGCCATCATGTGTCTCGGGGGAGCCAGGGCGGCATTTGAAGAGACGCTGACGTATACCAAGGAGCGCATCCAGGGAGGCAAACCCCTGTGCGAGCACCAGGATGTTCAGCGCAAGCTCGCGGACATGTTCATCAAGGTGGAGGCATCGAGACAGCTCTCGCGCAACGTCATGACGTATAACCTCTACAGCTTCCCTCCGCGGACCTGCTATTCAATGACCTCCAAGGTGTTCTGCTCGAACATGGCATTCGATGTGGCACAGCAGGCTGTTCAGATCTTCGGCGGGAACGGTCTTTCCAAGGAATATGTCATTGAGAAGCTCTTCAGGGATATCACATCCACCAGGATCGAGGACGGCTCGAACGAAAGCCTGACGCTGGCTGTGGCGAACGAACTGCTGTTTGGCGAGCTGCCGTATTAATTCATGACGGACAAGCGGATATTTTCCGGGGCCTTCAGGCCATGAAGGCTTCGGAATTGTAGATGGAACAAACAACAAGGAGCTTGTAATGGAAAATGTATATATCATTGGCGTTGATATGATCAGATTCGGTAAATATCTCGACGGATCGGTGAGAGGCATGGCCTCGCAAACGATAGACGGGGTTCTTGGGGACTGCGGGCTCAGCAAGGATGATATCCAGGCTGCATATGTTTCGAATACCTTCTGGGGTATGTTTTCAAACCAGCATTCCATACGGGGGGAGGTCATGCTCTGGGATACCGGACTGCGCGGCATCCCGATCGTCAACTGTGAAAATGCGTGTGCCGGAGCATCCACGGCGCTGCACCTGGGATACACGGCTATTCGTGCCGGGATGTACGACGTTGTCCTTGCCCTGGGTTCGGAAAAGATCACCAATGAAAACAAAGCACTGTCATTAGGTGCCTATGCGACGTGCATGGATGTGGAGAATTTCGAGGAACACATCAACATGTTCATGGAGATAAACAAGAAACTCGATTTCAAGATGCCCAACGGTGAATCTCCTCCGGGCGAGGGTCGCAGTATCTTCATGGATGCGTATGCAATGGGTGCCAGGTGGCATATGAAGACGTACGGTTCCACGCAGAAACAGCTGGCGACCATCTGTGCAAAGAACCACTGGCACGGATCCATGAATCCCAAGGCTCAGTACCAGGAAGATATGAGCGTGGAGGAGGTGCTTGCGGCAAAACCGGTCACCTATCCTCTCACCAGGCCCATGTGCGCACCAGTGGGAGACGGCGCTGCCGCAGCTATTCTCTGCTCGGAGAGATACCTGAAAAAGCTCAATGGAGTACGGGCGATAAAGATCCGGGCCTCTGTGCTCGGTTCGGGGACAGACAGGGATCTAACTGGTGTTGATATCGGAGAGCGGCTCTCGAAGCAGGCGTACGAGATAGCCGGGGTCGGACCGGGAGACATCGATCTGGCTGAACTGCACGATGCGACCGCATATGGAGAACTCCACCAGTATGAGGCAATGGGGTTCTGCCCCCTTGGAGAGGGAGGTATTCTTGCTGAATCAGGGGCAACCAGGATCGGCGGCAGGATACCGGTGAACACCAGCGGTGGCCTTGAATGCCGGGGGCACCCAATCGGTGCATCGGGCCTTGCACAGATTCATGAGGTGGTTCAGCAGCTGCGGGGCGAGGCAGGAAAACGCCAGGTAGAAGGTGCTCGTATAGGGCTGACGGAAAATGGTGGTGGGAATCTCGGTGTGGAAGAAGCCTCCATGACCATTCATATCCTGGAGAAGGTATAAACGGTGCCGGGCGGTCCTGAAGCAGTGAGCCGAAAGGTAATCACTGATCAGGGCCGCAACCCTCCCTATGGTCAGGAGGGTTGTGATGATGTTTTCATGAAATGGCGTAGCCAGTGTCTTGGATGGAGATAATTCTTTTGGGAGGGAATTCTGTGTGAAGACCGTGTTCATTACCGGAATATCGGGGTATTTCGGGGAGAAGTTCCTCTCATTCCTGGACACCAAGCCCGAGGTGGAACGTATCATCGGCATAGATATCAAGGCACCGGGTATATCGTCGGCAAAACTGGAATTTATCCGGCACGATGTGCGTCATGATCTGTTTCCCCTGCTCAAGGACAAAGACATAGACTATGTCATCCATACGGCCTATGTGTTGCCTCCAAATCATGACAAGGACATGATGGAGGATATCAATATAAACGGCACCAGGAATGTTTTTGACTCATGTGAGCGGGCAGGAATCAAACATATTCTGGATTGTTCTTCCACCACGGCATACGGCTTCCACGAGGATAATCCGGAATTTCTTACCGAGGAAAGCGAGCTTCGGGGCAACGATGACTTTACCTACTCCAAGAACAAGAAAGAGCTGGAGCTTTTCATGAGGGCATACCGCCAGGCCCATTCCGATATCTGTCTCACCATAATCAGGCCCTGTTTTGTGGTCGGTCCGGGATTTGACAATCCCCTTGCCCGGCATCTGCAAAAGAAGATCGTGTTTCTCGGTACAACGTCGGCTCCGTTTCAATACATCCATGAAGATGATCTCGTGGAGATAGCCTACCGTCTGATGAAAGAGAAAAAGGACGGCATTTACAACCTGGGGGCTGATGGGACCATTACATTTGAAGAAATGGTGAGGATGCTGGGAAACATACCCGTTAAGATCCCGAACCGGATCCTGTATTTCCTGAACTCCATCTTCTGGAACCTGAGGCTTACATTCCTGACGGAATTCCCGAGTCCATGTCTGAATATGCTGCAGTATCGATGGGTTGCCAGCAACGAAAAGGTGAAGAAAGAGCTCGACTATACATTGCGCTATACGACGAGACAGGCGTTTGAGGATTTCGCCGAGTCTGTACATAAGAACAATGACCGGACACCCGGTGAGAGTAAAAGGAGCGGATAGTGCCGTTGAATTTTTCCGGAAGGAACGTTCTTATCACCGGTGGTGCCATGGGAATCGGCAAGGGGCTCTCCGAGCGCTTCGCACAGGAAGGTGCCAACATTGCCCTGGTGGACCTTTTGGAACAACAGGGATCACTGGAGGCATGGGCATCGGAGCTGAAAGAGACCTATGGAGTCAAGACCTGGACGTTCTATGCGGATCTGACCGATGCGGACGGACCTGAGGGAGTATATGAACAGGTGACCCGTCATGTCGGGGAGGTGCATACGCTCGTAAACAACGCCGGAATCTGCTGGTTCGGCACTTTCAGTGAGATGCCGTCCGACAGGATGGAAAGGATGATCCTGCTCAACTGTATTGCATATGCAAAGTTGAGCAGATTGTTTCTGCCTGCTATGATAGACAGAGACGAGGGGGTGATCCTTAATGTGTCATCTGTCTCGGCATTTCAGCCGGTCCCGAAGATGGCGATCTATGCCGCGACAAAGGCTTTTACCCAGAGCCTGACTGAAGCTGTTCGCTGTGAGCTTCCGTTGGGAAGTAAGGTGACGGTCTCCACGCTGAATCCGCCGTTCACCAGGACATCTCTTATAGGGGATGCAGGCGTACCACTGGATTTTGTGCCGCTTCTGACTTCGTTCATGGATGTCAGCGAGGTCACGAGGGGCGGTTTATTGGCATTAAAAAGGGGAAAGGTGCGGTATGTGCCGGGTCTGTTCAACAAGTTTATGTATCTCTACCTGGTGAAATTCGCTCCGGCCACGGTTCTGGGCGCCCTTACCTGGGTGCTCTGCAACAGGCTGACCGATCTCGTACCTGACCCTGTTGTGAAACTATACAATATTATCAGAAAACAAGGGGGGGAAGATTATGTCTGAAACATTTCAGAGCAGCAAATTCAAATACCTGAGCGATCCTCCGGTCGTTTCTCGGCCCTTCTCCATCGAGGTGGATCAGGACAAGTGTATTGGCTGCGGGGTGTGCATAAAGCAGTGTCCATGCCAGACTGTTGAGATGGTCAAGAGGGAGAAGGCATCCCTCATGCAGGAGCCGGCTTGTCAGCATTCGTGCCCGGCAGGCACAGACATTCGGGAATACTTGAAAATCCTCGACAGTGGTGCCTCATGGGAGGACTGCTGGCGGATCATTACCGAGACAAACCCCCTGCCTGCAGTCACCGGCAGGGTATGTCCTCACCCCTGTGAGGACTCCTGCAACAGAACGGGTATTGAGTCAGCGGTTAATATCCACAGCATCGAGCGGGCAATCGGTGATTTCGCCATCGAGCAGGGTCTGCACTTCGGCAAGCCTGAGAAAACCCGTAACGAAAAGGTGGCAATAATCGGTTCCGGGCCTTCCGGCATGTCGTGTGCCTACCAGCTTGCGCGAAAGGGCTACCAGGTGACGGTGTTCGAGTCGGAATCAAAACCAGGAGGAATGTTGAACTCTGCGATTCCGCGCTACCGGTTGCCGGAAGCGGTGGTGGAAAAGGAACTCGGCAGGATCATCGATCTCGGGATTACCATGAAAGTATCCACGGTTGTAGGCAAAGATGTATCACTGGATGATCTGAAGAAAGAGTTCAATGCCCTCTATGTTGCCCTGGGTGCACAGAACAGCACAGTACTCGGTATCAAGGGAGAAGAGGGGGACAATATCGTTTCAGGCCTCGCTTTTCTGAAGTCCATCAAGGAAAACAACCCATTAAAGATAGGAAAGAAGGTTCTGGTCATAGGCGGCGGAAACACTGCTGTGGATGCTGCGCGTTCGGCAAGACGCATGGGCTGCGATGTCACGATCCTCTACAGGAGGACGATGAGCGAAATGCCTGCTTATGCCGCGGAGGTAGAGGCGGCACAGGAAGAAGGCATAATCATCGATTTCCTCTGTGCTCCGGTTAATATCTCGGGCAATGGAAAGGGGACCGTTACGTGCCAGAGGATGGAGCTCGGCAACCCTGATGAGTCCGGCAGACCCAGGCCCGTCCCCATTAAGGGCAGTGTCTTCGATGTGGCCTTTGACACGCTCATTGCGGCCATCGGACAGGATATAAATGCTTCAGGATTCGAGGTCCTTCTCGGAAAATCACCCTGGATCAGTATCGATACCCTGGGGCAGACGCAGGAAAAGGGTGTGTTCGCCGGAGGTGATGCCGCAAGTGGACCCGGCATGGTCTCGGAGGCCATTGGTGCAGGAAGAAAAGCGGCGCTGGCTATTGATGCATTCATCACGGGAAAGACGGCAATACTTCCTGAAAAGAAGGTTATCTCGTATGCGGGTATTCCCATTGATGACCGGTCAACGATCGAGAGAGAAGAATCAGGGGAACGTCCTGTGGAAGAGAGACTCTCTCTGCCGGATGCAGAGGTGAACCTTGTCCTTGGCCGGGATCAGGTACTCTTAGAGGCCAAGAGGTGCCTTTCCTGCGGCATGGAACAGCCGAAGTTCACCGGGATTCAGTACTTCGGAAAGATATGCATCGCATGTCATAACTGTGAAGCGATCTGCCCGAATGATGCACTTACCTTCTCTCACTATTATAAGATCAACGAAGGAAGGTTTGCCAACGATTTCGATTATCCTCAAGACACGGGAGAGGGATTCCCCAATCCCCTGCGGATTGCCAATGTGCCTGCATTCACTACCATAGAGTCTCAGATAACGCCTATGGAGAAGGTCATCTACACGAGAAGATCCACCCGGATATACAAGAAAGACCCGGTGCCGAAGGAGATGATAGAACGGGTCCTGGAGGCAGGCAGATTTGCACCATCGGCAGGGAACTGCCAGGGATGGAAGTTCGTGGTGCTCACCGATCAGGGTCTGATGAACGAGATGAGTGAATCTGTTTTGAAGTTTTTGAATCTCTTCACCAAGCTGTATCAGGGGAAAGATCCGCTCAGAACTATCGTGAAAAAGACCCTGCCCTTTGTAAAGCCCGAAGGGTGCGACCAGAGGCCCATGGTTGCCATGCAGGCACTGATCACGCCAAAGTTCGGGGACAAGAAACTCAGTGTGTTTTTCGATGCCCCCGTGGCCATTTTAGTGCTCACCCATCACCACCATATATCCGATCCAGGCCTCGGCATTGGTATTTGTGCCCAGAACATGATCCTGGCTGCTCATTCCCTGGGATTGGGTACCTGTTATGTAGGGTTTGTTTCAACAGCACTGAATATGGATCCTATGACCAAGAAGAAATTCAGGTCGAAACTCGGCATTGAATGGCCGTATGATTCCGTTGGAACGGTTTTTACCCTCGGGTACCCCGCAGTACAGACTGATAAGCCTGTTGAGAGGGAATTCCCCAGAGTACAGTGGGTGGAGTAATTTCGTGGCAGGGGTACCCCGCGGTGCCCCTGCCAAATCCCATGCATGTAAAGTTGTTGTCTTTTCTCAGGGGACAGGTCCTGCCG
>DAISYU010000028.1:0-24761 GCA_036825155.1 Thermodesulfobacteriota bacterium | reverse complement strand
GCCAAATCCCATGCATGTAAAGTTGTTGTCTTTTCTCAGGGGACAGGTCCTGCCGGTACGAATATCTTCTGATCAGTTCCGCCGATTATATGGTACCCTTTGGCAGTTTCGGCTGCAGTGAGAAACAGGTGATTGTATTCTTTAAAAGGGGGACGGTCTCCTTGAGAGGCTTTCGGTTGTCTTTGACGGCGGGGTAGGCCTGAGAGGTGGACTCTGCGGTGCTCTGGCAGGAGCCTTGCTGGCTCTGAATCTGTCCGCCGGGTGGGATATCCGTTCCATGAGCCTGGCAAAGACCATAAAAGATTTTATCGTGGGACATCTCAATCTGCTTACCAATAATCCGGTAGGTAAAGCCGAGACATTTGCCTTGGGCAAAGCTCTGGTATCGGGATTCACTTCACAGGCAGGGGCATTGGAGTGCAGAGATATTGTCGGGAGGGAGTTTGCCTCGAGAGATGATTTTTAGAAACATATACGTTCATCTCAGACCTGCCGGGGGCTGATAGATTCTATCGTGGATGCGGCATCCACGACCATTGAAAACATCAGGCACTTAAAGAAGAACTGATGTTTTTTGTGCTTCAGCCAAAGGGTATCGCTGCTTTTTTCTCATCTTCGAGTTGTAAAAGCCTGGACAGTACCTCTTCGATACTTTTTGTTGTGAAAGGCTTTTCAATATAGTCATGCACACCCGCCTCATGGGCAAGGGCATAGATTTCCCTGTTTGGGTATGCCGTGATGAGAATCTTGATGGCATGAGGGCACCACTTTTTAATGCGTCCGAAGAATTTCAGGCCATCCATACCCGGCAGGCGGTAATCCGTTATGATGATATCGTACCTGTTTCGGCGCAATGCCTTTATTCCCTCTTCAGCGGTCTCATACGCATCCAGCGAACACCCTTCGCCGGCAAAGAAGATGCTCAGGGAATCACGTATCCACTCATCATCGTCAATGAGCAGGATCTTTGTGTTTCTGAGTCTTGTGTAGAGATCAAACGTTCTTTTCATATAAAACAATATCCTTACGACTTCCTTATGACTGCGTTTCCTGTTCCTGTTTTTTTATTATCTGAATATGCCGCTGATTGTCTGTTCCGTAATGCTGCTCGGAATAGGTGAGGGCTTCGAGCATATCCCTGGAGAAGCGGGGGTTGTATCGGGCCCATTTGCGGTTCCTGTGAAAAAATTCAGGGGAACTCAGGGTGAATTCGATGCGGTCTATGCCTTCACGGTAACTGCGTTTTCTCAGACGCATATCATCGATCTTCTCGCTGTACCTGGTCTTCCACAACTCATCTGCAAGGACTGCGACATCGGCGGAATACGTGTCAATGGCCCTCACAAGTTCGGGATCCTTGATCAGATCGTCCGCGCCTTTCTGGGTCGGTCGTGCATGGAACCGTTTGCAGGCGGTCCTGTATATTTCGGGGTTGTCAATGATCATACATGGCCTCAAAAGATTGTCCGTGTGAGGCTGATTCATCCGGATAAAGGTGAAAAACGGTGATTGAAGAGCCTCCACGAGGGTGCAGTTATGGATGTTGTGCGTTGAATGGCGGGCGAATATGCAGGGTTCGACATCCCCGCGGTTATTGATATGGAGGAATCGTCTTCCGCCCGCTACACAGCCGTTCAATGAGGGTGCATCGGACCAGAAGTCCATGAGAAACAGCGGGTGTTTCTGTCTGTAATCCTTTAGAAATTCTCCAAATCGTATGCGCTGCTGAGGGGTCGGCATAAGGCTCAGGTCAGGATCCTCACCGATCGGCATGAACAAAAAATTCCATCCGAAAACAATCCCCTGATTTTCCCAGAAATTAAGAAAATCATCCCTGGAGAGGGAATCATGGTTTCTGGAGGTAAGTACAAGAGAAATTCCGTAGATGAGGTTGCGATTCTTCATAAGCGTCATGGACTTGAGGACTTTGTCATAGATGCCTTTGCCTCGTATGGATTCCATATCTTCTCTGGTACCGTTGACCCTGAAGGCAACAATCACATTTTTCAGTTCAAAGAGCCTGTCCGCCATCTCCTCGGTGATAAGGGTCCCATTGGTGAATACGAGAAACAGACAGTCTTTGTGCCTGTTCGCTATCTCTGAGAGGTCATCGAAAAGCAGGAGCGGCTCCCCGCCGAGTATGGTATAAAAATATACACCGATCTCCTTGCCTCCCTTGATGATCCTGTCCATGGCCTTCAGGTCCAGTTCAGGAGAGCCTGAATCATGTTGCCTGGCAGAATAACAGGAGGGACAGGACAGGTTGCACCTCATGGATGGGGTTATGAGAATGGTGAAGGGAGGGCAGAACCCATATTTTTTTTCGAGGAAATTGGACTTATTCACCCACTCGATGGCACACTTGCCAAAGAAGTTTTTTAATACGGTCATCAACTGACCCGGGTCTTTTGACATCAGGTTGGAAAACCACTGCCGCGACCCGGGATTTGATTGAATCCATCCCATAATCTCTTTGAAGAAACCATGATTACCACTTTGAGCATTAAGATTTTCAAGTGTTTTTATCATCAGATCATACAGCTTTTGAGGATTATCCTGTACAGAACTTACAATCGAGTCCACAGAGTCTAACAGGCCAGTTTGTTTTGTGTTTCTTTCCGCAGCATCATGCAACCCCATATGTCTTCTCTCCTTTCATAACGCATACAACCATGTGTCCATGCGGGCACAAAATGCTGGCGAAATCACCGGTCACCATTAAATGTATCAATAATCCCGGGCAATCCACCCTGCATGGATGAACAATGAGTATTGTAATTATCTAAAAACAAGGTGCGAACACCATGAAAACGAGCGGGATTTAAGCCCGTCACAATCATGCACACGCCCTTATTGCAATTCCTTCCTGGTAGCCTACGATGATGGCATAAGCGATCTTGTCAAAGAATGAATTCACGTAGTAGAAGAGCTCGGTGATCTGATGGAGTGTGTATCCGTTGTCGACGGCCTTCCGGTCGGTAATATGATGATAAATCTTTTTCTTGATGATAAAGAGGACCTGGATCACTTCTTCCAGAGGGATCCCCTCCTTGTACCGTTCTCTTCCAAGACCTGTATAGTAGGCAAAGACCACATTTTTTGATGTATTGTTGTGGAGCCAGTTTGAGAGTCGTTTATAGACATTGTAGAGAACATGATGAAGTCTCTCGTTTAACATCTCATCCGAGAGATTACCATAGTGCCTCGTCTCTTCCTGGCCTCTGATTTCATACACCAGCTCTTCGATTATCGCCGCTTCGTTTCGTTGAATGAGTTCCATTAAATTATGATAAATCATCACTGCCCCCCCCTTCTGTGAGATTTTTTCCCATGGACTCATACGCAGGATTGTTCTTCCGGTATCATCCCTCCCTTTTGAGATGACAACAGCATAAAATGTGCCACAGCGATTCAGGACAAACACCGTTTTATATATCACCTGGTTAGGGGACCCAACCCCCTCTCAAGTTGTTTTTTAAGATCATAAAGTAGAAATTTTGCGAAATCGTGTTAGAAAATATAAGAAGATTTTGCCTGCAAACGAAAGAGCGTGAAGACATTTCAGAGAAAAACCTCCTGATCTAAGGAAGATACATCTCATAAGACCATAATGCAGCCATGGCATATTTCCTGCTCGTGTGTAAGAACTATCTTGATCTGAGGGGAAATAAGTCTTACATATAAGGTGTCAATGTTTGCAGACAGTGGACACGCATCCTGGGAAGTGAAGAGATGACGCAACCGATACTATTCAAAGGAAAGGCTGCGAAGAAGCACAAACAGGAGGAAGGTGCGCCTGTTTACAAGCAGTTCTTTGAAGAATCAAACGATGCCCTGTACATAACGGACATTGACGGTGTTATCAAAGAGGTCAACAAGACCTTCATTACCCTCTTCGGGTACAGAAAGAACGAGATAATCGGAGAGGATGTTCGCGCGATCTACCTCCATGACGACGACAAGATCCGCCTTTGCCAGCAGATCAAGAAATCGGGCTTTCTGGATGCCACCGAGGTGCGCTTCCAGACGAAGGATAAGACTGTTCTGTTCTGCCAGTACTCCTGTTATGCCAATACGGACCCAAGCGGTAATGTTGTGGGTTATACCGGAATTATTCGGGATATAACGGAACTGAAGAATGACCAGGAAGCTCTGCGGAAAAAGACGAGGGATCTGTCGGAAAAGATCAAGGAGCTCGATTTCCTCTTTGAGATCTCCACGGTCCTGGAGCGAAAGGCGCACACCTTTGATGAAACCGTTCAGGGAGTCATCGATCTTATTCCCAGGGCCCTGAATTATTCGGACATTGCCTGTGCGAGAATAACACTCGATGGTAAGGTGTATGCCAGCAGCAATTTCCAGCAGACTCCCTGGCGGATGGCCATTGATATCATGACCAGGTGTCATCTGGTGGGAACCCTTGAGATCGTTTACCTGGAGGACAGGCCTCTCTGCGATGTGGGACCGTTCTCCGCTGAAGAAAAGCGGCTTGGAGAGATGGTCGCTTCGAGATTGGGGCGGCTGTTTTCCCGCAAGCAGGCTGAAGAAATGCTTTCTCAGAGCGAGGCGCGCTACCGCAGTCTCTTCGAAGATTCACGGGATGCCATCTATACCACATCGAGAGACGGGATCGTCCTCGATGCGAACCAGGCAACACTGGACCTGTTCGGCTACTCCCGAGAAGAGATGATCGGCATGGATATTCAGCAGATCTATGTCAACCCGGAGGAACGCATGAAGTTCCAGCGGGATATTGAAGACAGAGGCTCTGTGAGAGATTATGATGTGTGGCTGAAGAAAAAGGATCGCTCCATTATGAATTGCCTGTACACCTCCAGTGTCAGAAGATCCGGTGAGGGAGACATAATCGGTTATCACTGCATTATCAGGGACATCACCGAACAGCGGGGGATAGAGGAGGAACGTCAGGGCCTTATCGAGGAGCTCACCATTGCGCTGGATAAGATACGGACCATGCGCGGACTGATCCCGATCTGTGCAACATGCAAGAAGATCCGAGATGACAGGGGATACTGGAATCATCTCGAGGAATATATCGAGGCCCACAGCGATGCGGTCTTTTCTCATGGACTCTGCCCGGAATGCCAGCGACGCTTCGAAGAGGAAGACTGACGGGAAGGAGAGCCTCAAAGCCTGGGTGACTCGCTGGGATCTGGGGGAAAGATTTCAGCGAGATCAGTCTTTGTCCTCGAGCCTTTTTCTTCGATAGCGGAATGTGTGATGGTTTATGTTCAGGAGTCTGGCGGCCATACTCTCGTTACCGTGCGCAATTCTCAGCGCCTCCTCAATGTAATGTCTCTGGAAGTTTCTCTCCAGAGCGGGGAGGTCGATACCCTCCCGGGGGATCGTAGAGTAGCTTTTCTCTGATGTTTCGGGTGAGCCGTCCTGTTGGAGACCGAGGTCTTCGGGCACGAGCGCCGGTCCCTTTCCGATAAGCACGCCGCGTTCTATAAGATTCTTCAGTTCTCTGACATTGCCGGTCCACTCGTGCTGCAGGAGGGCCTGCCAGGCCTCATGGGAGATGCTCTGCATATTTTTTGAGAATTTGTCGGCGTATATGAGGAGAAAGTGCTGTGCCAGCGGGAGAATGTCTTCTTTGCGATCGTTGAGAGAGGGTACATGAACCTTGATGACACCCAGTCTGAAGTAGAGATCTTTCCTGAATTTCCCGTTTTTCACCATCTCCTGGAGATCCTTGTTTGTTGCAGAGACGATCCTGGTCCTGATATGCATCTTTTTTGTACCGCCGAGGCGATAGAACTCCCCGTCTTGTAAGAACCGCAGAAGTTTTGCCTGAGCCTCCATGCTCAGGTCCCCCACCTCATCGAGGAAAAGGGTTCCCCCGCATGAATCTTCGATAAGTCCCTTCTTTCCGCTCAGGCTCGCCCCGGAAAACGCCCCTTTTTCATATCCGAAAAGCTCGCTTTCTATAAGGTCTTTCGGGATAGTTGCGCAGTTTACGGTGATAAAGGGCCCTTTGAAATTCGGACTTCGATAATGAATGGCGCTCGCGATCAGCTCTTTGCCGGTACCGGTTTCCCCGAGGATGAGCACCGGGGTGTCGGGGCTCTTCGCCACCATGGAAATGAACTCCATGACGTCCTGTATCGAATCGCTTTCTGCTATGAAACACGGCATGTTTTCCTGAAGGTAGTGTTGCTGGAGTATCTGCACCTCTTTCCTGAGGCGTACGGTCTCAAGGGCATTCTCGATGGTCACCTCCAGGCCGTCCATGATGATGGGTTTCACCACATAATCGTACGCACCGAGTTTCATGGCTTTAATTACGGTTTTCGTATCTTCATAGGCGGTAATCATGATGACGAGGATATCCTTGGAAAGCTCCCGTATTCTGCCAAGCGCCTCGATCCCGTTCATCCCCGGAAGTCCGATATCCAGCAGAATCAGGTCCGGCAGCCCCTGCTCCATCGCCTGAAGCGCTTCCTCTGCCGTAGCGAATGTCTCTATCTGGTATGTCCGATCCAGCGCCATGCTGATTCCCTCGCGAATGGTCAGTTCATCATCAATGACAAAAATCGTATAGGTTATCATGGATTGTGGACTCCTTGGGTTGTGGGCAGACATATGATGAACTCCGCTCCGCCCAGCGGACTTGCCGTTACATCAAGGGAACCGCCGTGATCGGTGATGATCCTGTGAGAGAGACTCAATCCAATACCGGTGGAACCGGTCTTTGTGGAATAAAAGGGATCGAAGATCTTGTGTCGCCTGTCAGGGGCAATCCCGGGACCGGAGTCTTCCACTGTTATGACAAGAGAGTCCTTTTGCGCCGATGTGGATATCCGGATCCTCTTGCCGTCATCCATATCCTTCATGGCCTCTGCGGCATTGGTAATAAGATTCAGCAGGACCTGCTCGATCAATTGCGGGTCGGCATAACATCGAGGCAGATCTTCATTCAGTTTTCTTTCCACCTCAACGTCGGTTTTTCTCAGCGTTACAGAAGAAAGTGCCAGGGCATCCTCTATAGGATCACAGATCCTGATTAAACTGAACTGCGGAACACTGGGCTTGGAAAAATCCATGACCCGTTTGATAACCGATTCTATCTTGCAGGAGGCAGACTGCATCTTTGCGAGGACATCCTGTGCCTTGTGCAGGTCATCTCCCCTGGTGAAGATCTTTTCAAGGGCATTCAGATAGATGTTGATCCCGGACAGGGGATTGCGTATCTCGTGGGCGATGCCTGCCGCAACATGTCCAAGCGAGGTCATCCGATCCTGGATGTGCAGAATTCTCTCGAGCTCTTTTGCTATGGTAACGTCCATCATGTTGATCATGATTGCCTGAGAGCCCTCATATTCGATGAGCGTTGCACGGCAGTGGAGCCATTTCATATCGGAAATATCTTTTGTATCGCCTGCCGGGAAGTAACGCACGACCATCCCGGGATTCTTCTGTCTCCCCGAAAAGAGATCCCTGTACAACCTTTGTACTGTCGGCACATCATCAGGATGAATGTGCTCGTATACGAGAGGTGCATGATTTATGGGGAGCGGTCCCAGGAGCCGCTGCTGTTCGGGATTTCTATATATGATTCGTTCGTCCTGGATAATGGAGATGCCTGCGAGTGAATGCTCCACCAGGTCTTTGAAGTGTTTCTCGCTTTTCTTGAGCGCTTCTTCCGCCTGTCTGTATTCAGTGATGTCGAGCCCTGCCGAGATCAAAGCTGCGGTGGGCAGTTTGAAGTTCGCCCATACCTGGATGCGCTGAGACCCATCTTTGTGGGTAACTCGGTATTCGCGGAATTTTCCGTCCGGGTTGGTCTTGTTTCTGATGACCCGATCATACAGGAGGTGTTCAGGGTACAGGATCGCAAGAGGATCATCCATGGCCAGAAGCTCCTGCTTTTTCCAGCCGAGCATTCTTTCGCACTGGTGATTCCACAGGAGGCACCTGCCGGATTCATCAAAGGCATCGATCATGACAGGGGCATTTTCAAAGATGGTCCTGAACTTCTCCTCGCTTTCCCGTAAGGATGCAATGGTCTGTTCAAGACCGGAAATTCGCTCCGTCAATTCTTGTATGCGGAGCTCCAACGCTTCATAGGTCGGCTTTTGTGTCATGGGTAGAATCCCCTCGTGTGCACTCAAAGGCACGTGCTCTGATTCTATTGTGGCAGTACAGTGGGTACATGCTTTACCCTGACCATGTTCTTGGATGCCGTTTAAAAGATATTGTAAGAACATATTGTGTTCAGTACAACCTTTTTCTTTTGTTATTTTTCAGTAGTTAGTGGTTTTCAACGGATGGTTTGTGCGTCTCTGACCGAGACGATGTCCCATATTCGGGGCAGAATCGTATCCGGGCAGGACACTTCATTTCATAATTATTGTAAATTTCCCTTTCAATTTAGCCCTGATTTAGGTAAAAGAGCTCTTTTCCTGATCGGTTGAATAACGCGGGAATATTTGCTAGTGCTTATGCCGAGCAGCGAAAAATTTGCAGTAAAGAAGGTAACTACCATGGAACATGCTATTAACAGGGCAAAGCTCCTTGTTGAGGCTCTTCCCTACATTCGGGATTTCAGAGGGAAGAAAATAGTAATCAAATATGGCGGCCACGCCATGGTTGATCCCGAATTAAAGAAGCTTTTCGCGCAGCAGATCATCCTGCTCCACTATATCGGTATCCAGGTTGTAGTGGTGCACGGCGGAGGCCCGCAGATCTCGACCGTACTGAACCAGATGGGGATCGAGTCGAGCTTTATCGACGGCAAACGTGTCACCGATGCCCGGACCATGGATGTTGTGGAGATGGTTCTTGCAGGCGGGGTGAACAAAGAGATCGTGAACCTCATCAATACCGATGGCGGAAGGGCTGTGGGGCTCTCGGGCAAGGATGGCGGCCTGATAAGGGCCAGGAAGCTCCTGCTGTCGCGAAAGGACGCAGATGGGAATACATTGGCTGATGTCGATATGGGGCATGTGGGTGAAGTGGCCGGCATCAACACCGATATTATCGAGGCGGTGGAAAAGGCCGGGTTTATTGCCGTAATCGCTCCGTCAGGGGTTGGTGATGACGGGCTGACCTACAACATCAATGCAGATACCGTTGCCGCGGAGATTGCCCGACACCTGAAGGTGGAACGGCTGATCATCCTCACGGACGAAAAGGGTGTGCTCAATAAGGAGGGCACGCTGATATCGAGTATGCGAAATGCAGATATAGATAAACTCATATCATCGGGCGTTGTCACCGGAGGAATGATTCCCAAACTCGAGTGCTGTAAAAGGGCACTGGACGGCGGGGTGATGAAAGCCCATATCCTTGATGGCAGGACACCCTATTCGATCCTTCTTGAGTTATTTACCCACTCCGGCATCGGTACGCAGATTATCAAGGAGTAAGAGACGTGAATTACGTAATGGAGACATATTCCAGGCTCCCGGTTAAACTGGTGAGGGGGAAAGGCTGCCTGGTTTGGGATGATACCGGCAAAGAATATCTGGACATGGTATCGGGTATCGCCGTGTGCAATCTTGGCCATGCCCATGACAAAGTGGTTACAGCCCTTTGTGAACAGGCTCAGCACCTGTTCCACTGCTCGAACCTCTATCGGATACCACAACAGGAAAAGCTTGCGGCAATGCTCGCTGAGCATTCCTTTGACTCGCGGGTGTTTTTCTGCAACTCGGGCGCAGAGGCCAATGAAGCGGCCATAAAGCTTGCCAGGAAGTACTGCAATTCCACCGGCAGCAGGGGCGCCCGAATCGTAACCTTTGAGGGATCCTTCCACGGCAGAACGCTCGCAACAGTTGCTGCCACGGGACAGGGTAAATTTAAAAAAGGGTTTGATCCCATCCCCGAGGGATTCATCTCGGTCCCCTACGGGAAGATCGATGCCCTTGACGCAGCCATTGATGATCAGGTCGGGGCTGTCATGCTGGAGCCCATCCAGGGGGAAGGGGGGATCAATATTCCTCCGGCGGGCTATCTGCAGCAGGTAAGGAAGCTCTGCGATGAAAAAGGCCTGCTCATGATAATGGATGAAGTACAGACCGGCCTTGCCAGGACAGGAAAACTTTTCGGCTACATGCATGATGAAATCGAGCCGGATATCATGACCCTGGCCAAGGCGCTGGGGAACGGCTTCCCGGTGGGCGCACTGGTTGCGAAACCGCATGTTGCAGCGGCCTTTACCCCGGGAGCGCACGCCTCAACTTTCGGCGGCAACCCGCTGGCCATGGCATCTGGCATTGCAACGCTCGAGGTAATGCTTGAGGAGAACATTGCACAAATGAGCCGTGAGAGAGGTGCGTATCTGATGGATCTTCTAAATGAGCTCAAAGGATCTCATCCGAGCATAACCGATGTCAGGGGCAGGGGGCTCATGATTGGGGTAGATTTCGATTCTGATATCGCCGCACTCAATACAGCGGGCCTCGAGAAGGGGATTCTGCTCAACGTCATCCAGGGTCACATCCTGCGGGTTGCACCTCCGCTCGTGATCTCAAAGGCTCAGATCGATATAGCCATCGAAAAGCTCCATGCCATACTTGTAGAAAAGGGATTGTGATGGAACACAGGGATTTTCTCGCTATTACGGATCTGTCTTCACGTGAGATTGAAGAAATATTCGCAACGGCCCTCGAGCATAAAAAAGAGATGCCCAAGCAGAGCCTTTCAGGCAAATCCGTTGTGCTCGTCTTCGAGAAGGCATCCACCAGGACCCGGATATCCTTCGAAGTGGGCGTGGCAAGAATGGGGGGACATCCCATTGTCCTTACTGCTGCCGGATCACAGATGGGCAGGGGAGAGCCCCTGAAGGATACTGCCCGAATCCTGGCTGGATACTGTGATTGTATCGTGATGAGAACCTTCGGCCATGAACGGGCGGTTGAAATGGCTGCTTTCGCCGATGTCCCGGTGATCAATGCGCTCACCGATCTCCTTCACCCCTGTCAGGTCCTCTCCGACTGTTTCACCCTTTCGCTGCGGTTTGGAAATCTGGCCGGAAAAAAGGTGGCCTGGATCGGGGACGGGAACAATATGGCGAACTCCTGGATCAATGCTGCGGCAGCCTTCGGGTTCGAGCTCATGCTTGCATGCCCTGAGGGTTTCGATCCGGACAGGACGATAGTCGAGAATGCACAGAAGGCCGGGGCACGGATAACTGTTATGAGGGATCCGTATGAGGCCTCTGCCGGTGCGATAGCAATAAATACGGATGTCTGGGCAAGTATGGGACAGGAGGAAGAGGCTGCTGAGCGAAAACAGACGTTTGCCTCTTTCCAGGTAACCCGCAGTCTCATGGACCATGCAGCACCCGATGCTGTGTTTATGCACTGCCTGCCGGCTCACCGTGGTGAAGAAGTCACCGAGGAGGTGCTGGAGGGGAGTCAGTCCATCGTGTGGGAGCAGGCGAGGAACAGGCTGTTTGTACAGGAAGCCATTATGGATTTTTTACTAAGACAGGTGAGGTGAGACTATCATGAGTGCAAAAAAGGTAGTATTGGCGTATTCCGGGGGATTGGATACATCGGTGATCCTCAAATGGCTGCAGGACGAATTCGGCTATGAAGTTATCTGCTATGCTGCAGACGTCGGCCAGGCAGAGGAACTCAACGGCCTGGAAGCAAAGGCCAAAAAGACCGGCGCATCAAAGATCTATATCGATGATGTCAGGGAAGAGTTTGTCAGGGATTACGTGTTCCCTGCGTACAGGGCGGACGTGGCATACGAGGGGACCTATCTCTTAGGGACATCTCTTGCAAGACCCCTGATTGCACAGAAGATCATCGAGATAGCACGAAAAGAAGGTGCCGAGGCCGTTGCACACGGGGCAACCGGCAAAGGGAATGACCAGGTGCGGTTCGAGCTCACTTTCTGGGCACTTAATCCCTCGATAAAGGTCATTGCACCCTGGAAAATGGATGAGTGGAAGTTGACCTCGCGCGATAAAATGATCGATTATGCGGCTGAGCACGGCATTGATGTCCCGGTCTCGAAAGCCAAACCCTACAGCATGGACAGGAATCTCCTGCACATAAGTTTTGAAGGAGGCATCCTGGAAGATCTCTGGAACGAACCCCGGGAGGATATGTTTGTACTCTCATGTTCTCCTGAGGAAGCACCGGATGAGGCCACCTCGGTTGTGATATCATTTAAGGACGGCGACCCGGTTGCCATCGACTCTCAGGAGATGAGTCCCGCGGAACTGCTGGCAACGCTCAACCAGCTCGGCGGGAAGAACGGGATCGGCCGGGTGGACATCGTGGAAAATCGCTATGTGGGAATGAAATCCCGCGGGGTGTACGAGACGCCGGGGGGCACCATCCTGAAGGTCGCGCACAGGGGCATCGAGCAGATCACCATGGACAAGGAGCTTATGCATCTTCGGGACGAGCTCATGCCGCGTTATGCAACACTCATCTATAACGGCTACTGGTTTGCCCCGGAACGATATGCCCTGCAGAAACTCATAGATGAATCCCAGAAGGGGGTCACCGGCGATGTCAGGGTAAAGCTCTACAAGGGCAATTGTATCATTACCGGAAGGAGGGCCGAGGCCTCTCTGTACAATCCTGAAGTTGCAACATTTGATGAGGACGAGGTCTATGACCAGAAGGATGCAGCGGGATTTATCCGGCTGAACGCCTTGCGGCTCAAGATGCGCAAACAGATGGAACCATGAAAGACAAACCGTGGTCAGGCAGGTTTAGCCAGGGTACCGACACCCTGGTAGAGGGATTCACCGAATCGGTCTCTATCGACAAACGGCTCTATCGAGAGGACATTGAAGGAAGTATCGCCCATGCACGGATGCTGAAATCCGCCGGGATTCTCACGAACGATGAGGCCGACACCATTATAGAGGGTCTGACCGGGATACAAGAAGATATAGCCTCCGGGAAATTTGACTTTGATCCGGCCCTTGAAGATGTGCACATGAATATCGAGGTCGAACTGACCCGCAGGATCGGAGAGGCGGGCAAAAAGCTCCATACTGCCAGAAGCCGCAACGATCAGGTGGCCACCGACTTCAAGCTGTTCGTGCGCGAAGGCCTGACAGAGCTGCAGACAAAGCTGTTGGGGCTTATGGAAGCTGTCGTCCACAAGGGCCAGGACCACGTTGATACCATTATCCCGGGCATGACGCACCTGCAGCATGCGCAGCCGGTCTCCTTTGCACATCACCTGCTGGCATATTTCGAGATGTTCGAGCGGGATTATGACCGGCTTGTGGATACAAAAAAAAGACTCAACACATCTCCTCTGGGCAGTGCAGCACTGGCAGGCACCACTCACCCCATAGACAGGAACATGACCGCCGCTGCGCTCGGATTTGACGGGCCATGCAGAAATTCCATCGACGGGGTGAGCGACCGGGATTTCGCCATCGAGGCCGTCTTTGATGCAGCTACCATAATGATGCACCTGAGCAGGCTGGCGGAGGAGATCGTCATCTGGAACTCCGCCCCCTATTCTTTTGTGGAACTTGCAGATGCATACTGTACCGGCAGCTCAATTATGCCGCAGAAAAAGAATCCGGATGTTGCGGAGCTCATACGGGGCAAGGTCGGGGGTGTCTACGGGAGCCTCATATCCCTGCTCACCATGATGAAAGGCCTGCCCCTGGCGTATAACCGGGACATGCAGGAGGACAAGCGACCGGTGATTGAAAGCCTCGATACAGCCAGGCAATGCATTGAGTTGATGGCCGGACTCTTAGGCGGTCTTGAGATAAACAAAGCGGCAGTGAATGCCTCGCTTGCAAAAGGATTCATCACGGCCACCGATGTTGCGGATTTTCTGGTGGAAAAGGGTGTTGCGTTCCGGGAGGCTCACCGCATCACCGGTGAGATGGTCTCCGAACTCATCAGGCAGGGAAAGACATTGAGCGATCTGAGCCTGGACGAATTCATCGCTCACGCGAAGCAGTTTGACGAAGAGATCTTTTCCGTGATCAGCCCCCAGGGTTCAGTGGACAGGAGAACGAGCTTCGGCGGGACAGCACGGGAAAAGGTGAAACAGGCCCTGAACCAGGCACGGGAGAGGTTGACGAGCCTTGGGAACAAAGTTTAGGGTAGCAGTTATTCTCGGGTTCATGGTGTTTTCCTGCATGGGATGCGGCCGTAAACTGCCGCCCCTGCCGCCGGGACAGCCGGACCCTGTTGAGATTGTCTCCATCAGGTACGAGGATGACACGGTGGTTGTCAGGGCCAGGTGCAACGAGGCCGAGGGCAAGGTAACACTCCTGGGAAAGCCGAAGGGAATATGTCCTTCGTGCATCGATGACCTGATCATGAAAGACGAGCAGTCCATTCGTGAGAAAGGCGTTGTTATCCTGAAAGATGAATCCCCGGGGGCCCAGTACATGGTATACCGGATAGCGTTTGAGAAAGGAACGACCTCCTGGATGAGCCAGGCCGGCATCGTCGGCAAATAGTCGCGAGCACGTGAAAGATACCGGTACAAAAACAGGTGATGAATACCTGTTATCCAGATAATCGCAGGCATTGTGCCGGAAACATAGAGGAGAGAAGAGAACATGCATGATTTTGTATACAAACAGGGAAATCTCTACTGCGCAGATGTGCCCTTAAGCGATATTGCACAGGCTGTCGGGACACCGTTCTACTGCTACAGCCTCCCGACACTTAAAAGGCATGTCCGCGCCTTTGAAGATCCGCTCGAACAGGTGGACCATCAGACCTGTTTTGCCATGAAGGCAAATTCGAGCCTTGCTGTTCTGGCATTCATGGCGAGCCAGGGCCTCGGTGCGGATGTGGTTTCCGGCGGAGAACTCTACCGGGCCATCAAGGCAGGTATCCCGGGAAACAAGATCGTCTATTCGGGCGTGGGGAAGACCACCGAAGAGATCGACATGGCGATACATGCAGGCATCATGATGTTCAATATCGAGAGCGAACAGGAGCTCGAGGTAATCAACGCCCGAGCCGGTGAGCTCAGGAAAAAGGCCCCCATCTCCATCAGGGTCAATCCGGATGTGGATCCCATGACCCATCCCTATATCTCCACCGGCATGCGGGACAACAAGTTCGGGATCGACATCGAGGGCTCCATGGCGCAATACCTGAGGGCTAAGGATATGGATAATATCGAGATCGTGGGGATCGACTGCCACATCGGCAGCCAGCTCACGGATGTGACCCCGTTCATCGATGCGGCCCAGCGACTCAAGGTTTTGATTTCGAATCTGGCGGAACTCGGGATTGAGTTCCGCTATCTGGATCTCGGCGGCGGCCTTGGGATCACCTATTCCGATGAAGAGCCGCCTCACCCGAGGGATTACTGCTCCGCTATTCTTGATGCGGTGGGCCCCCTTGGTCTCAAGCTCATATTCGAGCCCGGCAGGGTAATCGTGGGGAACGCAGGTGTGCTCGTCACAAACGTGCTCTACCGCAAGGAGACGCGGACCAAGACCTTTATCGTTGTTGATGCCGGAATGAATGATCTCATGCGGCCGGCCCTGTACAATGCATACCATGATATAAAACCGCTGAAGGAAAAGGAGGGTGATACGGAAAAGGCAGACGTGGTGGGGCCTATCTGCGAATCGAGCGATTTTCTTGCAAAGAACAGGGACCTTCCGAAACTCACACGGGGGGATACAATCGCGGTTATGTCAGCGGGTGCATACGGGTATACCATGGCCTCCAACTACAATTCACGACCCAAGCTGCCGGAGGTTTTGGTGGATGGCGCAAACTATTATGTGGTATTGAAAAGGCAGTCATATGAAGACCTCATATCCGGAGAGATCGTGCCGGATATAATACGATAGCATCGCGGAGGTGAGATATGTTTTCAGGCGCAATAGTAGCGATTGTAACACCGTTTCGCAACGGGAATGTTGATGAAAAGGCGTTCAGAGATCTCATAAATTTTCAGATTTCAGGAGGTGTTTCCGGGATCGTACCGTGCGGCACCACAGGAGAGTCCGCAACCCTTTCCCATGCAGAGCATGAGCGGGTGATTGATATCTGTGTCGAAGAGGTGGGGGGAAGGGTGCCAGTTATCGCAGGGACCGGATCCAACTCCACGCAAGAGGCTATCAGGCTCACCAGGCATGCAAAGGAGGCCGGGGCGGATGCTGCCCTGCTCATCACGCCGTATTATAACAAACCCACCCAGAAGGGTCTCCATGACCACTATGCAGCTGTTGCAGCAGCGTGCGACATTCCCCAGATCCTCTACAATGTCCCGGGAAGGACCGGGGTGAACATGAGCGTGGAGATTGTCACCTCTCTGGCAAAGATCGATACGATCGTGGGGATAAAAGAGGCGAGCGGCGATCTGGTAAAGTGTTCCTACATCGTACGGGATACCCCTGATGACTTCTGTCTCCTCTCCGGAGAGGATGCCCTGAATATGCCCATTCTCTCAGTCGGCGGGACCGGCGCTATCTCTGTGACGGCAAATATCCTGCCTGACAAGGTGTCCGGTATGATCAGTGCCTGGCAGGATGGTGACGCCTCAACTGCGCAGAAGATCCACTATGAACTCCTTGAGTTCAACCAGGTAATGTTTATTGAAACCAACCCGATCCCGGTCAAGACAGCCCTGGCCATGATGGGGAAGATCAACGAGGAGTTCAAGCTGCCTTTGTGTGAGATGACAGAGGCCAATAAGGCACAACTCTCAAGTGTACTGAAAAAGTACGGGTGCATATAAGTTAAGATTGGAAAAGGAATGGAGGCTGATACGATGATTCATGCAGGTGTTGTGGGGATAGCAGGCAGGATGGGCTCTCTGATTGCCCAGGGAATCGCTGATGCCGATGATCTGGTCCTGGCCGGTGCGCTCGAGGCACAAGGTCACCCCATGCTCGGTAAAGATGCCGGCACGGTTATCGGCAGGGATGTGAAGGGTGTAACAATCGCCTCTGATTTCTCAGATGCATTTTCCACCTGTGATGTCATCGTTGATTTCACCCTGCCTGTGGTAACCGTGGAGACAGCCCGGTATGCCAAGGACAGTAAAAAACACCTGGTGATCGGCACCACCGGATTCGACGAGGATCAGCTCTCGGTGATACACGGTTGTGCGGAGGTGGTTCCCGTTGTCATGGCACCCAACATGAGTATCGGGGTGAATGTGATGTTCAAGGTGGCGGCACTACTGGCGCAGCTTCTGGGGGGAGACTACGATATCGAGATCTTCGAGGCACACCACAGGCTCAAGAAAGATGCTCCGTCCGGTACCGCACTGGGCCTGGCACGCTCCATTGCCGAGGCGAAGGGGATAATCCTGGAAGATCACGCCTGCTATGCGCGCCACGGTATCATCGGGCAGCGCCCTGATGGTGAGATAGGCATCCAGACACTTCGGGCAGGAGACATTGTCGGGGACCATACGGTGCTGTTCGCTGGAAACAACGAGCGTATCGAGATCAAACACCAGGCTCACTCCAGGCAGAATTTTGCCCAAGGGGCGCTTCGGGCTGTCCGTTGGCTGAAGGACAAGAAACCCGGACTCTATTCCATGATGGACGTTTTGGGGTTGTAAAATGAAGATCGGACGAGCGCTCAGTTCAGCAGGAGATATTGTCTGGTACCAAAGTGAAGACGGCCGGGAATTTATCCAGTGCGATCCGGAAACCTTTGATCCGCAAGGGGTGGTGGAGGTCAAGCGGCTTCTTGCTCCCACAATAGCGAGCAAGATCGTTGCAGTGGGACTTAACTATCGGGACCATGCCGAAGAACTCGGGCTTGAACTCCCGAAGGAACCGATCCTCTTCATGAAGCCGGCAACGAGTGTAATCGGCCCGCTTGATGATATTGTCTATCCACCCCAGTCAACCAGGGTTGATTACGAGGCGGAACTCGCCGTGGTGATCTCAAAGGACTGCAAGGACGTGAAGGCTTCGGATGCAGCCGGTGTCATCCTCGGATATACCTGTCTGAATGATGTTACGGCCCGGGACCTCCAGGTCTCGGACGGCCAGTGGACCCGTGCAAAGTCATTCGACACCTTTGCTCCCATAGGTCCGTGGATCGAGACCGATATTGGCGACCCGCATTCGCTCGCAATCACATCTCACCTCAACGGGGAATGCAAGCAGTCCTCCAACACGAAAAACCTGATATTTTCCGTGTTCGAACTCGTCGAGTTCATCTCCGGGATTATGACATTGAACAGGGGCGATGTTATCGCCACCGGGACACCGTCGGGAATCGGGCCCATGAATCCCGGGGATGAGATAGCCATAGAACTCGAGGGCATCGGCGTCCTGAAAAACCGGGTGAGGTGATGAGGGGATACCTCTCTCTCGGGTCTAACCTTGGAGACAGGTTGAAGTATCTCAAAGATGCCCTGGATTCCCTCGCCAGGAACGGTGTGCGGATTCTCCTCTCCTCCAGTATATACGAGACAAAACCCGTCGATGTTCCTGACAAGCAGAGCAACTACTTTAACATGGTGGTGTTCGTAGAGACAGCAGCCAACCCGGAGGAACTGCTTCGTATTTGTCTCATGGTGGAAAAAGACCTCGGCAGACAAAGACCTTATGTGCATGCTCCCCGTACCATCGATATCGACATCATCCTCTTGGATGGGATATCCATGTCAACCGATACCCTTACCGTGCCGCACCCGCGTATGGAACAACGGTCATTCGTCATTATTCCGCTTGCTGAAATCGCTCCGGATATTGTTTTGCCTTCAGGAAGGCCTATAATAGATGTAAAGAAAGCCTTAAGCGATGACGAGGTGGTAAATGTGTGGGCGTTAAGTTATGGATGAGGCCGAAGGAAAAAAATGGAAAGTACTGGTCGCGGACGATAACCGCGATGTCAACGAAGTCGTAAAGAGAACCCTGTCCGAATACGGCTTTGACGTCATCCAGGCATTTGACGGGCAGGAGGCGATCGATATATTTAACGAATCCAGGCCCGATCTGATCTTCCTCGATTACCGCATGCCCCATATGGACGGCATCGACGCGCTCAAGGAGATCAAGAAGAAGGATGAACACGCTGCCGTGGTATTTATTACGGGTGAGGGCTCGGAAGACATAGCCGTTAAGGCTATGAAGGCAGGGGCGAATGACTATATCTCAAAACCGATTTCCCTGCCCGATCTGGTTCATATCGCCAATAAACTGGTGAGAGATCATGAAATCCTGATGGAAAATATCCGTCTGAAAGCCCGTGGTGATGCATACAAAGACTATATGGTCACCATAACCGAGACCATGGGTGAGGCGGTAGTCACCATAGACAGCAGGGGCACGATCCAGTTTATGAATTCCATGGCACGAAAATTCTGGGGCAAGCTGGATGAGATGAAGAACAAACCCGTGGATGTGCTCATCCCGGATCCGTCAGTGGATATCTTTGCCGATATCAACCAGGCATTCGCTGACGGGATAGACAATTTTGAGAACGAATATGCCTTCAGAAAGGCTGACGGCAGTATCTTTTCCGGACTGCTGACAGCCTCTGCGCTCAAGAGTGAGAAATATGCCGGCGGTATCGTTCTTGTCGTGAGAGATTTGACAGACATTGAAATGATGAGGAGACAGATCATCAATGCGGAGAAACTCGCTTCTCTCGGCAAGGTAGTGGAAGGTGTAGCCCATGAGATCCGGAATTCATTGACCTCTTTGGGAGGGTTCTCCCGAAGGCTCGGCAACTCCGTTGGCGCAGACTCCAACGAACGGGTTTACGTGGAGTATATAATTGAAGACGTGAAGCGGCTCGAATCCATGATCATGGATATCGAGGAGTATGTCAACTATACCAAGATTCACCGGCCTAATTTTTCCGCCACCAATATAGAGGATGTCATTGATGAGGCCCTTATCAAGACATTCGGATCCGGCAGGTTCGGCGGGGTAGCCTATGAGGTGAATGTGCCGGATGCAATCGACATGATAGAAGCGGATCACAACTACCTTGTTGAGGTGTTCTGGCACCTGTTCGTCAATGCATGTGAATCCATGCAGGGTAAAGGAAGTATTGAAGTCAATGTGAGTCTCCATCCCCAATATCTGATCGTTGATGTCATTGATACGGGTAAGGGGATACCAGACGACGAGATAAAGGATATTTTCAATCCCTTCTATACCTCGAAGGTGCGGGGTGCAGGACTGGGGCTCTCAAAGGTCTACATGATCATTGAAGAACACGGCGGGTTTATCACCGTGCAGAGTTCTGTGGGGAAAGGCACGAGAATCCGGGTGCTTCTCCCCCGGAAACGGGTGATAAAGGCCGTTGCTCCACAGGGCGCCCAGGTTCGAAACAACAATCGCTGGCAAAAGGACTGATCAGATCACCTCTGATTCATACTCTTTTGTAGAGGAACAGCAGCCTGGGTGAGGCGGCATGCAATGTGCCGCAGGTGCCTGTTTCATCTTGATTTACATTGAATAAAAACAGGATAATGACGATAAGACTGATATGAAACACGGGGATGGTATGCCAAAGGGATATTTGTCGGGGCGCAGCAGTATTTTGATCATATGTTCTGTGATCCTTTTTCTTGTCGTGACATCACCTGTGTCCGCAGACATCTATATGAAGCGTCTCAGTGACGGAACACGGGTGTTTTCCAACTGCCCGCAAGGGGAACAATGGGATGTATACTACCGGGAAAAGCCCAGGCGACGGCATACTGTACACAGAAAGGCACACTATGAGCAGCTCATATCGGATATTGCCGCCTCGCACGGCATGGACCCGGAGGTTATAAAGAGTATTGTTCAGGTGGAATCGGGCTACAATCCCAGGGCACTTTCATCGAAAGGGGCAATGGGGCTCATGCAGCTCATGCCGGACACGGCTTCGGCTATGGGGGTCAGCAATCCGTGGGATCCTGCAGAGAATATAACCGCCGGCACAAGGTATTTTTCACGCCTTCTCAGGAAGTATCAGGGTGATATGATGAAGGCGCTTGCTGCATATAATGCAGGGCCGACAGTGGTTGACACCTATGGTGGAATTCCGCCCTACCAAGAGACAAAAGAGTATGTTAAGAGTGTACTTGCAATTATCAATGGAGGGAGGAAATGATCTGGAATGAACTTGGCGAATGCATTGACCATATCGCGTATCGTTGTGGTACCGGTCATTGTCATACTGCTAATAATTGATGGGGTAATACCTTCTGTAATAGCGGCAATCCTGTTTATCGCAGCAACGATCACCGATTACCTCGACGGTTATTTTGCCAGAAAATATCATATGGAATCGGATCTGGGCAAACTTCTCGATCCGCTTGCAGACAAACTCCTCATTGCATCGGTCATGATCATGCTCATCCCTATGGGCAGGGTGCAGGCTTGGATCGCTGCGATCATTATCGGAAGAGAACTCGCAGTAACCGGACTGAGGAGTATCGCATCGGAGAAACACATCATCATTGCAGCCAACTGGCTCGGGAAATACAAGACGGCATTTCAATGTGCGGCGCTGATCCCCCTGCTTATCCACTATCCGATCCTTGACATTCAGTTTCAGCTCGCTGGGGAATTTTTCCTCTGGATCGCGCTCTTCTTCACCGTTTGGTCCGGGTTTGATTATATCTATAATTATATCAAGCAGATGTAAGACATTGCCGGCCAGCTGGAGATCACAGGCGTAAAGGCACGACGTAAACAATAGATACTTAAAAAAGGGTCTGGAGCCAGCTGAGTGGTTCATGCCTTGGATCTCGGATCATTTTTCGATAGGAAACTTTCCAGCCATTTATTATAAGACAGGGATCATGATCGAAACGAGGCCGGAAGACTATTCCATGGAAATGGGCCCCATGGGTCCAATCGGGGAACATGCCTCACTCATCCTGCGGGTCAACCGCAATTGTCCCTGGAACCGCTGCCGGTTCTGTCCTGTCTACAAGGGGAAAAAGTTCAGTTCCCGCACTGCCAGTGAGATCAGGGCGGATATCGACTCCGTGTGCAGGATCCGGGACCTGATCGAAAATACCTCATGGCAGATGGGCTGCAATGGCAGGGTAAACAATGAAGTGATCCGGGAGGTGATCACAAAAAACCCTGAGATCTATGGTGAATATCCGGAGAAGGTGGATGAAGGACAATGGGTGGCCCTGCAGAGCCTGAAGAATGTGGCAACCTGGATGTATCAGGGCGCCGCAAGGATCTTCCTTCAGGATGCCGATGCCCTTGCCATGCAGCCCGGGCAATTGAGTGAGGTGTTGGTATATCTCGGGAAAGCCTTTCCTCATCTGGAGAGGGTTTCGGTCTATGCTCGGGCGAAGACCGTATCCAGGAGAACACCGGATGTTTTAGGGGAATTGAAGGATGCCGGGCTTGGTTCCTGTTATGTGGGTATCGAATCGGGCTGCAACGAGGTCCTTGAGTACATGGACAAGGGTGTCAGCAGCCACGGGCATATCGAGGCCGGGAAGAAGCTCAAGGATGCCGGCATCAGCCTGGCAGCCTTTGTCATGCCCGGTCTGGCCGGAGGCGAGAAGAAAAAAGGGCATAAACACATGAACGATACGATCCATGTCCTCAATGAGATCCAGCCGGACGAAGTGAGAGTCAGAAGCCTAGCCGTACTCACCTGGACGCCGCTGTATGAACAGGTGAAAACCGGCAGTTTTCATGCCCCTTCGGAAGACCAGATGGTGGAGGAACTGGGTATGCTCATTGAAGGGCTCAGCTTTAACTGCACCTTTGAGACACTGCAGCTCACCAATCTGCTCTTTCATGTCAGGTGCGACCTTTTTCAGAACAGAGATGCAATGCTTGGGAGAATCCATCACTATCTCGGTCTCCCCCCTCTGGAAAAGGCCCGCTTTCTTCTGGAGAGCTATAAGACCAAAGGGTATCTGGACTGTGTAAAATCCTGTGGGGCCTATGACAGCGAGCTCGAATCTCTGATAGTAAGGGCCGAGGATAAGATTGTCAGACGAGCCACCGATGCCCTGGCGCATGCCGAACAAGCGGCATTTGCCATAAAGTCCAAGGTAATACCGTAGTCCTGCCGGGTCGGGTTATACTAAAGTTGCAGGCAGCTGCTGCAATCGTTGTGTCCGGATCATAGCTGTGGTGGTGCAATGGCATGGGGAATAAAAGCCGGAGAAATGCTGCAGAGGTCCGAATGCAGGAATGCCGGGTTTTCCTGCATGATTTTTTTCAGAACTGACCCAAAAACTTGCCCTTTTTGTGTAAAATATTTCCATGGCCTGTCTTGAGGGAACAGGATAATGCAATGAGACCTGTGTTCCCATTACTTGTAAAAACCGGACCTGCTTGTTGGATCCGAGCGGGTACTAGACCGTTTTGTATGCGTCATGCTCGCATGGTAAACAATGGCATGCTCTGTGTATACGACTTGGTGCCGGGATAGTGTAATTTTGTACTGAAGTATATGTCACAGACATCTAGAGAGGATGGAAGAGAATGAGCACAACAGACAAGAAGGTTATATCAATCAGCAGAGGAATGGCGAATAAAACCTTGGAAATACCAGCCAAGATTCTTGAACACATGTATACCATCGGCAGTTTGAAAAATGTTAAAGACGGGATCGCTTTTTCGCTGAAGAATCCGATGAGTGATGCTACTGTGCGGGGCATCCTTGATGTTCTGATCGATGGTGTTGAGGTAACCCCTGATAAGGTTTTTATCATGATGGGTGATAAATTCCTTTGTGCAACAGCAATTGATGAGGATCACTACATACCCTTCCCCCTGGCGCATGATCTGCAATTTCTCGTCTGCGCCGATGCGTTGGAGATGGGAGAGCATAGAATAAATGTTGCATTTATTGCAGACCCCTTCGGGGAGGTGAGCCTGGATGTTACCGATACCATTACCGAGCCATGGATGAGGCAGGCCACACTGCCCTGGGATAAAGAAGCCAATTATGAACCGGAGATTATCAAAAAACGGCTCGAGTTTATTCAGGAATATAGCGGCGTTAAGGTCGAGCATATCGATAAGTATTCTTTTGATCCGAGGCTGACGAGGGGGAACATCGAAAATTTCACCGGTGTGACCCAGGTGCCGTTGGCCTTTGCAGGTCCTTTGAAGATTAACGGGGAGTATGCAAATGGTGATTTCCTGATCCCTCTGTCAACCAGTGAAGGGACGCTGGTGGCTTCGTATAACCGGGGGATAAAGATGATCAATATGTGCGGGGGGGTGACCACTACGGTGCAGGATGACCGGATGCAGCGTGCTCCTGTTTTTATCTTCGAATCCACCAGGCAGGCGCTTGAATTCGCCAGATGGATCGATGAACATATCGAAGAGATTCGTGTACAGGCTGAGGCGACATCAAAAGTAGCCAAGCTCATCGATATTGAAAAATATCTGATGAGTAAGTTCGTATACCTGCGGTTCAATTATTTTACCGGAGATGCTGCGGGACAGAACATGGTGAGTATGGCGACCTTTGCTGCATGCAGCTGGATTCTGGCCCAGTACAAGGGGATCGAGCACTTTTTCATGGAATCGAACCTTGCTACTGACAAGAAGGCCTCACAGATAAATATCCTTAACACCCGGGGGAAAAGGGTAACAGCGGAGATTACCCTGAAGAGAGACCTCGTGATTCAGCACCTGAGGGTGGATCCTGAGACGCTCTGTCAGCAGAGCAGGATGGCAGGTCTCGGCGCATTTATGGCCGGGGCCAATAACAACGGAGCTCATGCTGCGAATGCCATCGCAGCGATGTTTATCGCTACCGGGCAGGATGTGGCGAATGTGGCCGAATCGTCTGTCGGCATGCTCTATATCGAAGTAACTCCTGAAGGGGATCTGTATGGTTCCCTGACGC
>DAISYU010000027.1:28636-33312 GCA_036825155.1 Thermodesulfobacteriota bacterium | reverse complement strand
TTTGTCGTGGTCCTGCACTGCGGCCTGATGGTGTGCGTGCCGGCCACATCAATGCCGTTTTCACCTAAAATCCCGCCTATTTTCTGCCGGTCGCTCGTCATGCACGCAAGAGCGATATGGGAACCGGTAAACTGCATGACGGCTTCAGGCTTTGCGGTCAGGGTAAAAACAAATTCTTTGTCCTTGAGAACCTTTTCAGCTGAAGCAGCGGCTTCCTTATCCTCAAAAGTGAAGATGCAGAACTCGCTTTTGTCAATGGATCTGGAGAATTCCCTGATTCTGGCTATGGATTCCTCCAGACGGTTCACCGTTTTCGCAACTTCCCTGTCCCTGTTTTCCCATCCAAGGCTGATCCGCAGTGTGCCGTGTGCACGCTGAAAATCAACATGCATGGCTGCAAGCACATGAGAGATCTGCTTTTTTGATGGAACGGGAGAAGAACCGGATGAGACAAAGATATCCTTTGCGTCCAGGTTGGCTGCCAGAGAGTCGGCCGTAACCCCAGCAAAAGAAATGCTGGAGATGTGCGGCAGCCTGTCTGCTCCTGACGCGTTAATTGTCGCCCCTTCGATCCGCTGCAGTATCTGTTGTTCGAGGGAATCTCTCATGGTCTTGATCTTGATCATGTTGGTCTCCAGGTCTCTTCCCGCGATCTCGCATGCCATGCCGAACCCTACGATCGCCGGTACATTGAGTAATCCCGGACGCAGGCCCCGCTCCTGGTCCGATCCGAAGAGGATCGGCTCTATTGTGGTGCCTGTCCTTATATGCAGAGCGCCCACACCCTTGGGTCCATAGATCTTGTGGGATGCTATACTGAGCATGTCCACCTGCAGATCATCAACCGCCACGGGTATCTTGCCGGCACTCTGTACTGCGTCGCTGTGGAAACAGATCCCTTTTTCCCTGGCAATTTTTCCTATTTCTCCGATGGGTTCAATGGTGCCCACCTCGTTGTTCGCATGCATGACCGTAATCAGGATCGTGTCATCGCATATGGCCTCCTCAAGGGCTGAGATGTCGACCACAGCATTTTCATCCACCGGCAGGTAGGTTACCCTGAAACCATTCTTCTCAAGATGTCTGCAGGTATTGAGCACGCATGCGTGCTCAATGGAAGAGGTGATGATATGCCTGCCTTTGGACTGTAGCGCATAGGCTGCTCCCAGTACGGCCATATTGTTCGACTCGGTGCCGGAGGCGGTAAAGATGATCTCGACCGGTCTGGCGCCAATGAGCTGGGCAACCCTCAGGCGTGCCTGTTCAACTGCTCTCTTCGATCTCTGGCCCATTTCGTAGCTGGTGCCGGGACTGGCAAAGTGGTTCCCGAAATACGGCACCATGAGTCCGTAGGCGTCAGGCTGAACAGGGGTCGTTGATGCATGATCAAGGAATATTTCATTATGGTGCGACATGTCTTACCTCTATGAAAGTTTTTTTGCCAGCAGTGCCACTCTTTTGCCGAGCTTTTCTGCGTTTAGGATCGCACTCTTGTCCGGGCTCCCGGTGCAGGCAACACCGTAGTGTCCGGTGGCATCCATGGGATCGCCGACGATCACCATACCGTAGATGAGCAGTGCCTGGATTATGGACATGATGGTGGTCTCCTTGCCGCCTGTGGGATCGCCGCTCGTGGCGAACGCGGCACCAACCTTACCCTCCATCTTTTTGCGGATGCCCACAAACTTGTCGAACACGTCTTTCATGCCGGCTGCCATAGTCCCGAAATATACCGGGGAGCCGGCAATCAGCCCGTCGCAGGAAACGAAATCTTCTTTTGTAACGCTTGCCGTGTCTTTTATGGTGCACCGGGCACCATCCACCTGTTGCACTCCGTCTGCTATGGCCTCTGCCAGCCTTTTCGTATTTCCGCTCTTGGAATAGTATAAAACGAGTATGTTCATCGTCTGCCTCCGTGTCGATATTGTGGTTGTCGATGATCAGAAAGAATAGTGTGACTACATACTTCGCTGGCGAGCTTTTGTCCAGACCAAAGGTCTTATTGATTCTGGCATCTGAAAAGATTGCCGGCAAGGGCTGATTTTTACCGGCATGAAGATCCTGTGGTCTTTTTTAAGATGAATTCTCTGCTTATTTGTGTTCGGACTATTTAGTGGTATAGTGTGCCTACAAAAGACGTGTTATGGTAGTGAAATGCCCGGGATGAAACTGTTTGTCAGCAATAAGATCGAGGTCCTAGCGGACCAGCTCGCGCGCGTGCTGGAAGACCCGCTTTCATCGCCGTTTGTTCCCGAGATCGTGGTGGTACAGAGCAAAGGCATGGAACGCTGGCTGTCCATGCAGCTTGCAGCGCATCACGGCATCTGTGCGAACACCTCCTTTCCGTTCCCCAATGCCATGGTGAATGACCTGTTCAGGTGCGTGGTAAAGGATGTCCCCGAAGAGTCCCTGTTTGATGTGGATACCATGGCCTGGCGGATCATGGAGAAGCTGTCATTCCTTATGCATCAGAAGGGATTCGAGAGCATCAGGCATTATGTGGCCGGTGATGAGTCAGGGATCAGACTCTATCAGCTCAGCCAAGAACTGGCCGAGACCTTTGACCAGTATATCATCTTCCGGGAAGAGGCGATCCTTGGCTGGCAGGAACACAGGTTCTCTTTCCCTGAAAAAGACAGGAGAGTTGAATACTGGCAGTCTGTTCTGTGGAGAGAGCTTACCACCGGCCACGAGTATGAGCACCGTGCATCCCTGAAAAAGGCCTTTATGGAGATGCTCGGCCCGGATGTAATTGATTCCCTGCCCGAGCGGCTCAGCATATTCGGCCTGTCGTATCTCCCCTTGTTCCACCTGGAGATATTCCATGCCGTTTCAGCCTACATACCGGTCTATCTCTTTCTGATGAATCCCTGCAGCCAGTACTGGGGCGATATCCGCTGTGCTGCCGAGATGACAAGGATTCTGATGAGGAGCCCTGATAAAGACGAAGAAACACTCTACCTTGAAGAAGGAAACAGCCTGCTGGCGTCTTACGGGGATCTGGGCAGACAGCTGTTTGATGTTCTCCAGGATTTTGAGCTCGAAGAGATCGATGCATTTGAACAGGTCGCCGTAGACACCATACTCGGATGCCTGCAGAGCGATGTCCTCAATCTGCAGAATCCTTCATCCGACGAAACCAAGCGGGTTGTCGCCCTTTCGGACACATCTGTGCAGATCCACTCGTGCCACAGTCCCATGAGGGAGGTGGAGGTGCTTCATGACAACCTGCTGGCCCTCTTTGATGAGAACCCTGGGCTCAAACCAGAGGATATCGTGGTCATGACCCCTGATATCGAGACCTATGCCCCGTTTATCCAGGCGGTCTTCGATGTCGATAGAGGCAGCCCGAAGTATATCCCGTTCAGCATTTCAGACAGGACGATCAGGACCCAGAGCGATCTGGCCGACACCTTTGTCGCCATACTCGACCTTGCAGATGCCAGGTTCGAGGTGTCCAGGGTCCTCTCCCTTTTGGAATCCGAGTCATTGCGGAAGAAATTCGGCATAACGGATAATGATCTGGAACTCATCCGGACCTGGGTGCAGGACACCCGCATATGCTGGGGCAGGGATGGACAGGACAAGCAGGAACTCTCCCTGCCGGCTTTTTCGGAGAACACATGGCGATTCGGTCTGGACAGGCTGCTCCTGGGTTATGCAATGCATCCGAAGCATGACAGGGATTTCGCGGGGATTCTTCCCTACGATAATATGGAGGGGGACGATGCAGTCACCCTGGGGAACTTCATTTCCTTTGTGTCTGCCCTGTCCGATCGTACCCTGCTGTTGAAACAGGCTCAAAGTCTTCAAGGGTGGGCACACATTCTGACCGGCCTGCTGGAAGACTTTTTTCATGTCGATGAGATGAAAGAGCCAGATTTCCGCACCGTCCGGGCTGTCCTGAGCTCTCTCGCCGGGATCGAAGAAAAAACAGGCTACGGTGAAGCTCTCACCCTCGAGGTTGTCAGGGCATATATCGGGCAGCGTCTCGAGGTGAAGGCGGAAGGAATGGGATTTCTCGTGAGCGGGGTTACGTTCTGCGCCATGCTACCCATGCGCAGCATACCCTTTTCCGTGGTGTGCCTGCTGGGGATGAATCATGACTCGTACCCGAGACAGACCAGGCCCAGGGGCTTTGATCTCATTGCAAACAATCCCAGAAAGGGTGACCGCAACAGGCGCTCGGATGATCTCTATCTCTTCCTCGAGGCCATGCTCTCCGCCCGGGAGACCCTGTATGTGAGCTATGTCGGGCAGCGGATCGATACGAATGCCGAGGTCCCGCCATCAGTGCTCGTTAGCGGTCTTCTTGATTACATCGAGCAGGGGTATACTACAGAAGACGGTTCGCCTGTGCTGGATCATGTGTTCACCAGGCATGCCCTCCAGGCATTCAATCCGCGCTATTTCACCGGGAGCAGGAGATTTTTCAGCTATTCACAGGAGAACGCCCGAGCAGCCATGAGTCTTATTGAGAAGGACAGGCCCGAGAGGGTCTTCTGGACAGGATCATTGGACGTGCCGGGTCCGGAGTGGAGGATGGTCGATGTCGATATGCTCTGTGACTTTTATGCAAACCCGGCCCGGTTCCTGCTGAAAAACAGACTGGGTATCCTCGTTTCTGCAGGCACCGTATCCCTTGACGACCGCGAGCCATTCGATCTGGATGCCCT
>DAISYU010000027.1:22494-28536 GCA_036825155.1 Thermodesulfobacteriota bacterium | reverse complement strand
TCGCAGGAAGTCTTCGGTCCATTGCTGGACCATGTTCAAATAAAGAAAGGCGCTGGGATCTAGGCGTTGGGCACTGGGGAAAGACATAAAAAACAGGGTAATTATACATGAGATCAGATTTTATTATGGCAGAGAGTCTTGAGGATCTGTCTTTCACCGCAGAGACGCAGAGGTCGCTGAGGGTAAATTCTATTAAGACCATTTCCGAGATGGCGATTGGTCTTATATCAACCTTTCAGAAGTTTGTTCAGCCTTATACGTACCGGACAGATTATTATATTTGCCGGTATCTCCCGGCAAATATAACATCTTTTTCTCTGCGGTCTCTGGGTCTCTGCGGTGATCAATCACTGTTTTCTACCCACGGGATTGTTTCTGAGCCGTGCTGTACCATATCCGGGACAGTAAAAACTGATCAGAGGTTGATATGAAGGAACTGGACCTGACAGGCATACCCCTTGAAGGGGCCCATCTGATCGAGGCCAGTGCCGGCACCGGAAAGACCTATGCCATCGGTTCGCTCTATCTGCGGCTTCTGCTGGAAAAAGGGTTCACTGTAGACCAGATCCTGGTGGTTACCTATACGGTTGCGGCGACAGAGGAACTCACCGGAAGGATACGCGGGAATATACGCAAGGCCCTGTCTGCCTTTCAGACAGGCCAGAGCGATGATGCATTTATCTCGGAACTTTTAAATAAATATCCTGACCATGATCGGGCCAGGCTCATTCTCGATCACGCCCTCAAGCTCTTTGACGAGGCAGCCATATTCACCATCCATGGGTTCTGCCAGAGGGTCCTTTCCGAGATGGCCTTCGAGAGCAGAAGTCTCTTTGATGCCGAACTGATCACCGACCAGCAGGATATCCTGCTTGAGGTTGTGGATGACTTCTACCGGAAACAGTTTACTGCGGATCAGCCCCCCACGTTCATTCACTATGCCCGGAATATTAAAAAGATCGCGCCCGAGAGCCTGATGAAGCTTATAGTCAGGGTAAGCCTGGATGCAGAGATCATCCCGCGAATCAAACGGCCTGATATTACCCCGCATCTCGATGTGTACCGGCATGCCTTTGAACAGGTGAAGAACACCTGGCAGGCAATGCACGGGGAGATCACGGAGATTCTGCTCACTCATCCGGGATTCAATAGAAACAAGTACCGCAAGACAAGCATCCCCAAGTGGATAGATGCCATGAATGAATTCACCACTTCACATGGGGATGACCTTCTTCTGTTTAATGTGTTCGGGAAATTCACCACCTCCTCGATTGCAGATGCAATGAAAGATGGTCACAACCCCCCCGGACATCCCTTCTTCGTCCAGTGCGAAGAGCTCAGGACGAGGGCGGATGAGCTTGTGGCCTCCATGGACGAGTACCTGATCTGGATCAAGGGCGAGTTGTTCGACTATGTCAGGGATCACCTGGCAGAGAAAAAGGACAGGATGGGCGTCATCTTCTTCAACGATCTGCTGCTGAAAGTCCGTTCAGCCCTTGCCTCGGAAACTGGCCCGTCCCTGGTCTCTGCTTTAAGGAACACGTACCGTGCAGCACTCATCGACGAATTCCAGGACACCGACCCGATCCAGTACGGGATATTCAGGACAGTCTTTGACGGCCTGCCCATGTTCCTGATCGGGGACCCGAAGCAGGCCATCTACAGTTTCAGAGGGGCGGATATCTTCACCTATCTGAATGCCGCACAGCACATAGCCCGGGAAAACAGGCATACCCTGAAGAAAAACTGGCGCAGTGAAGAAGAACTGATACATGCCCTCAACCGTTTTTTCTCCCGTCCGGGTAATGAGAATCCCTTTGTGTTCAATCAGATCGAATTCGTTCCGGTCGATGCGGCGGACAAAGAGGGCAGGGTGGTACTCCGGGACAGTGAGGGAGCGCCATTGACCCTGTGGTTTATCTCTCCGGATAATGGAACATCTCTGAACAAGGAATCGTCAGAGCAGGAGATAGTCAGGGCGACTGCGGTGGAGATATCCCGGCTCCTGGATCGTGAATCCGATGAGGTGGTCCGTATCGGAGACAGGCTTCTCAGGCCGGATGATATCGCCGTGCTGGTGAGGGAGAACCGCCAGGCCGCCCTTATCAGAGATGAACTGGTGAAATATTCTATCCCGTGCGTTCTCTTTAGCGACGAGAACGTCTTTGACAGCCCGGAGACCATCGAGATGGAGGTGCTCTTGAAGGCTGTCTCACAGCCGCATTCGGAAGGCCTGGTAAAGTCCGCACTCGCAACCTCGATTATGGGAATGGGTTCACAGGAGATCGATGCCTTGATCAACGACGAGGCCTCATGGGAGGACTGCCTTATCAGCTTCAGGCACTATCATGAGCTCTGGGCCTCAAAAGGGTTCATGAGAATGTTCAGGGAACTTCTGAGTGCTATGCAGGTGCGTCGTAAGGTGCTGGCCTTGAAAAGGGGCGAACGCATGCTTACCAATTTCCTCCATCTCGCAGAACTGATGAACCAGGCAAGTGCTCAGAGGCGGCTCGGTATGAGCGACCTGATGAAATGGCTTGCTCTTCAGCGCGAAACATCGCAGGGCAGGGCGGACGAATACCAGCTCAGGCTCGAGAGTGACGAAAATGCCGTGAAGATCCAGACCGTGCACAAGAGCAAGGGCCTGGAATACGCTGTCGTGTTCTGTCCGTTTACCTGGGGGGCATCAACGCTCAGGGACAAGGACCATTTTGCCTTCCACGACCCGGACAAGGATTGGAAGGCCGTCTTCGAACTCGGCTCCGAGAGGATCGAAGAAAACGCGAGACAAGCGGAAAAAGAGGCGCTGGCGGAAAACATGCGGCTCCTCTATGTCGCGCTTACCCGTGCAGTGAACCGCTGCTACGTTGTCTGGGGCGCCATAAGCAATACAAGCACATCAGCGCCTGCATACCTGCTGCATAACAACGGGCTTCCGCCGGACAGCGACGGCATCGAACCCCTGAAGCAGCTAGTCCTCGATACGGACACCATGAGACAGGAACTGTCAGACCTGGTAACACCTCAGCCATCCTCCATCATAATCCGGGATATTCCCGTTGGTGTGCCAAAGCCTTATACACCACCCGGGACAGGCGATGCGCTCCTTGCCCACAGGGAGTTTGCAGGCACCATAGACAGGTCCTGGAGGGTCTCGAGCTTTTCCGCCCTGACATCCGAGGCAGCCCACGCAGGCGAAATGCCTGACTATGACGCGCTGTATCTGAGGCCGTCACAGGCAGGTGTTGCGGGCGATGGCGGCAGGCGGGATATCTTCAGCTTCCCGCGCGGGGCCAGGCCTGGAACCATGATGCATGAACTGTTCGAGAACCTGGATTTTCTCTCGGAGAATGCAACGATCAGCACGCACGTAAGCGATACCCTTTCTGCATACGGGTATGACACCAGCTGGCAGGACGTGATTGCAGGTATGATCAGGAATGTCCTTTCCGTAACCATCGATGATTTCTGTCTTTCTCAGGTAAGGAAAGATCAGCGTCTCAACGAGCTCGAGTTCTATTTCCCCTTGAGCAGGGTAAGCAGACGAGATCTTGCTTCTTGTTTTGCCTCCGCAGGCGTTGGCGAGATACCCGGGGATTTTCCGTCCATGATCGAGGAGTTGCATTTCGACCAGGTCCACGGCTTCATGAGGGGATTTATTGACATGGTCTTCTACCTGAACGGCCGCTACTATCTTGTTGACTGGAAATCGAATTATCTGGGAAGCCATGCTGCAGACTATAACAGGGCAACCCTTGAGGCCGCGATGAAAGACAATTTCTATATCCTGCAGTATCACCTTTATACCCTTGCCGTTCACCACTTCCTGAAGAAACGCGTACAGGGCTATTCATATGACGAGCACTTCGGCGGGGTTATCTATGTCTTTCTGCGGGGTGTAGACCCGGGACTCGGGGAAGAATACGGGATATACCATGCGCGGCCGTCGGCTGAGCTCATTGAGAAACTGAGCCGTGTTCTTATAAGCGGGATGGAATGACGTACACAATGAAGACGGACAATACGACATTTACACTGAGCGCCCTTGAAGATCTCTTCAACCAGGGCCTCGAGACAGGATTCTTCTCTCATATAGATATCCACTTTGCCCGCTTTGTCCGAGGGCTCTCAGGAAACGTAAATCCCAATGTAGTCCTTGCAGCAATCCTTTTGAGCAGACATACCCGTGAAGGACATATCTGTCTTGACCTTGCAGAGCATGCATCCAAACCCGTTCTACCCTCATCGCAGTCCGGAAGTACTTTAGAATGCCCGGGTCTCGATGAATGGATTGAGGATCTCAGAGCCTGCGATGCCTGCGGAATGCCAGGAGACTATTCGCCCCTGATTCTCGATGTTTTTTCCCGCCTCTACCTCTGGCGGTACTGGAACTATGAACAGAACTGTGCCGGCAGGTTGCTTTCACTGAGCAGCCAGATAAAAGTGTTCGATGCATCGCTGGTCAAAAAGGGCTTGGAGAAGGTCTTCCATTCAGGAGACGATGAAGGCACCGAAGAACAGAAACTCTGTGCCCTTGCAGCTCTCAGGGGTGGATTGTGCGTGATAACAGGGGGGCCTGGAACAGGGAAGACCACCCTGGTTTCGAAGATACTCTCGCTGCTTCTGTATCAGGACCGCAGTCTTCGCGTGGCCCTGGCAGCACCCACGGGAAAGGCTGCCCGGAGAGTGGGGGAGGCTGTTTCTGAAACAATTCAGCTCCTTGACCTGCCTGATGAAACAAAAGCTTCCCTCTCAGGCAAGGCATCCACTATCCACCGGCTGCTGGGCATAGTGCCGTCGAGATCAACACCGCGCTATCACGAGAAGAACCCCCTGCCGTACGATGTCATTGTGATCGACGAGGCCTCCATGGTGGATCTGGCCCTCATGGCAAAGCTTCTGCAGGCCATAAAACCTTCTGCCAGGCTTATCCTCCTGGGTGACAAGAACCAGCTTGCATCCGTGCAGGCCGGCCATGTTTTAGGCGATATGTGCGACACCGGTGCAGTACACGGCTATTCTCAGGAGTTTGCAAGCGCTGCCAGAGAGATGATGGGTTTTGATCTTGTAACAGGCGAGCCGGCCGGCATGCAGGATTCGGTTGTTGAACTGAAGAAGACCTATCGATTCACCCCTGACAGCGGCATCTGTCAGTTGAGCAGGTGCGTCAACGAAGGTGATGCAGACTCCTGCGTGGAGATCATGAGATCCGGGGAATACAAGGATATCCGCGTTCATGAAACCCTGCCACAAGGTCAGGCCTCAATGGATCTCCGCACTGAGATAGTACAGGCATATGCTCCTTACCTGCGCGGCACAGATCCCGGTCAGTCTCTGGACATGTTCAATTCGTTCAGGGTATTATGCGCCCTTCGTGAAGGACCGTTCGGTGTTGAACAGATGAATACCTTGATAGAACAGGCCCTGGCAGCACAGGGACTGATAAAGCCGGCAGCACAGCATTATCACGGCAGGCCAATCCTGATAACGACAAACGATTATACCCTGCGGCTGTTCAACGGGGATGTGGGAATCATCCTCTTCGACCACAAGGAAAAGGGGCTCCGGGCATTCTTCCCCGCACCTGAAGGTGCACTCCGCAAAGTGTCGCCCATGCGTCTTCCGCAGCATGAGACCTCCTTTGCCATGACCGTGCACAAGAGCCAGGGCTCAGAGTTCGATCATGTCCTGCTCATGCTGCCGGATAGAGACTCGCCTGTCCTCTCACGGGAGCTCATCTATACCGGGATAACCAGGGCCATGAGCCGCCTCGATCTGTGTATCACCCCGGACGTGTTTGCAGCAGCAGTTGCCAGAAGGACGAAGCGTACATCGGGGCTTCGTGATCTGTTGTGGGGGCATCGGTAGGATAACGACTTTGCCGGTTGCCGAGGACTATTACTGTGTGAGCGGTTTTAACCGAGTTGTTTGAGCACGTTCAGAAACAGAGCAAAAGAAAAGGTGTCCCATATGGTCTGGTGCCGATTTATTCTTAAAGAATAAAGATTTGATCCATACCAATCTCTTAACGATCCTTAGAAT
>DAISYU010000027.1:15947-22394 GCA_036825155.1 Thermodesulfobacteriota bacterium | reverse complement strand
TATTCTTAAAGAATAAAGATTTGATCCATACCAATCTCTTAACGATCCTTAGAATTTTCAGGTATTATGTCATAATGAAAAGAGAGTTTTTTTATATCGTCTCGAATTTGAGATTTGTTCTTTTCCACTAGAATTTGGTTGATTCTTGCTGTTGTTTTATTATCAACCCTGTAACTTTTAACACTCCATAAAGTATTAGTTGCACAACTGCAAATAAATAAAAAGCTTATTGTTAAGATGGATTTATAACAAAACATAACAACCTCCCTGACTACATAATAACACTAAAATACAAAGTATTGCTGATTCTTAAATTGATTCAGTTAAGTTGTCAACCGGAAGTCAAGAATGTCTTTCAAGAGTCTGAAATGGTTGTCGCGCGAATAGATCTCACTTTTATTTTGTATGGCATTCTGGACTATGATCAGATCGGGAATACCAATTCCATTTAAGCCGTTTTTCAGGCATTTGAACTGAATCTCTATAATTTGATCCCAATCAATCATTAAATCCAGTTTCTTAACAGCATACAACAGTTCAATAATCCTGTGTTGGTTGCGAACTTTCAAGAACGGAATTAGTTCCGCCAGAATGAGATCATTGATTACGATGAGGTTCTCATCAATCAGGAAATCAAGTCTTTCTGAGTTTTCACCGCTTCTGAAATATTCTATCCATATGGAGGTGTCGACTAGTACCGACATTGACGTCCTCTAAGGGAATCTACATCAATGTCCAGATCAACCTTTCCTTTAAATTCTTTTAACCCGGAGATTTTTGTTTTTCTTATCAGGTCTTCCAGTGCGGTAATAATAACCTGAGTTTTTGTATTACTTCGAGTTGCCTTCATGGCCTCATCAATCAAATCTTTCGGTAAATCAAGTGTTGTTCTCATCTTTGCCCTCTATATGCATAAAAATAGCAATCAATGCATATAAAGTCAAGTTCATTGCCAGCCAATTTATATAGGGACCTTTTTTGATCTTTTCTCTGGCACGTTTGATTTGTGGTTAGATGCATCAATTATGCATGAAAAAGAGTTGCTCACATACCTATACGCTTTTGTAACCCATGTCCTTGGCACGAACAGGTATACTTTTTTGTGCACCCAAAGAAAGTACATACTCCTGTTGTGTCTTTACCTGATTCTTACTATACTTCATAAATAACCATTACAGGAGTATTGAGGATAGAGTATGAAAGTATTACTTGAGGGGTTTCTGGCGGTTGTGCTTGTGCTGGCAGCAGTCGTTGTTGTCATTCATCTCAGCTGCATGGGGTATCTCGAGAGAGCATGACCTGATGAATCATGCACCCGGCACGAGGAAGGTTTAAGACTCCATAGACATTTCAGCAGCGAACAGGCTCATGAAACAGACAGACATTGACAGGGAGAACTGTGCAATGAAGAATGAAAAAAAAGTCCTGATATTACTGGGCTCTCCGAGAAGGGAAGGAAACAGCGCCATCCTGGCGGAAAAGATTGCCAAGGGTGCCATGCTGGCAGGGGCAAAGGTGGAGACGGTCTTTCTCCACGAACTGAATATCGCCCCGTGCAAATCCTGCTATGCATGCCAGAGGCCGAAGAGCACAGGGTGCTCAATTGATGACGACATGCAGCAGATTTACAAGGAGATGCTCTCTGCACATGCGTGGGTTATTGCATCTCCGGTCTACTGGTTTACCATGTCTGCACAGACAAAGATCTGGATGGACAGGTGCTTCGCCCTGCCGGCCTATAAAAAGAATCCTTTCTTCGGAAAGAAGATAGCCATTGCCATGAGCTACGGGGGAGACGACCCCTTTGATTCGGGATGTATCAATGCCCTGCGGACATTTCAGGATGCCTTCGGGTATACGGGGTCAAAGATTGTCGGCATGGTCTACGGCAGTGCCATGGATGCCGGTGATATAAAGGCGGACGAGTCATTGATGGAAAAGGCCGAGGAACTGGGAAAACAGCTGGTGGGTGATGAAGACTGATCCGCGTCCGGGTAAGGGAAAACAGCAGACGTTCTTGAAGGTAGCGCATGATACCGAGCTGATGAAGTTCCTCCAGGATCAGCTTCCGGACAAGAGCCGCAACACGATAAAGTCTCTCCTGGCCCATCACCAGGTTTCCGTGGACTATAAGGTGACAACCCAGTTCAACCATCCGCTGGAGCCGGGCCAGCAGGTAGTGGTGAACTGGGGCAAGGTCCAGCTTATAAGCCCCAAGAAAGGGCTGAGGATTGTATTCGAGGACCCCTATATCATCGTGATCGAGAAGCAGCCCGGGCTCCTCTCGGTAGCCACCGATAAAGAGAAGGAGCGGACCGTCTTCAGGATACTCACCGACCAGGCAAGGAGAATAAACCCGAAGAGCTGGATTTTCGTGGTGCACCGTCTCGACAGAGCGGCTTCGGGCCTCATGGTTTTCGCAAAGACAAAGGATGTACAGCAACTTTTGCTGGATTCAATTCAGCAGGGAGATCTGAAGCGGATTTACGTCGCTGTTGTGCAGGGGCCTGTAGTTCTGGACAACGACACGATCACCACCTGGCTCAAAGAAAACAAGGCCCTTACCATGTATTCCAGTACGATTCCCGATGACGGACAGGAAGCTGTGACCAGCTATCGGGTGCTGAAAAAGAACAGGAAGTACTCCCTGCTCGAGATAACCCCGGAAACAGAGCGGAAGAACCAGATCCGTGTTCATATGAAAGACCTGGGGCATCCGATAGTGGGGGACAGAAAATACGGGGCCGAGTTTAACCCCATCAACCGGCTTGCGCTGCATGCCCGTGTCCTCGCCTTCCGGCATCCGGTAACCGGAGAGAGTCTGAAGTTTGAAACCCCGGTCCCGGGTACGTTCTCACGACTATTCGGGAAATAAGAATAAACATGACTTTGAGCGCAAGATCTCAGGCAGTACGAACCTGATGGCACAAGATCCGAGGCAGGACATGATTTGAAGCTCAAGACCCCAGGCAGTACAAGACATGAGGTTCGAGACCTCAGGCAGAAGGTGTGAAAAAATGGGGGTTATTTGACCTGTTAGTGATAAAGGAGGCCTCGCAGAACTAAGGTCTTTCATGGCATTGCTCATGTTTGCCGTTATTATTACCGGCAGGATGAAAGCGTTTTCATATCATGCCTGTTTTCTCCTTGTTCTCTGTGTTGTGTCTTCGTGCAGCATGTTTAGAAACGGTCAGGCTGAAGGGCCAGTCAGGGAGATCCTTTCATATGATGGGCTGAGTTCCATCCAGGTACCGCTGTCATGGGTGCAGCTGGACGTGCATGAGCGGGCTGTGATCGAGGCCGCAGACCTGAACCTGCAGCAGTTCCTGGTTGTCATGAGCGAGAACAAATTCGGGTACTGGCAGTTTATGGGCCTTGATCTGGAGGGGTTCTTCCACATGAAGAGCTGGTACCTCATCGATACCCTGTCGGATGTATCCCTGGGCAGACAACAGGAGGATGCAATTCACGGGAACAGTGCAATCATGCTCGAGATTACCGGCATCCGTGACAGGGAACACATTTCATACCTGTACACCGCGGTGGAGGGATATCACCACTACCATGAAATCATCCTGTGGACTCCCACCAGCAGGTATGAACAGGTCAGACCTTTATTCCTCAGGATTGTGAAGAGTTTTGATGAGCAGTAGCAAGGTGCCTCACAACTCTTCGCAATAGCTGATTCCGGCCTGACCTGCAAAGGGAACAGGTTATAGAGTCTGATTCAAACTCCGCAATCCGAGATCACTTTTTCATGAGCATCGAGAATCATATTTCCTGTCTGGGTTTTTTAATCAGGAAGAAATGCCCCTCTTCAATCCGAGAACCTTGAACAGCAGCGCATACAGCAGAGTCCGCTTGAGCATCCATGCATTGAAGCCGTCGATGGAAGACGGGAACTTCTTGTAGAGCTTCTCCAGTCGCTTTGCGATCAGGAATACTATGGATACCTTTATGAAGAGTGACGGGTGTCCCTGGCTGCTTTTGAACTTCTCAATGCGTTCCTGGATGGTGTAGTCAAAGGTTCGGTCGCTCCACAGGGCGCTGAATTCCTTGGAACCCATGAGCCCTGTTTCAACAAGTGCGTTCAGATCATCGTGTGACAGGTTCTGGACAAAGATCCTTATGGCATCGGCGAAGGGGCGGGACGAACCGAATCCCCTCTTGTACTGTACGTTGTACTCCCAGAGGCATTCTCTGCCGACATCACCTTTGCGGATCGCCGAGGCTGCGACCTCTGCTGCAATCTTACCGGCAATAACCGAACCCGGAACCCCGAATCCTGAGTTGGTTGAAACCTGATAGCCGGAGTCACCAACCAGCATGAAGCCGTTGCCAACAAGTTCCGGCTGGCAGGGTCGCATGGGCAGGTAGGGCGTAGGCCCCGTACCCTTGGCATAGATCTCTTTACCGATCTTGTCGGTGTGAGCATCACAGAATTCCTTGGTCACCTTTACAGGATCGGGATGGCCGGTGAACATGGGGAGACCGCAGCCGATATTGGTTTTCCCGTTGTCTTCAGGTACTATCCAGAAGTAGCCGCGGTTTTCAAGGGTGCAGTACCATCCTGGATAGTCATTCTGTGGAATAATCTCGGAACTGCCCTTGAGGTCTCTGATTTCACGGTAGGTCATGACCGTGTCCTCCGGGATCATTCCTTCGTTGTGGTACACGCTGTGGGGAAGTTTGTCACGGACTACCGCGAAGATCCCGCTGGCATCCACCACGATCTTCGATCGGTATTGGACGACCGTTCCCTTCGGATCTTTGCATTTCACACCTGTAATAAAATTTCCCTCGACAATGGGGTCGATCACTTCGGTCTCAGGCAGAAGGGTACACCCGGCATCAAGTGCATATTTCAAGAGTCTTTGTCCCAGCAGGCGCCGGTGCGCGAGGTACCCGTCGAGGTTTGCCTCGAAGGAACACTTCCTGTTCGGGGGGAACACTTTCAGTTTCAGCATCCGTATATCCAGTTCATCTCCCTCAGGCACGGGTATGCCCAGAGCCTCGAACGTATAGGCCGGTATTGTATCGAACGTAAGCTTGTCTCCGATGTCGTCCTTTTTCCGTTTGTCGATCAGCAGAACCTTGAGTCCCTGCTCCGCTGCGACCTTAGCCGTGGCACATCCGCCACTGCCTGCACCTGCGACGATAAGATCATACACATCTGCTTTTGCCATGGCATCCTCCTTATATTTTAAGATATGAACCGGTTTCCCGGTCAGTGCTTACACATGCCTCTCAGGATGATCTTGAGTCCCTCCTCGTACATACGTATTGCAGAGACGCCCTCTGATTTCACATATGTCTTGATGAGGAACATGATGTAGATGGAGAAGAAGAGCTCGGCTGTGTGCTGCACATCCATTTCATGAAATTTTCCCTGCTTGATGCCCTCAGTCAAAATGTCCTCTATGAGCTGTATGGCCCCTCTGTTGATCTCATAAAAGCGGTCTTCAGTGGGGAAGAGGGTGAAAATACTCGGGTCCTTTATAAAGATGGAACGAAGTTCATCGTGTATCATGAGGTATTCGATGGACGTGTGCGCCATTACCGAGAATTTTTCCACTACATCTACCGCCTGGTCCACTGCATCGGCAACCGCCTCCTGCCACTGCCTGAAGGCCATGCTTATGGTCTTTTCATATAGATCACGTTTGCTTGATGCATAGAAATAGAGGCTGCTCTTGGTCATGCCCAGTTCATTGCTTACATCCTCCAGCAGGGTCTTCTTATATCCGTAATGGGCAAACAGTTTTAAGGCGGTGTTCAGTATAAGATTGAGCTTTTGTTCCTTATCGAACGCCATCATTGAACTATAGAACAGATGAACCAATAAGTCAAAAAAGAAATAGCCTCGTTTGTTGTAGCTCTATGAAAGACAGGGGAAAGGTGAAAACGGTAGGGACAACATTGCGAGATCCCATTTTTTGTTATGCAAGGATGAGGGCGCTGGCACTTGGTTTTATATGAAAAATAGAATCCAGAAGTCAGAACCCAGAATAAAAACAAAAAACATACAGGTAATTGTAAAAGGTGGAACTTTTTCATCCTTCGTTTTGACCAGCTGACCATGCTGGTTAGGCATCAGGAAAATTCAGGAAGCGATTAGCTAAGGGTAAGAGATGTATTACGTTCTGACCCAGTTTTTCTCCATGTAAAGAAACGGTTCCCTACCTTGATGGGAACGACTTGAGAAGAAGAGCAAACTTATGTTCAAAGAGGTCTTGTTGTCTTGTTATTGTCCCTCATCGCTTTTAGTTGGTTCTTTTCCTTCTGCCTGAGGTCCTCTGCAAACAGGCTCGTCCTGCCTTCTGCCTAGAATCATGAACCCAATGTCTTGCACTGCCTCAGAACTTGAACCCACCTGCTCGTTTGTTTATTCCTTATACATTGCCTCGATCAGGTCTGCATACTGGGCGTAGATGGCCTTTCTCTTTA
>DAISYU010000027.1:9776-15847 GCA_036825155.1 Thermodesulfobacteriota bacterium | reverse complement strand
TTATACATTGCCTCGATCAGGTCTGCATACTGGGCGTAGATGGCCTTTCTCTTTACCTTCATGGTGGGGGTAACCTCGCCGTCTTCGGTGTAGAGCTTCTTGTCAAGGAGCTTAAACTTCCTGATATTCTCCACCCTGGCGAGCTGCTTGTTGACCTTGTTCACCTCCTGCTGGATGAGGTCTTCCACCTCCTCTGTCTTGGTGAGGCTTGAAAAGGTGGTGTACTGCACCTTGTGGTCCTGGGCGTACTTGACAACATTCTCCTCATCGATGACGATGATGGCTGCAATGTATTTTCTCCGGTCGCCGATCACCACGGCATCGTTGATATACGGTGAGAACTTCAGGAGGTTTTCGATATACTGCGGCGCGACATTCTTGCCCCCTGCCGTTACGATGAGGTCCTTTTTCCTGTCCGTGATCTTGAGGTAGCCCTCATCGTCAACTTCTCCCACATCCCCGGTGTGGAACCAGCCATTTACGATAGCCTCTTTCGTATGCTCCTCGTCCTTGAAATAGCCCTTGAAGATGCCGCCGTGCCGGATGAGGATCTCCCCATCCTCAGCGATCTTTACATCCGAGTCCGGGAGGCTTCTTCCCACGGTGCCCAGCTTGAAGTTCTGCGCATCGGAGATGTGGGTGATACCGGTGGTTTCGGTGAGCCCGTATCCCTCCCTGATGGGGATGCCGATGCTCTGGAAGAACTTGAGGATCTCATGTGAGATGGGGGCTGCGCCGGAGAATCCGAGCCGCACCCGGTCGAATCCGAGCCGCTCCTTGAGCTTCCAGAATACGCAGAAATAGGCTAGCCCATAGCCAAGATTCAACAGTATGGGCATCCTCTTCTTTGCCAGTTTGTAATCGTTATACCGGGTGCCGATCTTGAATGCCAGGGCATAGGCCATACGTTTCAGCCAGGTGGCGTCTGCCATCTTCAGCACGATGCCGGAATAGTATTTTTCCCAGATCCTCGGCACTGCATGGAACAGGGTGGGGGAGACATCCTTGAGATCGTTCATCACGGTGTCGGTGTTTTCGGTAAAGTTTATGATATGCCCCACCTTCATATGCATCATGAGGTCGAATATCTGCTCGTATACATGGTTCAGCGGCAGGAACGAGATGGTCTCGTCAACTTTGTCCATCTTCGTGATCTTCAGTGTCTGGGTCCCGATCCACAAATAGTTCTCATGCGCGATCATGGCACCCTTGGGCGGTCCTGTGGTACCTGAGGTGTAGATGATTGAGGCGATCTCATCTCCAGCCCCGGAATCGATGAACGTATCAAAGATCAAGGGTTTTTCTTCCGCGGTCTTTTTCCCGAGGTCCAACAGTTCGTCAAAGCTCATGAGGATGGGATCGTCATAGTGCTTGAGACCCTCCATGTCCCACACCACGACCTTTTTCAATGCAGGGGTCCTCTCACGGAAAACCAGGGCCTTGTCGAACTGTTCTTCGTCTTCGCAGAAGAACACCACCGACTCCGAGTGCCCCACCACATATTCGCACTCTTCTGCAGGGTTGGTGGTGTAGACACCCACAAATGTCGCCCCTAAGGACATGATCCCCATGGCAGAGTAGAGCCATTCGGGTTTGTTCTCCCCGATGATGGCGACATGATCCCTTCTTCGGACGCCGAGAGCATAGAGCCCAAGCGTGACATATTTTACCTGTTCGAGATACTCTGCCCAGGTAATGTCGTGCCAGATTCCATACTCTTTCATCCTCATGGCAACCCTCTCGGGTTGCTGTGCCGTGATATTCCGTAATGCCTGAGGGAGCGTTTTTGCCTCGTCCATTTTACTCTCCTGATGTGGGTGTTACAAAGTATTCTACCTGAATCTCACCTTTCTCCTGTAACGCTTGTAGCCTTTCACCGAGGTCTCTGTGGCGATGCCAAGGTAGAATTCCTTCACATCTTCATCCTCCCGGAGTACCTCGGGTTTGTCTGCTCTCAGGATCCTGCCGTTTTCCATCAGATAGGCGAAATCGGAGTATTTCAGGGCCATATTCACATTCTGCTCCACGAGGAAGATGGTCACTCCCTCGCTGTTTATGTCTTTGATAATGTTAAATATCTCTTTTGTCAGCAGCGGAGAGAGCCCAAGGGATGGCTCGTCCAGCATGAGCAGTTTCGGCCTGGTCATGAGGGCCCGCGCAATGGCGAGCATCTGTTGTTCACCGCCGCTCAAGTGTCCTGCCTGCTGATTTTTCCTCTCTTTAAGGATGGGAAAATGCTCATACATTTTCTCAATGTCTGTCTTGATATTTCGTCTGTCTCTTCGGGTGTAGGCACCCATCTGGATATTTTCCATGACCGTCAGCTCCGGGAATACCTCCCTGCCTTCGGGGACATAGCTGATTCCCATGCGTACAATCGCATCGGTGTCCTTCTTGTGAATCTGTTTTCCTAAAAACTCGATCGTTCCTTTTTCAGGCTGGTCGTCATCAAGAAGCCGCATTATGGTCTTCAGTGTGGTGGTTTTTCCTGCACCGTTTGATCCGAGCAATGCAACGATGTCCCCCTGGCGAATCTCGAAGGAGATGCCGTGCAGGGCCCTGATCAGGTCGTACCATGTTTCAACATTTCGTACAGAGAGCATTAGTCTTCCTCCCCGAGATAGGCTGCGATCACCTCAGGATGCTTCTGAACTTCCTGGGGCGGTCCCTCTGTGATTTTGACCCCCTGGCTGATGGCAAGGATCCTGTCGGATATGCCCATCACCATATTCATGTCGTGCTCGATGAGCAGTATGGTGACGTTGTAGTCCTCCTGGATATCCTTGATCCATATCCTTAAGTCATCTTTTTCTTCGGTATTCATGCCTGCGGACGGCTCGTCGAGGAGAAGAACCCTGGGCTCCAGGGCCAGAGCCCTGCCGAGCTCCACCAGTTTTCGTTTACCATAGGGCAGGTTGGATACGAACTGGTCACGAACAGACTGCAGCTCGAGGAAATCTACGATGTGCTCGATGATCTCCCGGTTCTTCACCTCTTCTTTCGCGCACCGGGAGTGTTTTCCCCACATGAAAGCTCCGCCTAGAATTCCGGTCTTCATGTGGATGTGGCGGCCGAGCATGAGGTTGTCCATTACGGTGGCATTGGCAAACAGCTCGATATTCTGAAAGGTCCGGGCTATACCTTTACGGGCTATCCTGTCGGGTGACCGGCCGATCATGCTTTCATTCTCAAGGAGGATATCACCGGAATCCGGTTTGTAGATCCCACTGATCATATTGAAGATCGTCGTCTTGCCCGAGCCGTTGGGACCGATGATGGAGAAAATCTCGTTGTGATTCACCTCAAAGCTCACTGAATCCACCGCTTTGAGCCCGCCGAAGCTTATACTCAGGTTTTCAACCTTAAAATGAGCCATTTCCCAGTACCCCTTGTATCATGTGATGGTTGTGGGGGATCTCCAACTCGGAGATCCCCTGTTGTACTGTCTGTAAAAAATTTATTTGCCGTTATGGTCCTTATTTTTTCCACGTTGCCAGGTCGTTGGATGTCCAATCCTGCAGCAGGATGTATGATCCGCCGGGACCGCATTTCTGTATCTGGACGGAATCAGTCCCCTGGTGGCAATTCTCCGTCCAGGTAATCTCCGCCCCAAGCCCTTTCCAGTTTGTAAACGAATTCAAGGTCTTGATGCATGCCTCAGTACTCAGATCAGGGCCGACGCGTTTCAATGCCTCTACCAGAGGCTCGGAAAAGAGAACCCCTGCCAGATAAAAAGTCCCCCACCGCTCCTCCGGGGCAAGTCTCTTGGCTGCCTCGCGATATTTTGTCACAAGAGGATCAGGAGAATCCGGAGGAGGAACGAATGCAGCTGTGATTACCCCTTCAAACAATCCTCCTGTAATGCCATACATCATCTGGTAATCAGAAAGACCGTCAAAGGCGATCCACTGGGGTTTGTAATCGATGCTCTGACAGGTTTTCAGTGTAATGACGGCAAGCGTCGGACTGACCCACATGAGAGAACATTCAGCACCGGCGTCCTTGAGCCTCAGCATCTGGGATGCAAGGTCCTTTTCCGTCGGTTCCACCGGGATCTCTGCCACCGGTTCCATGCCATATGAGGCCAGGCGCTGTTTACACCCCGATAATCCTCCCTTTCCGAACACGTCATTCTGATACAGGAAACCGATCTTCTTATACCCGAGTGTTTCCACCGCATATTTGGTTACGATACTCGCCTCGTCTTCAAAGAGGGGGTATGCACAGAATCTGTATGGACTTGGCGGGAATTCCTTGTCCCTGTCAGCAACGGTGTTCAGTGCTGCAGTTCCCGGAACAACCCAGAGGACTTTGTTCTTTGCGAGGTAGTCTTTTACCGCCTGTCCTCCTGCACCTGAGACTCCACCGGTGAATGCGAAGATCCCGTACTTCTCCACCAACTCTTTAACCGCTACCTGGGCAAGAGCTGGGTTGTACTGAGAATCTCTGATAAAGTACTTGACCTTTCTTCCGTGAATTCCTCCCTCTTCATTTATCACATCAAAAAGAAGGCCGCTTCCCCGTGCAACAGCCCCCCACGGGGCAGCTGGTCCGGTCTGAGGGCTGAATTGCGCGACCCTGATCTCTTTATCATCAAAACCGGGTTTTGCTGCATTGCCTATAGCCGGCAATAATAACGACATACAAAGGATCATGAGCATAAGTGTTCTTCTCATCTTGCTATCCTTTCGCCCTTCCATCTGGGCTGTTGCCTAAAGTTCTGTCTGGGCTAAAATCACAGCACGTTATTATTTCCACGTTGCCAGGTCGTTGGATGTCCAGTCCTGAAGCATGATGTACGAGGAGTTCGGGCCACACTGCTGGATAATGACAGAATCCGTTCCCTGGTGGACATCTTTGGACCAGGTGATTTTCGGCCCTATGCCCTGGAATCCTTTTATAGAATTGAGTGCATCGAGACAGGCCTCGGTGCTCAGGTCCGGCCCCACCATCTTGAGGGCTTCCACCAGGGGCTCGGCATAGAGTGTGCCTGCCAGGTAGAAGGTGCCGAAACGTTCCTCGGGTGCATACTTCTTTGCTGCCTCGCGGTATTTGTTCATGAGCGGGTGGTCGGCAGTTGGCGGTACGCCGAAACCTCCGGTGATGACCCCCTCCCACATGCCGCCGGTAATGTTGTTCATGAGCGGGAAATCGGACAGGGTGTTGGATGAGATCCACTTGGGCTTGTAACCGATGGTGGCGCAGGTCTTGAGCGTTATAGTAGCGGTGGTGGGGTTTACCCACATGATGATTGCCTCGGCGCCTGAATCCTTGAATCTCAGCATCTGGGAAGACAGGTCTTTTTCCCCAGGCTCCACCGGGATCTCGGCAACGAGGTCCATCTTGTAAGAGGCAAGCCTCTGTTTGCAGCCGTCAAGTCCGTTCTGTCCATAGGTGTCATTCTGGTAGAAGAACCCGATCTTCTTTATTCCCATTTTCTCCACCACATACTTGGTGAGTATGCTTGCTTCGTCCTCATACAGGGGGTAGACGCCAAAGAGATAGGGATTGGGCGGGAATACATACTCCTTGATGGCAGTGGACGGAGCAACCCAGATCACCTTGTTCTCTGCGAGGTAATCCTTTACGGCCATGCCGCAGGCACCGCCCACACCGCCTACAAAGGCAAAGATCCCTTTACGCTCAACGAGTTCCTTGCACACCGCCTTGGTCTGGGCAGGGTTGTACTGGTCGTCCCGAATGAAATATTTGATCTGTCTGCCGTGAATGCCTCCTTCATCGTTGACCATCTTGAAGAGCAGATCGCTTCCCCTGGCCACAGACCCCCATGGTGCCGCAGGGCCTGTCTGAGGTCCCCACTGGGCAATCCTGATTTCCTTTTTGTCAAATCCGGGTGCTCCTGCATAACCAAGCGCAGGAACCAGTACTGCAAAGACGAATACAAGCGAAATGATCTTTACTAAAACTCTCCTTGCCATAGAATCCTCCTTTTCATTTGTAAGGGAGTGGAACATTATAGTACCCGCCCCGTTATCATTGTGTAAAACCACACTTTTAATCGTTCACCCCTTGTACCAGGTCCCTTTTTCCTTCAAAAACGTGAAGCAATA
>DAISYU010000027.1:7429-9676 GCA_036825155.1 Thermodesulfobacteriota bacterium | reverse complement strand
TGAGTATAATGCGAATCTGTTTTTTGCCGGTCTTTTTCATATCCCGTTCAACAAATCCTGTCTGTGAGAGGTCATACCTTCTTCACATAGTGCTTTGCAAAAAGTCCGCTGGGCCTGATGGTGAGGATGATGATAATCACGATGAAGGCGACGATGGGCTTCCATTCCGGCCATGCAAAGCCGAAGAAGTTTTCTATCAATCCCAGGATGAGTCCTCCCAGGACAACCCCGGGAATGCTTGTCAGCCCGCCTAAAACCGCTGCTGCAAAGGCACGCATGAACGGTTCCATCATGAAGTTCGGGTCCAGGACACTTCGCGCAGCGAAGAACATGGCTGCTATTGCACCGATAAACGAGCTCATGGCCCAGGTAAACGAGAAAACACGTTCCACCTTGATGCCCATGATTTTTGCTGCATTCTCGTTCTGTTGGGTTGCCCGCATGGCAATCCCGAGCCTTGAGTATCTGAAGAAAAGAAACAGGAGGATCATGATAACAGGGGCAAGGACAAACACACCGATTGTCCATTCATTCAGGACAAGCCCCTTGATGGGCTCATGCATTTCCTGAACCGACAGAGGGAACTTGAAATATTTCTGTTCTGCTCCCCACTTCCAGCCGGCAAGGCCCATGAGCAACATCTCCGCTCCCAGGGTGATGATGAGCAGCCCCAGGACAGTGGGGTCTTTCGCCGGCCGCAGGAAGAGAAACTCGATCGCCATGCCCAGCAGGATCGCAAAGACCATGGTGATGATGAAGGCCATCCAGAAGGGCAGGTTATACTGGACGAGTATGTGGTATGCAACGAAGGTGGCAACCATCCCCATTTCTCCCTGGGCAAAGTTTACTACCTCGGATGTCTTATAGATTATTGCAACTGCAACACCGAACAGGCCGTAGCATGCCCCGATCGCCAGGCCCTCTATAATAAGCTGTTCTATCATGGTATGCTCACTCCACGTGTAGTCCTGTCCTTTAAAAAGGCCAGGTTTTCCAGTATTTCTTAATACGTATCCATATGCCGAACATCCCCAGGGGCTCAAAGATGACAATGGCCAGCATGATGAGCCCTAGGGCTATGCTGCCGAAGTTTTCAAGGCCGATGACCGTAAACCACTTTCTGGAGATGGAAACGAGAAAATCGCCGAGATAGGGCATCTCTCCAATGTTTTTCAACAGGTCATACTGCAGGTAGGTAATGAGAGTCGCCCCCATGATAGCGCCGAGAACCGATCCGAGACCGCCCACCACCACCATGACCAGGAAGATGATGGACAGGATGAGGTTGAAGGCGAACGGGTCGAAAAAGCTGATTACGAATCCATAAAGCCCTCCTGCCACGCCTGCATAAAAGGCACTCACTGCAAAGGACATGGTCTTGTAGATGGTAAGGTTCACACCCATGACCTCGGCAGCGATGTCGTCATCGCGTATGGCAACAAAGGCCCTGCCGACACGGGTTTTCATGAGATTTCTCGCGCCGACGACCATGATGATGGTAATAACGAGGATAAGGTAATAGATACTCACATCGGACTTCAGGACAAAGCTGATTCCGGCCTCAGGGATGCCCAGGTCGAGCGGCGGGGTGTGGATACCCATTCGTCCGCCGAATATATCCCACGTGCCGATCACGTGCATGATGGAAAGCCCGAAGCCGAGCGTTGCTATGGCCAGATAGGGCCCCTCCAGCCGTAATGCCGGCAGGCCGATGATAAACCCGAAGAAGGCTGCTATCAGGCCCGCGGCAATCAGCGCGATGAAAAACGGCAGGTGAAGGTGCGTCATCAACAGCGCTGCCCCGTATGCACCGATGGCAAAGAAGCCTGCATGCCCCAGCGAGATCTGCCCGGTGAATCCCACGAGAATGTTAAGCCCCACTGCAAGGATCACGTGCACGAGGATAATATTGATCAGGTAGATGTAATAGCTGGGAATGTAGATGGGCAGGGTAAAGAGCATGATGAGGAATGCCACTGACCAGAACAGGATGGTTCCACTGCTGAAGAGCTCAATGTCTTCATAATAGTCACGTTTCATATCCATGATGAAACCTCACATATATGGTGCGTTTTATTGAGAAAGATAGATTGATGTCTCCTGTGAATCAAAAAAGACTATGGATGAGGATGCCAAGCTGTCCATTTCAAGGGCCCTCTAAAATTTCATACTAAATTCTCAGAATACAATACATTCAATAATCTGTAATATAGTAAGTCAATTTAACCATGCTGTCAATATATGAAA
>DAISYU010000027.1:0-7329 GCA_036825155.1 Thermodesulfobacteriota bacterium | reverse complement strand
ATCCTGAACCCGAGAGAAAATGGACCTACATGGTCTACATGGCTGCAGACAACAACCTCTCAATATATGCCGATCTCGACATCAATGAGATGGAGATCGTCGGTTCGGGGGATGATGTCAATATCGTGGTCCAGGTGGAATTCAGCCCGATTTATAACGAGGATCTTGCCGGTCATACCCTCAGGGGGAAAATAACCCGGGACACCGACTGGGACGTTATCAATTCGGACCTTGCCGACATAGGCAGTCAGAATATGGTTGATCCGCAGACACTTGCGGCATTCATTGCCTGGGCGGCTCATTACTATCCTGCCCTGCGCTATGCCCTGGTAGTCTGGAGCCATAGCGATGGATGGAAGGGGCCTGCTTCTTCCCTGTTACCCAAAGGTGTGATCTCCGACAGTTCGAATGACCCGGGCAAACTCATGTCCATCCAGGACGTTGCAGGTGCGGTTCGCTCAAGTGGGGTGGACCTGGACCTCATCAATTTCGATGCCTGTCTGATGGGAATGTATGAGGTGGCCTATGAGTTCGGCGGGCTTGCCGATTACCTCGTTTTCTCCGAGGAACTCTATCCCAGTTTTGGTGATGCCTACGATGACATACTGGAAGAACTTGCCGCCGATCCTGATATGAACGGCTTTGACCTGGCCCGGGTGATCACGTCGCAGTGCATAGGATTCTACCAGTATATATCCGAGATGTTTGAATATGATCTGGCTGTCACGAAATCAGCCATTGATATGTCCTACATCGAGGAGCTTCATAACGGATTGTGCTCTCTTGCCGGGATCATGATCGATACCATGGACACTGAAGGATCAAATATACAAACCGCCCGGGACGATTCCCTGAGCTATGATTATCCCGAGAACCACGACCTGGGAGATTTCCTCGTGATGATGGATGAGAATACCGCTAATACTGAGTTGAAAGCAGCTATTCAGCAGGTACAGGATACCATGTCAGACCTGGTAATCAGTAATGAAGTATACAGTTCTGTCCCCGGAGATGAGATACTGCGGTCCCAGGGTATCGCCATGTATCTTCCTGCTGGCAGCCAGGTTTACGATGATGATCTCAGCGTTTATTCGGAACTTGCCTGCAACCTGACCCTGTACCCGACCTGGGGGGATCTCGTGGCAGAGTTGGTGGAATATGAGCTTTCCCCTTAGGATCCCCGGAGTAAAGGTGGAAGGTATGACTGCTTTTGCCGCATACCACCGGGTAAGTGTTGTCTGTCTGGTCATGATCATCTTCTTGTCCGGATGTGATGCTCTCCATAACAGAGGATTATATGAAAGAGAAATGCACGAGAACCGGGCAGGTCATGATACGATGCCCGAGGGATTGCAGGATGCGAATGCCAGACACCAAGAAAATGTAGCTCAGATAGTGCCGACCGGTACCTTGTTCTGCATGGATCTCTATGCATCTCTTTGTCCTCAGGAGGGGAATATCCTTTTTTCACCCTGCAGCATATCCACCGCCCTGGCCATGACGTATGCGGGGGCAAGGGGACAAACACGCTCCCAGATGGCCCGGGTCATGCACTTCCCGATGGACCAGGAGGAATTTCTCGCAGCATATGCTGTTGTGGAAAAAGGCATGCATGAGCATGCCGGCAGCGCGAATGTTCAGCTCATGAGTGCAAATGCACTGTGGGTACAGAATGGATATCGGATTCAGCAGACCTTTCTCGATGTAATGAAACAGTACTACACCCCGGCATTGTATGAGATCGATTTTGCTCTCAGCCCAGAGAATGCCCGCAGGAGGATAAATTCCTGGGTGGAGGACAGGACGCAGGGAAAGATACCCGGGCTGTTAAAACCTCAAACCGTCAGGGCCGACACCACGCTCATATTCTCAAATGCCCTGTACTTAAAGGGACTGTGGGCAGAACCGTTTAACCCGGAACAGACAAAAGAGGGAGAGTTCCATATCAGTAGGGAGAAACGGGTAAGGGCCCCCATGATGAACCGGCAGGGCGGATTCAGGATGATAGAGCAGACCGGTCTTAAGATCCTGGAACTGCCTTATGCAGGAGAGGAGCTGTCCATGTTCGTCCTGCTGCCGGGGGAGATCGATGGCCTTGCAGCCCTTGAAGAACGTCTCGATGCACAAACCCTGGAGACCTGGATAAGGCAGGTGCACACAAAGAGGACATCAACCGTGGAGGTCTGCCTTCCTGTTTTTACGCTGAGGGCGGAATATCAGCTCGCCAGGACACTGTCGGATATGGGTATGCCTGTGGCATTCACACCTGAAGGGGATTTCTCCGGCATGAGAGCGGAAAGGGATATCTTTATCAGCGATGTGGTCCACAAGGCCTTTTTAGACATCAGTGAGGAGGGAACTGAGGCAGCAGCGGCAACTGCAGTAATCATGACAAAGAGCGCTGCGCGCACAAGGGTCTTCATGGCCGATCATCCCTTCATCTTTTTGATACGTGAGAATCCAACCGGCATGATACTGTTCTTTGCAAGAATGGTAAACCCTTCTCTTTGATTCCGGTTCAATCCGTCTTTCGGCTCAACGCTTGACCACCAGTACCGGAGTTTGTGCATGCCGGATTACCCGCTCTGAAACAGAACCGAGGAACATGTCCTTTACATTGGTCCTGCCGTGTGAGCCCATAATGATGATGGAGACATGTTCTTCTCTCTCCACCCGCAGGATCTTGCTTGCTGGGATCCCTGTCTCGATACGCACGGTGACCTTCAAGCCGTTTTTCTCCAGATGCTTCTGGGGCAAGGCGATCTTGTTGAGTGCTTCATGACAAAGGTCATTCTCTATGGTCTTGAAGTTGGCAGGTTCCCATACGAGGAGTTCAAGACTTCTTGTATCTATGACATGGAGGATAATCACCTCCTGTGCACCGGCATATTTGAGGTGCTCGATATATTTCAGAGCCTTTTGTGCCACATCGGAGAAATCTGTCGGGTAGAGTATCTTTGTGAACATCATTGCCTCCCCATTCATCCCTGCTGGTTAACACTATTTCATCTGCATTCTATTGTAATACACTGATAAGGAAAATCCAGTCCTTTATCAGTGAGGTTACAGATCCATAAAGAGACCATAAAATGATTTCTCCTGTGAAAACAAGACAAGCTGTGGTAGCTGCTTTCATAGTCAGGGAATTGTATGTGTTGCAGTGCCCCTGATAAAAAAGAGGAGGGTAAGGATCCGGCATGCTTGCATACCTTTTCTCTGGTACGGTTTTCGGCCTGTCAGCAGGGCTTGCACCAGGGCCCCTGCTTACCCTGGTCATCACCGAAACACTCAGGGGCGGTCTGAAGGCAGGGATCAGGGTGGCTCTTGCCCCATTGATTACGGATGTGCCCATCGTTCTTCTCACATTGTTCGTCATTTCAAAACTTACGCACTTTGAAGAGGTCCTGGGCCTTATATCAATCTTCGGTGCCGTATTCGTGGCATATCTTGGATACGAGAGTATGTGTACAAAAGAGATCCCGGTCCTGGCAGGTGACACTGACCTGCAATCTTTGCGGAAGGGTGTTATTACAAACTTCCTCAACCCTCATCCTTATCTCTTCTGGTTTTCCGTCGGTTCTCCCATGGCTGTGAAGGCATATTCGACAAGTGTGCTTTCTGCCGTGGCATTTGTCTGCAGTTTCTATGTGCTCCTTGTAGGTGCAAAGATTATCCTGGCTGTTCTGATAAGTACCTCCCGGTCTCTTTTGCTCGGAAAGGCCTACCAGTACACCATGAAGATCCTGGGAATGCTCCTGCTGTTTTTTGCCGGATTCCTGCTGTGGGACGGGCTGGGATTTCTGGGGTTGTGCTGAAGTACGTCTATAAAAGGCGTTTTATAAGAGAATCGAATCCATCCGCTGCGGCGGACATAATTCAGAATCCAGAATAAAAACCTGAAAACATATTGAGATGTAATCTTTCGAAAAACATCGCAGCTGAAGCTGCTCCCACAGAGAGAATGGCACTGGGCATTCGGTAAGGACAAAAAATAGTGAACAGTAAACGGATAGCAGCACTCTTATCTGCCTACAGCTCACGAAATGACGGATGCTTGTAATGTGCAGTCGTCCCCCTGCACGTTACAGGAAAAATCCTTTGCGGGTATTTCTTTGTTTTCGAAATTCGAAATTCGAAATTCGAGATTCGGAATCTTTTTATCCTTCTGCCTGAGATCATGGGCTACCGGGCTCGTCCTGCCTTCTGCCTGAGTTCTCGAACAGACGTGTTCGTTCAATGCAATATGTCATAGTATATTTGCGGTTTTTCTCTTTTGACGCAGGTCTCTGCAGCATGTGCAAGGCGCAGGAGAACATGCTCCTCCCAGGGCCTTGCAATGGCCTGGAATCCTATGGGGAGCCCCGATCCGTCATAGCCGGCGGGAAATGATATCGCAGGGAATCCGGTAAAATTCGGGGGTGCGGCAAAACGCATGATCTCAGCGAGGACAGAAAGGTCCGACTCACCATCCGGCAGTGAATCTTCGGGGATCGGCGGTGCAGTACAGCCAGTGGCCGGGGTGATGACAAGGTCGACCTGTTTCAGCACTGCAGCAAAGTTCTCAATGGTGCGGGTCCTGATGCACTGTGCCTGGATGTAGTCCCTTGATGTGAGTACCCGGGCCAGTGCCAGGTTGATCCTGACATCAAGGCCGAAGTCCTGAGAATGCTCTTTGTAGTAACGGTCCATCGCTGTTGCCATTTCCGATGAGATTGTAACGATATGGGCTGCACGTGCAGCCTCCAGGTCAGGGATCTCTATATCGATGATGTGTGCCCCCATGCCCTCGAATGCCTTGAGCAGTTCTTCGCATGCAGTCACCATGGCCGGCGAAGCATGGCGGAACCAGTCCCGGTATATGCCGAGTTTGAGGCCGCTTAAGTCGAGATCGTCAAAACCATTCAGCATGACTGCCGGCTGATACAGGGTATGATTGTCTCTCATGTCGGGTCCTGCCATTATTGCATAGGCGATTGCCGCGTCCCTTGCAGTGGCTGCAAGGGGGCCGATATGGGCGACACTCCAGTCCAGGGGCGCTGCTCCGAATTCACTGACCCTGCCGTACGTCGGCTTCAGTCCGACAACCCCGCAGAATGCTGCAGGGATCCGTATAGACCCGCCTCCGTCAGCACCTACGGCAACCGGACAGAGTCCTGCCGCCACAGCGGCAGCACTTCCGCTTGAACTCCCCCCGGTATAATGGTTCGGGTTATAGGGGTTGCGGACGGTCCCATGATGCGGGTTGAGCCCGGTTACCCCGATGCCGATCTCGTGCATGTTGGTCTTGCCGATCAACAGTGCCCCCGCCTGTCTCAGGCGTGCAACAACAGTCGCATCTTCGAGTGCCGGTGTCTTCCCGAGAAAGCGTGTTCCCACCGTTGTCCCATAGGGTCTCTGGTCTATCTCATCCTTTACTGCCACAGGCACGCCGTCAAGAATGCTCAAGGGGGAACCCTTTTTTATGCGTTGTGCCGCAAGGGCTGCCTGCTTTAAGAGATCATCGCTGTCAAAGACCCGGATAGCCTTGAACGGTGGGTCTTTTTTGTCGCTGTCTTTAATTGATTCAATAATCCTATGAGCCACTTCTTCCGGTGTGATCTTGCCGTCCCGATAGGCCCCGGCATACCCGGTGATGGATCGCACGGCATATCCCTCGGATTGTTTTTCCGGTGCGCTGGACAGCACGGCAATGTCCGGCGGGGCGTATATCTTTTCCGGCTTCGGATGTATGGACAGCGGTATGGGTGTGGGCGGTTCATCAATCTTCAAGGTTCTCATCCGCACTACACCGCCTTCTCTCAGGACGCGGCCCATTACCAGATGCTTCAATATGGAATGTTCCATAATCTTTGCTGATATCCGCAATGTCCTTCCAGCCAGCCTGGGGACCTGGATGGACTTGAGATCGTACGTCACATGATCACTCATAGCAACCTCCTCATATTATTATATCTTTAATAGTACCCTGCCGGGAATAAGAATCAAGAGCAAGGGCTAGATCCCGGTCCGTGAAACAGCGGAACCTTAAACGTTTTCAAAAATCATTGTTCAGATAACCGAGCATGATATCGATGAAAGTGTCCTGCTGCTCGATAAAGGGCCAGTGTCCGCAATCCTCGATTGCCATCCATTTCACACCTGCAGCATCCAGCAGTGACCTGGAATATGCCCCCGTACCCCTCGGGCTGCCCAGGAGGTATACGGTCGGTACTTCGAGCCTGCCGAGCCTCCGGGGTATTTCTTCGGATTTCGAGATCTCGACAAGCTCTTTGCTGTTGAAATAGAGGGTTCTTGGATCGCACATCATCAGGCTTGCATAATAGGTTCTCAGTGTCCTGTCCCTGAACCCACCCTGGTAGATTTTGTTCAGGAGATTTTCTTTTCCATGGGAAATGAACTCTTCAGGCCCGGTCGCGGTAATAGTCCTGCTTATCGTACAGTCGTCATAGGAGACATTGCCTTCTATGTTGATGAATGCCCCAGCGCACTTCGGATGACGTTCACACACTATCATGCCAATAACACCCCCCATGGAGTGGCCGATAATAATGCTGTTCCTGATGCCCTGCTCGTTCAGCCACTGCGCCAGAAGATCAGAGAGGTCTTCAGGGGTTACGGGGTTATCCGGCCAGGGGCTCTTGCCGTATCCCGGCAGGTCCGGCACGATATGGGTCCATCTCTGCAGGCGATCATCAGCTATGAGCCGCTCGAAACACAGGCCTGATTCTCCGAGACCGTGGATATAGACGATTGTACCGGAAGGATTTCTTGCTTCACAGACCCGTGTATGCAGGCCGCCTATATGATATTGTTTTATCATAAGGTCTTCCAGTGTAGCATTACGTGAAATTATTTCAAGAAAATAGCATATTGATGAAGAATGAACTGAATGTTGGATGTCATGAACCCAAAAAAAATGCCAAGAAGCATTACGCTGGTTGGCAGTTATGAAGAGAGTATTCTGATGTATTTGCTAAAGTAAAATTCACTTAACAATATATTATACAATTGTCAATAGATGATCTGGTTAATATGATAATATAACGAATTGATATAATATAACAATTGAATCAAGATTACCTTCAGTGTTAAGTATAAATACTCATGGTAAGATCATGAATGAAACATATAAAAACGCAAAAAAAAGCCAAGAAGCTTTTCGGCTCTTGGCAGTTATGAAGAGAGTATTAATTGACGTTATGTCTTTTATCGGTAGTGGATCAGGATAACTTTAGGGAATGATTTGTTAAGATGGGTACAGGGTATGAGGTATAGGGTCTAAGGTGTAAGGTGAATTGGTGTGAACTGAATAGTGAACAGTCCAGGACA
>DAISYU010000026.1:12091-33646 GCA_036825155.1 Thermodesulfobacteriota bacterium | reverse complement strand
TGTTCAGTGCCTTTCTTCGTTTTTTATTCTGGCTTCTGAATTCTATTTTTATCTTCATGTACCGCATTCACTTCTCGATATCCTTCCTGATCTCGTCAAATTCCTCCTTGGATAGCTCACCTCTTGCATAACGCTTTTTCAGTATCTGAAGCGGGGTCTCGCTCATGAGGGCATCCTCGCCCCGTGGTTCTTTCGCCCTGATAATCAGGTAGACCACCACTGCAATGATCACGATAACGATAATCCACATAAGAAATCCTCCGAACCAGTAGCCCATCATACCGGGGCCATGGCCATAGTCTGTCATGCGCCAGGGCCAGTTCCTCTCCTGGATATGCATCAGATACCCGCTTACCCCGTCCATGATGCCGAAAGACCCCGTGTGTCCGGATCGTCCCCAATGCCCTGATGCCAGGCTCTGGTGGGAGGGGGACCCTCGCAGATCTCCGCTGTCGGCACATGCAGGTGAGACAAGGAACAACCCTGCCAGAAAAACGGCGATCGCCACAAAGACAACAAACCCTCTCATACAGACCTCCTGTGCTGCTCCCTGTTTATACATGAAGCTATCCCAAAGTCATGCGGAATATGAAATACGCACACGGTTATCTTCCATACTTTGATCTGAACCACCCGGTTTTTTTATCCACCAGGCAGGAGAAATAATAAGTCAGATGGCATCCGAGTCAAGCTGTCGAATCAGATCAAGAGCAGCAATTCAGGTCATTTAAGGGCTGTTATTTTGTAAAGGACGGGTATTGCCGTAACGGCCTCAGCCGGCTTCTCCCGCACCCCGCAGACCTCACATATATTGCATTCTCTCCTTTCAGGACCTATAATTATGTATAAGATCTCCACATCAAAGAATATCCTGCACTATTTCAACACGTTGCACATCGTTATGAGAGACTGTGAAGTGAGTCAATGATATGAAAAGATTGGTGATTTTTTCCATATTCTGTGCACTGCCCCTCATGATTGTCGGATGCAGCGCCCCCGACCAATACCCCTGGATACCGTGGTACACATTCCGGGGACACTGCTATCTGAAGATGAATATCTCCGTATCTTCCCTGCCTGATCAGGCAGAGGTCTTTGTAAATGGTGACTATAGAGGCGTCACTCCGCATTCCCTGGTTTACGAGACGATATCATATATTGCCGGGGAAAAGAGAAAGCTTCCTGCATCGTTGAACGGCAATGCGCAGTTCGAGACAAGAGACACACAATTCCTGGAAAAGACACCTATCGAGATAATGGTCATAAAGCAGGGTTATAAGCCCATGAAAAAGACCATAATCATGGAAGACAATTTCTTATCAGACGCTCTCGATCATGAAAGGAGATACGAAAAAACCATCAGGCTGACCTTTTATCTGAAGGAACAGGGCTGGTTCAATCCTGGAGGGGGAAAGGTGGAATCGGAGATCGAACAAGAGAAGACATCCCCATAACATCATGTCGCCGCTTACCTGCGTCATGCGAGAACCTGGCAGAGTGATAAAAAATCGGGCCTTTCCCATACCATACCCTTTAAGGTAGAATACCCACAACAAAAACATAAAGGCAGGACAATGGCTATATCATCACGAATACCCACCCAGCAGGATATCCAGCTTGCGGAGAAACACGTCTTTGCAGGCATCTACGCTCTTCTTCTGAAGCGGTATACATCAAGCTACAACCGTGAATCCGCGCCGAGGCTCGCCCTGGCAGTAACCAATGAACTGTTCTGCCTCCCCCCTCTGGATGAGACAGCACAGAGCTTTCTTAAGAAGAACCACGAACTGATACTTCATGAAATAAAAGCGTTGCAGAGCGATGAACAGATCAGGCGGGTTGTCACGGATGCCCTTGTTATCAAGGCTGTTTTCCAGCACAGGCAAAACGGCTGCGGAAAGGATGATGCGGGGCGTCCCATTGAGAAACTCAAAGAACTGGGCCTCTTCCTGGAGGGAGAAAAACCTCCCACCCCCTTGAGTTTTGTTCAAATGGCATGGGATTTCTATGCAGAGGCGTCCGGGAAGCAGGATCAGTGACGCGCTTGTGAGGTCTGGATGCTCGAGAATATTATGGAGTGATGGAGTACTGGAGTACTGGTAAAAGCCTTTAGAAACAGCACGTCGTCAATGGCTCATGATTGAGCTTTTCATGGAGAGGGGTCCACATGCACGATAATCTCTGAGATATTCTCGATCTCGCGGTACAGGCATTGTCTCGCTTCATTCAGGATCCGGTGGCTCTGCTCCACGCTCATATTTTTATCAACCACGATATGCACCTGAATATGGTATGTCCCGCCGATACTGCGGACCTTGAGGTCGTGCAACTCCTGGATGCCTGATACGGTCTTGATACACTCTTCGATCTTTTCAAGCACCTCCTTGCGGGGAGCTGTATCCACCATTTCCCTAAGAGCTATCCAGAGCACGTCGAGGCCCACCTTGGCGATAAAGAAAGAGACGAGCAGTGCCGCATAGGCATCCAGTACATGCCAGGCCGGATTGATCACCGCGCCTCCTACCCCGATGAGCACCGCAACTGATGAGAGGGCATCTGACCTGTGGTGCCATGCATTGGCAATGACCGCCTGGCTCCTGATCCTTCTGCCAACGATCACGGTGTACTGATAGAGCGCCTCTTTGACGGCAATGGACACAGCGGCACCAGCTAAGGCCAGATAGGTGGGCTGCGTAACCACATGCAGATAGATATTCATGGCGGATCGATATCCCAGATAAAAGGCAACGGCAATGAGCGAGATGCCTACAATTGCAGAGGCCATGGTTTCGATCCGGGCATGACCGAAATGGTGATCTTCATCCGGCGGTTTTCTCCCGAACCTGAGCCCTAAAAGAACCACTGCATCGGTAAAGAAATCCGAAACCGAATGCACTGCATCGGCAACGAGGGCCTGGCTGTTCCCCATAATGCCGGCAATGAACTTAAAGACAATGAGCACGGCATTGGCACCGGCACCGATCCAGGTGATTCTGCGGCCCTCACGGCCCCCTTCGGTCAGATTCCCGGACATTTATGTCTCCTGTTCTCCGTTATTGATAAAATAAATCCTGTATTTGAGTTTTCATATAAAGATCCTGGAGCCTCTCTAAATCTCACACGCAGCCTTGTAGCCTTCGTGAATCGCCTCAAGCAGCCGCCGGGGTGAGACGGCATCGCCGATCATGCGGTATTCAATACCGAGTTCACTGAGCACCCCTTCCAGGGCATTATCAGACTTCGCACCCATGGCGGTGATGACCATGGCAGCCGGCTCGGTTCTCTCTTCATCCTTCTGCGTGTATCGTACGGTTGTGTTCTCGATGCCTCTCACTTCTGCCCCGAACATCAAGCGCCCCCCTGCATTTCTGATCCTCTTGTGCAGCCAGTACCCGTGGGCCGTAAGTTTTGTCACCGGCGGGTATGCCAGCATCTCGATGATGGCAACATCGATACCGCGGGAGACAAGAAAGTCCGCGGTCTCCATGCCTACATAGCCTGCTCCGAGAATAACCGCCGGACTTGCAAGCTTTACCTTCCCTTCAAGAACATCCCTGGCGTCAAATACATTCTCGCCGTCTATACCCGGGATGGATGCCGCAACCGGGTATGCACCGGAGGCAAGAATCACGGCATCTGGCCTGCCGCTGCTCACTCTCTCTGCTGTTACTTCCTGATTAAGGTTGACCTTCACATCATGCCTTTTCAGCTGCCGCAGGGACCAGTCAACCCAGTCCATAAAGGTTTTTTTGTGGGGAGGTTTGCTTGCCGATTGGATCTGCCCGCCGGCTGCGGCTTCTTTTTCATAGACCTCCACCTCATGGCCGCGCTGGGCGGCATAGAGTGCAGCTGATAGACCTGCAGGGCCGGCGCCTATGACCCAGACCTTCTTCCTTGTCTCCGCCTTAGGCAGTCCCTTGTACTCTCTGCCGCACTCAGGGTTGAAGGTGCATGTGGCGGATTTCATCTCAAAGCTCAGGCGATCTATACAGCCCTGGTTGCAGGCAACGCAGAGGCGGATATCTTCAAATCTTCCGTCTCTTGCCTTGCCTATGAAATCAGGATCGGTCAGGTGCTGCCTGCCGAATGCGATGAGGTCGGCATCACCTGCGGCAAGTGCTTTCTCTGCCATCTCCAGGCTGATTCTGCCAACCCCTATCACAGGCACACCTGCAGCCTCTTTGACGGCACGGGCCCGAAAGAGGTTGAACCCCTCATCGGTGTCCATGGACGCGATACTCAGCTGGCCGGGTGTTGAATAAACGCCCACCGAGGCATGGATGGCATCCACCCCGGCGGATACGAGCCTGGGGGCGAGCCACTTCATGAACTCCAGGTCGTAGCCCCCGCGAACCAGCTCGTCTGTCGAGACCCGGATGAGGACCGGAAAGTCCGGCCCCACATTGGATCGGACCGCCTCGACAACCTCCAGCACGAACCTCGCCCTGTTCTCATCCGAACCGCCGTATTTATCCGTCCTCTGATTGGAAAACGGCGAGAGAAACTGGTTCAGCAGATATCCGTGCGCACCGTGGATCTCCACGGCATCAAACCCTGCCTTCTTTGCCCGGAGTGCGGCCTTGCCGAAGGCATCGATTATCCCTTCAACACGTGCCAGGCTCATCTCCTCGCACGGCTGATTCAGGATAACACTCGGGATGGGAGACGGCGCTTCAGGGATTGCCCCTGCGGCAGCCTCAAAGGTCTCCCTTCCTGCATGATGGAGCTGGATGGCAGACATCGCCCCCTCGCGGTGAACGGCCTGCGGGATCTTTGCCAGGTGCGGGATAAACCCGTCATCCCAGGCGCCGAGCTGTTTGGGAAACCCCTTTCCGCGGGGGTCGACTGCGCATATCTCGGTGATGATCAGGCCGGTACCGCCTCGAGCCCGCCGGGCAAGATATTCGATGAGCCTCTCCCCGGGCGTATTGTCCTTATTTCCATAACCGGTGCCCATGGGCGGCATCACGGAGCGATTCTTCAGGGTCATGTTGTTGATGGTGATGGGTGTGAAAAGATGTGATAATTTCATAAGAGTCTCCCAAGCTTTTTTGATCAGTTATCTGTGCCGGCCCGGCACAATATAACAACAGTCATGCAGCTACTCTTATGCCTGTTCTTGGCTTCGAATTCAAGTTTCTTCGGAAGATCTTATTTCTCCCGCATCGCACAATAAAATCTTATTGATCTTTTTCAGACCAACTAAACTTTTTCTCTGTTAAAAGAATGCACGTGGCGGTGGGCTATGAAAAACAACAGAGCAGTTCTGAGATAGTGGAAAACAAACATTGACATGTTCCCAATGTTCCACTGAACTGCTCTGCCGGATATGTATCTGGGTTAATACCTTTTGTTCTCTACCCGCAGCTGCTGCAGCTGCCGCAATCGGCATCACTTGCCATGCCTGTACTGATGACGAACCCTTCGCCCATGGCATTCGAGATGTAATCGATGTTCACAGGCTTGGCCTGCTCAAGCAGACTCTTTTCAATTATGAAGGTGAATTCAGCCTCGGTGAAAACCTCGTCGTTCTCATTTGGCTCATCCAGAGCCATGCCCAGTGTGGGCCCCTTTCAACCAACGCCGGCGACAATAATTCGCAGCGGCTGGATCTTGTCACGGGACTTGAAGAATTCCCTGACCTTCTCTGTTGCCTTATCAGATACTTCGAACATTTACCTTTCTCCTTTTTTGATTTTCACATCGAACTGGTCGATGTGTTTCCTCATATGTTTCTGCAACCGCTTGTGCAGTCACTACTATGTATTCTTTGTCTAGACCGTCTCTATAACCCTGTTCAACAGAGACCGGAAATAGTCGACAATCCCTTCCACCAGGCAGTAGCATACACTGGGACCATGTATCTCTCCATGAATCCAGCCTGTTTCCTTGAGCACCTTGAGGTGCTGCGAGACACTCGATTGTGCAAGGGGCAGAGCATTGACAATGTCCCCGCAGATACACCTGTTCTGGGCAGGTTTGTTGGCAAGGATATTGACGATCTGTAAGCGGGCGGGATGAGCGATCCCCTTGGAAAGGTGTGCGAGAACGCGCTTGCATTCATCATGCGACATCTTATCCAGAGTATCAAGGTCTGCTGATTTGTGCCCGCATTTAAACTCTTTTCTGGCCATTGCCCCACCTATTGCGGTTTCCTGGCATGGATGTAGCCGGAGAATACCAGTTCCTCGCTTGACTGCCCTGCATTCCAACTCCTGATAATGTCTTCGCTGTTGTCCTTCTTATCGATGAAGATATCCGTGAATCCCTCGTCATGAAGGATCTGCCTCACCTCCCCGGGTGAGATGGCCCCTGCTATTCAGGCCGTATAAGCTCCGATATCTTCCTTTATCTCTTCCGGCAGTACTCCGGAAAGCATCACATCGGAGATGCTGATGCGTCCGCCGGGTTTTAATACCCGGTAGATCTCGCGGTACACGGCAGGTTTATCAGGACTTAAGTTGATCACACAGTTTGAGATCACCACATCCACGGTACTGTCCTGGACGGGCAGATCTTCTATCTCGCCGTGGGTAAATTCAACATTGTCGAATCCCAGGGTCGCTGCATGTTGCCTGGCCTTCTGTATCATCTCGGGTGTCATATCGACACCGATCACCCGGCCCTGTCTTCCTACGGCCTGCACGGCAAGGAATGCGTCGAACCCGGCACCGCTGCCCAGATCCAGAACAGTTTCACCTTCCCTGAGATTCGCCATGCTCAAGGGATTGCCGCAGCCCAGCCCGAGGTTGGCCCTGGCCAGTTCATCCATGAGCTGATCCCTTGTATAGCCGCACTTCTCTCCCTGATCCAGTATATTCACAAAAGAGGTACCTGTGCCGCAGCAGCACCCCGAGCCGCTGGGGTTTTCTGAAACGGCAATGGAAGCATACTTGTCCCGCACCAGTTTTTTCACAGAATCCTTAAATGTCTTCATGTCTCTGAGTTCTACTTTTATCGTATCTTTACGATTTGAGATAATTACGATAAATCACTTTTCTGTCAACCCAATTCTTTAAGGTTGACCGGAGATAAAATCTTATCAAAAATAATACTCATTCATTCCGGTACGTTGGAATGACAAAATTTTTTCATCGAGAGGAACATCCATAACATTTATCAAAAAATACTGTAAGAAAGCGCTTTCACCGTCTTCAGTCGTTGTCTTACAAATAAAAATTTGGCTTGACATTGGTTGCTTATTTGGCCATATAGCCAATTAAGAGGGCTGATTATGGACAAAAAAACATTCGCCCGTTTCGATGCTCGGGCAAAAATCTTAAAGGCCCTGGCGCACCCCACCCGGCTCTTTATCGTTGACGAGCTGGCCAAGGGTCCGCGCTGCGTGCAGGAACTCACCGAAATGATCGGTGCGGACATCTCCACCGTATCCAAACACCTCTCGGTGCTCAAGAACGTCAATGTGGTAAGTGATGAGAAACGTGGAACCCAGGTGTTCTACACCCTGAAGATGCCCTGTGCCGTCAATTTCTTCACCTGTGTCGAAGATATCCTGTATACGAATATCTCCGAACAGGTGGAGCTGGCGGGAAGCAGGGAATAATTTTTTTCATACAGACTTGGCTATTTTGCCAAATAAACCTTTAGAAAAGGATCAACCATGAACTGGAAACGAGAATGGAAATGGCTGGCTGGTCTTACCGGAGTTTTTCTCCTCCTGTTTTATCTTCCGGTGGGCCTGCCGCGTTTTGATAATGCAGTCCTCGAAGGACTGCTGCTGGCAAAGTCCTATGCCCGGGAGCACGTGATCCTGTGCCTGCTCCCAGCCTTCTTCATAGCAGGGGCTATCGGGGTATTCCTGTCACAAAACTCCGTCATGAAATACCTGGGCGCAGAAGCGAAAAAGGTCATAGCCTACGGTGTTGCATCGGTATCGGGAACCATCCTGGCGGTCTGTTCCTGCACCATCCTGCCTCTATTCGCCGGGATCTACCGCATGGGAGCAGGGCTTGGCCCTGCAGTGGCATTCCTCTATTCAGGTCCGGCAATCAACGTCCTTGCCATCATCCTCACGGCCCGAGTCCTGGGCCTTGAACTCGGGATTGCCCGCGCAGCAGGCGCCATTATCTTTTCCGTTGTGATAGGGCTTGCGATGCACCTCATCTTCCGGAAGGAAGAAGCAGCCAAGGTAAAGGCTGCAGCCATGCCCGCAGGTGACGACGGCAGACCGTTGTGGCAGACTGCAGCGTACTTTGCATCCATGATCGCCATCCTGGTCTTTGCCAACTGGGGCAGGCCTGCTGAGACCATGGGCGTATGGCACGCCATCTACTCATCCAAATGGATATTGACCGGCATCTTTGCCTGCGGGCTTGGTCTCATGCTCATCATGTGGTTTCAGGTACGAATCTGGAAACTCGCGATCATGGCAGGAGTGGTGGCCGTCTTTGCCATTGCTTTCCCCCACGAGCCGATGGTGGCATTTGCAATAGGTGTTCTCGGACTCTCTGTCATCACCTCCACCCAGGAAGGAGAGATGCACGACTGGTTTGACAATTCCTGGTTCTTTGCCAAGCAGATCATGCCGATCCTGTTTGCAGGCGTGATCGTGGCAGGCATGCTGCTTGGCAGGCCAGGCTACGAGGGTCTTATACCCTCAGCATGGGTAAGCTCTGCCGTTGGGGGAAATTCGCTTTCCGCCAACTTCTTTGCCTCCATAGCCGGGGCATTGATGTATTTTGCAACACTTACCGAAGTCCCTATCCTCCAGGGGCTTATCGGCTCGGGCATGGGAAAGGGCCCGGCACTGGCGCTGCTTCTTGCCGGCCCGGCGGTCTCACTGCCGAACATGCTCGTGATCCGCAGCATCATCGGGACAAAAAAGACCGCTACCTACGTAATCTTAGTCGTAATCATGGCAACCATATCGGGTATGATCTACGGCTCACTACTGTAAGAAAGGAGAACTTCATGAAAAAGATTCAGATACTGGGAACAGGATGCGCAAAATGCACCAAGCTTGCAGAAAATGCCCACCAGGCCGCCAAAGACCTCGGTGTTGAATATGAGCTCGAAAAGGTCTCTGACATAAACGAGATCATGAATTTTGGGGTCATGATCACCCCGGCGCTCGTGGTGGACGGTGAGGTTTTCTCACCAGGCAAGGTGCTTTCAACAGACGATATAAAAAAGGTGCTCGAACAAGAAAAGAGGTGATTATGACGGACAAGATCATCATTTACGGTACCGACACCTGACCCTACGTGCAGCAGGCCAGGTCGGTCTATGGTGACAGGGCTGTCTATGTGAACGTGGATGAAGACCCGGAAAGATTGCAGGAGATGCTCTCCTATACCGGGGGGACAATGCAGGTCCCGGTCATTGTCGAGGGAGAAACGGTCAGGATCGGGTTTGCAGGAAGCACCTCACTGCCCTCCGGGCTTCCGCTCTTCGGAGGGACCTGACCAATTGACAAGCCCCCTCGTTGAGGGGACAGGGGTATGGATGATACCAGGAGTATTTTCTGCAACTCTGAGGGAAGGAACTCGCCAGCGGGCATTGCTGCACACCGGGTAAACAATTAAGAGGCATCTATGGCTGAAAGATTATCCATCGACAAGGCAAAAGATCTTGTAGAAAATCTCGGGTCGGCCATGTGCAGGGACGAATGCCGCGACTGCGAATGTTTGCAGGGGGTGCTCGTGCAGATCGAGATCGTTGCCGGTGAGGATGTCTCTGAAATAACAGGGCCGCTCAAGGTATCAGCGGAACAGATGCACTCCTGTCTCGGGTGCAATCCCTGCCCGCCGGCAGAGATCTTCGGAGACATCTCCTGCAATCAATGGCATGATCTCCGGAGCAAGCCCTGACCCCCTGATGCGCAGTAAGTTGCGGGTAATTGAACCCATGCTTCTCGTCCGGCGACTTGTCCGGCGTAGCTGAAGGCGAAGCGGGAAGCGGACGCGAAGACGGATCAAAGAGTGATCTTCAGGGTCTAAAGAAGATTTAGTTTGTAACCTTTGAGGGAATTATGCGTTATACTGAAACAGTGCACGATGTAAGCGTATTATTTGAAGAGAACAAGGACAGGCTCTTTGCATACCTGATCCGGATGACAGGAGATTATGACCTTGCCGGCGATATACTGCAGGAGAGTTTCACCAGATATATGGAACACTATAAAGGCAATGAAAACAGCGTTTCCCTCTTATACACTATTGCCCGCAACGCGCTCATCGACCACACGAGGAAGCATCGTCACCATGTGGAACTTGACGGGGAACACAAAGATCACAAAGGTGATCTGGAGCATACGATCATGATACGCGAAGACTACAGGAAGGTCATGAGAGGCTTTGAGGCCCTTGATGAAGAGGAGCGGGACATCCTCTCTCTGGCCATAAGCTCTGAGCTGCCCTACCACGAGATTGCAGCAGTCACCGGCATGAGCATGGCGAACATAAAGGTGAAGGTCCACAGGGCCAGAGTCAAACTGAAAAAGATATTTTCAGGAGAAGAATCATGAGTGAGTATATCATCAGCATGTTCATAGATGATGAACTCGACCTCGACGACAAGATCGAGTTTGTCGAAAAGGTGCATGGCGAGGTTACGTTCAAAGACGAGACTATCTCTTTTCTGAACCAGGAGAAGAAGCTGCGCCAGGGTCCGGTGGATCGTGTCCCCCACGTGGTGACTTCCTTCCCCGCCAGACAAAGATTCAGGATTTTCCACCCTGCATATGTAGCGACTGCAGCCCTTGCCGTTGCAGTGGTCATCCTGGCCTTCACCTTCCTGGTACAGCAGCAGACAGAGCCTTCTCCATACCGGTTCGTGATCTACCGGCCGGATGTTACCCAGGCAGAGATCACCGGCACCTTCACCGACTGGCAGAGGGTCCCCATGAACGCACTGGGAACAAGCGGATACTGGGAGATCTCCCTTGACATCCCTAAAGGAGAGCACCGTTTTACCTATATCCTAGAGGGCGAGCAGCGCTATGCCGACCCGACGATCCTCACCCGTGAACTCGATGACTTCGGCGGAGAAAACTCGATCCTGTCCCTGAACAACAAGGTATGAAACGACTGTTTCTCTATTCATTGCTGGCCTTCAGTCTTGCCGGATGCTCGCATCACTTCTACCGTACAGAAGGAAGTGTTCTGCACCTTTTTATAAAGGCACCTGATGCGACGTCTGTATATTTCGCCTCGTCTCTGGACAATTTTGAGCTGCATCCTGCACAGAAAACCTATTCCGGAACATGGGTGATCACCGTCGATGCGAAAAGACAGTTCAGCTATTTCTATGTCATTGACGGCCGGCCGTATGTGCCGGAATGCACCTACAAGGAGAAGGATGACTTCGGCGGAGAAAACTGTGTTTTTATCCCGGATATGTAACCTTTGTGCATGCCCTGCGTTATAATCACAACAACGCAGCGCAAGGAGATAAAAATGAAAAAAATACTGAGCATTCTTTTTATTATGATCCTGTGTTCAACATTTGCATATGCAGACGAAGTTGACCAGGGGCTTCCAAAACAGACTTCAGAGCAGCTCAAGGCAAACACCCGGGAGATGATCCGTCTCGGGGTACAAAGCGATGATGCCATCAATATGACCAAGCTCATGGTGCAGAACAACTTCCGGGTGGAAAATACTGTCCAGGCACAGGAAATAGTTATGAATGCCAAGAAGCAGGGACTGCCCGAAGGGCCGATCATGAACAAGGCATACGAGGGGATTGCCAAGAAAGTACAGTCCGGCAGCATTGTACAGGCCATGGAAAAGACAAGAGAGCGGTATGCCTATGCATATGAAAAGGCACAGGCACTTGGCGTAAATACAGACGAAGTGGCACCCACCGGGAATGTCATCGCTGAAGGCATGGCGGCAGGTCTTATGAAGAAAGATGCCGAGGCACTATGCGAAGGTCTGCAGACAAGGGACCGCCTCAGGGACAAAATCGGCGATGAGGACGGCACAAAAGACCAGACCCGTGATCAAGAGAGAGTCCGGGAACAACTCCATGTGCTTGCGCAGGAAAGTTTTATGACCGCACGGGAAATGGTCCGTCGGGGAGTTCCTTCTGACGTGGCAGCAGATGCCGTAGGCCAGGCCTTGCAGAACAACTATCAGGCAAGAGAAATGCAGCAGATGAGATACTCCTTCATGCATAATGCCGCCAATGGAGATCCGGTACAGGTCGCAAACAGATTCGCCAATGCCCTCAGGCACGGAGCACCCTCTGATGATCTCGGACCTGCCGGCGGACAGGGTCAGGGTACCGGAGATATGGGCCCGGGTTCCGGCAGCACGGGCAGCGGCAGCAGCGGTTCGAGCTCCGGCGGAAGCGATTCATCAGGCAGTGGTTCGAGTTCTGGTGGAAGCGGTTCGGGCACGGGTGGCAGTGATTCTTCAGGCGGTGCCGGTTCAGGCTCAGGTGGATCAGGCGGCAGCGGCAGCGGGGCTGGCGGAAGACAGTAAGCCGGCAACATATAACCTCCTGTCATTCAGTATAAACGGAGGGGTAGCGCGCCCCTCCGTTTTTTTGTAAAAAAGCTGGGTATAAGGTTCAGGGTACATGGTATAAGGTTAAATCTGTACCCCACCATAGACCTTACACCTTACACCTTTCTTTATGGAGTCCAGCCAGAAAGCCTGTCAGGAATAGTCAAATCTGAAATACATTATCCGATGAAAAAAACAATGCACCCCTTATTCAAGAGGTGCATATCATAATCCTCCCTTACACCAGGATCGTGCAGGTGTATGATCAGTTATGAAGAACAGATCTTCTCAGCAGGAACACCCTCCGCCTGCACTCGGGCAGGTTCCCTGTTTCAGGTTCGCCGCTGTTACCATGAATCCGTTCGGGTTTGCATCGATGTTTATCGTGCCCATCTCTTTGAGAAGCGCACTGCCGATAATAAACTTGAAACCATCCACCTCAAATACGTCGTCGTTATCTCCCGGCTCATCCAGAGCCAGCATCAGCTGAAAGCCCCCTCAACCCGGCCTGCCGAACACCCGGACCGGAGATATATCCTTTCCTTCGAAATACTTCTTGAATTCTTCAACAGCATTCCCAGTCACTTCAATCATATGGATCTCCTTTTTCAGATTCCGTTCAACGCCGGCTCACAACATCAGTCATGAATATACGCTACGGAAATGGTATTAACCCTTATATAGGGCGGCCGACATCATTAATCCAGAGTAAAAGACAAAAAATATCACAGGGGCTATCTTACGCCGGAATCTTCAGGAACAATCAATGGTATGAACCCCAGGACAAGCCCTGGACCCTATTGCGCATCAAGCTGCAGAGAATCGAACCCAAGCTTCTCGTCCGGCGACTTGTCCGGCGTAGCTGAAGGCGAAGCGGGAAGCGGACGCGAGGACGGATTGAGAGAAGAAGATGGAATATGCAGATTTGATCATTACTATATAGATAAACCGGATAATGGAATCACACATTCAATGAACTTGTCATGGGGTCCGGGGTAAATGCCACGGAAAAAGGAGGCTGGACTATGGCGACGTTCTTTCTGTTTGGGAAATACTCGGTTGAGGCATTGAAAGAGATGAGCGCTGACCGCACAAAGAAGGTTGAGACGCTCATCGAGAAATTCGGCGGCAAGGTACACTCCATGTATGCCCTGTTCGGCGAAAAAGACCTGGTTTTCATCCTGGATTTTCCATCACCACAGGACGCAATGAAGGCATCGGTTGCCATGACAAAACTGACCGGGATATCGTTTTCCACGTCTCCGGCAGTGACTGTTGACGAGTTCGACAAACTCATGCGTGATATCTAAACTATTCTAAAGAGCACCGGATAGAAAAGACACAATATATGATCGAGGGCTGCAGTAATCATGGGCATGCCTGGCACCCATGAGGTGTATATGCCGGGATATTTTGCGATCGGTTACAGGTCCGTATGGATTATCGAGTGGATATGATTATGAATGTGTATGGCGGATATTTCTATGGCGTACAGCCGAGAACTCCTGACGAGCCCAGTCCTCATAACTCTTTGACAAACCGCACGAATTTCTATATCATGGGATTCTTCGCTTCTGAGACCTTCCACCATGAATGATATAAGATTTTGGACATGTAGTATTGTTTGAATAGGAGGAACCGAGCACAATCCATTACATCACCCATACAGGACGGAGTCCGGAGATAGAAGGCCTGAGGCTCAGGGCTTAGTGTGCTACGAAGAGGCCAGCCCCTGGATTCGATTCATCCTTAAAAGGGCGATACTGGGAACATATGTATTGAAGGGAGATAATGTCTACGTCATATACAATATCACTGTCTGATGATGAAAGTTATATTATCTTGAAGATATTGGGGAAACAGACTGCTGAATTGGCAATGAAACAGAATCTTGAGGCACATGCTTTCGGTGATGAGCTTGGAATCGGCCGATACCTGGTGGATGCAACCGAGGCTGTGAATGTCGATTCGACTCTGGAAAACTACAGTTTTGCATATACGGATATGCAGACCCCAACAGGTATCAACAAAGCCGCGATCGTGGCACTCCTGGTCAGTCCGGATGACCATTCACACGATTTTATTGAAACAGTATCGAGGAATGCGGGCCTGAATGTGACGATCTTCAGAGACCGTGAGCTTGCGATACACCACCTGTTAACAATATAAAACAACCTGGTCATATTGTTCACAAATCCTGCAACAAGAGCTGAACCAGGAATATCGCTTTTGACAGCATTGCCCTATTCATATATAAAACATCCAGGATATTAATTTGTTATAGGACGTCTTTTTATTATTGAGAAAGGGGGGCATCTCTGATGCAGCTTCATGTCATACCCATTGCGATCCTCATCGCCTATGTAGTTCTTACGCTTGTCGTTGCAAATACGGTTTTACGGAAAAGACTGGGGGCCGACCACTTTCTTGCAGCAGGAAGGCAGCTCCCTGTCTTCATGGTACTGGTGATTATCCTCGGTGACTGGCTCGGGGGAGGTTCCACAATCGGTGTAAGCCAGAGAGGCTATACCGAGGGTATTATCGCCTGGCTTTACCCTATCTCCATCGGGATCGCGCTGTTTGTCCTTGCCTTTACCATGGCGGCACGATTCAGGCGGCTCGGCGCCGTGACCGTACCCGAGGTTATGGGAAGGCTCTTCGATCAGAAGACCAGGCTGGCATCCTCAATCTTTATTGCGTTTGCCTACTTTGTCCTTGGAATCACCCAGATCATCGCCGGGGGAGCATTGCTTTCGTCCCTTCTGGGAGTTGATAAGTGGATCGCCGACCTTCTATCCTCAGTAATCTTTCTTTTAATCGTTGTTGCCGGAGGTCTCCATTCAATCGCGCTGGTCAATCTCATTCAATGCATGGTCATATTTGTTGGCATGACCTTCGCCCTTATCTTTTCACTCCGTCTGATCGGCGGGTCGGTTCTTGATGGCCTTGGCCAGCTGATCCACAAACTGCCTCCGTCGTTCTGGAGTTTTGAATCCATCAGCCCTGTCACATGGTCAGGAGAGGTCCTCTCAACCGTATTCGCATGTTTTGCCGCTCAGGCTGCCATAACCGGGGTTTTTGCGGCAAAGGACACCAAGGCCGCGGTAAACGGCACCTGGATCGCAGCCGCGCTCATTATCCCCATCGGTGTTGTGTATGTGCTGGTGGGCATGTGTGCACGGGTTTATTTCGGATCGGAGCTTCCATTCGGCCTCACCGCTGGTCCGGCAATAATCCTGACGTTGCACCCTGTTGTGGCAGGGATTGCCCTGTGCGGTATCCTTGCTGCAATTATCTCCACAGGGCCGCTGTGTTTTCTGGCTCCCACACAGATCCTGATACGGGATATCTACTCGGTCTATGTAAACACCGATGCATCTGACAGAAAGATTCTTCTCTTCAGCAGGGTCCTGGCAGCCCTCCTCATTATCGCAGGGTTCATTATCGGCATCATCATGTATGATCTCTTAAAGGCTATTTTCTGGGCCTTCACCCTGCGCTGCGGTATAGCTGTTCTGCTGCTGAGTGTCGCATATTTCGGTGCGCGCCGGGTATCGGAAGACGGTGCATTCTGGAGCCTGATTGTCGGATTCGTCACCATGATCATCTGGACAATCCTGGGAAGCCCCTACGGCATACATATAGCCATACCCACCATTTTCTCGGTCTTTATCAGCGCTGTTGCCATAACATCATTCAGGAAAAGGAAGGTTGCCTTCTCACGAGAGATTCAGCAGGCCTATTATCCCCGGGGCATTCGTGTTGGCCGGGAGGAAGGTTAATCATGGAGAGGCGCTGAACACATAACCATTCAGGAATGCAAAGCCATTGTTTGGGACTTCATTCCTGTCTCAGAATGTATAGGATTCAGGCTGTAGGGGTTTAGACCATCAGGAAAAGATGATGAGATAGAAGAAGCCGGGAGTCACAAGACAGAATAAAGGCCCAGTTGGTGATGATATACCTGACAGCCTTCAGACTGCAGCCTAAAAAGCTCTGTAAACAACACCCCAAGGGCATTTCTTTCAGTGCACCTACAGTCAAACAGGCATGGCCGGCTGATCACAACGAAGGATGATAGAGTGCCTGTTTTCAAACAGTTAACTGTCTAAATTATTTAGGTTTTTTATTCTGGATCCTGGATACTGACTTCTGGATTCTATTCTTCATATAAAACAATTTCTCTGCATCTATGATGCCTTGATTTGTAAAAGATGGTATGTCAGGTATTAAACAAGGAGACACGACTATGAAGGTTATTGCCTTTAACGGCAGCGCACGCAAAGACGGGAATACGGCGATTCTCATCAATCATGTCCTTACCGAGCTGCAGGAGGAAGGGATCTCCACAGAGCTTATTCAGCTTGCCGGCAGGAATATCCATGGCTGCAGGGCCTGCATGAAGTGTTCGGAGAACATGGACAAGCGCTGTGTGATGAATGACGATGTGGTAAACGAGTGCATCGGGAAGATGATCGAGGCCGACGGCATCATCCTGGGATCACCCACCTATTTCACTGACGTGAGTGCCGAGATGAAGGCCCTGATCGACCGGACAGGCTATGTGGCCAAGGCCAACGGCGGTCTCTTGAGGCGCAAGGTGGGTGCTGCCGTGGTCGCCGTGCGCCGGGCCGGCAGCATCCATGCATTCGACACCATCAACCACCTCTTCTTTATCAGCGAGATGATCGTTGCGGGCTCGAGCTACTGGAACGTGGGGATCGGCAGGGAGAAGGGCCAGGTGAACAGCGATGAAGAAGGTATCACGACCATGAAGGTGCTGGGGAAGAACATGGCGTGGCTCCTCAAGAAGATCCATGCCTGATCCTGAGGGGGGGTCTGTTTGTTCCCGCACGTCCTGTTTTCTGCGGTTTCATCCAGGCTGAAGGCCGGATTGTGCGGATTTGTATGAGCCTTGTGCCGTGCCCGCCAGCGGTGTTATGCTTTTCCTTGTAAAAGTACTATTCTGGAGATCACAATGACAAACAATGATATCTTAAAAAAGCTCAGAATCGCATTGGAACTGAACGAATCCGATCTGATCGAAATATTCAGACTTTCTGATTTTGAGATCTCAAAGGCCGAACTCTCCGCCCTTTTCAGGAAAGAGGGGCACAGAAACTACAGGGAATGCGGCGACCAGATCATGCGCCGGTTCTTGGACGGTCTCATTATACGGAACAGGGGTAAAAGAGAGTGAGACAGAGGTAACCGCACAAATAAGGATATGTTCTTGAATCATATCCTTGTCTTTTCTGAATAAAAAAGGCAGAACCTTGATATTGTCATAATAATTTTCAGTACGGTAGATACTGCATCTGTTCAGGAGGAAATGAAATGTCTGATGATGTAATCCTCATGGAGAAGAAAGGATTCGTAGCAACCATTACCCTCAATCGCCCGGAAAAACGCAATTCTCTCAATCCGGAAATGCTGATTAGAATGGCAGAACGTTTTCGTGAGCTTGCAGGAAACGATGATATAAGGGCCGTTGTGATTAAGGGACAGGGAGACACGTCATTCTCCTCCGGGTATGACATCTCCGAGCTCCCCACAGACATTCCGGATGAGCTTGCCAAAGAGCTAACAGAGAAGAACCCACTGGAAATAGGCCTCGGAGCTATTGAGCGCTATCCCTACCCTGTCATAGCCATGATCGACGGGTATGCCTACGGTGCAGGATGCGAACTGGCCATGACCTGTGACATACGCATTGCCTCTGACACATCGAGGATGGGGATCCCTCCTTCCAGGCTGGGACTCCTGTACCATCCCGAAGGGATACAGAAATTTATCAACATCATGGGGTATGCATATGCCAAGGAGGCGTTCCTGACCGGCAGGTTCTATGACATAGCCCGTGCCCGTGAGATGGGCATGGTGAATTACGTCGTGCCCAAAGCTGATCTGCACGCCTTCACCTATAATCTGGCAGAAGAGATAGCGGCAAATGCTCCCCTTGCAATGAAAGGGCATAAGCATATCTTCGATAGTCTCCTGCATTATCAGGGGATCAGTCCTGAAGACAGGGAAGGAATCGAGCACATGATCCTTACCGCCATGAACAGTGAAGATCTCAAGGCAGGGGCGCTGGCATTTCTCAGCAAAACAAAGGCTGAATTCAAGGGAAAGTAGCTTAAGGACCGAGATCATGCATGACAAAGCAAAAGGAAGATTTACTATCCGAAGTGCCGGTGTACTCTTTATGTTGTCGGCCGCATTCGAGCTGCTGTCTCTGACCTCGCCCGTCCCCCTGCTGGGAACGACCCGTGGCGGATTTTTGATGGCAGCATACCATGTTATCTACATTATCCTCTTCCTGATCATCGGCGTTGGTTTGTGGGCACCGAAATCATGGGGTTATAGAGCGGTCTTTGCCGGTGCAGTCTTTTTTACCCTGGACAGAGTCCTGTTCATCTTCGATAGAGCAACCATGGAGACCTATCTGTTGGGACAGCTGGGTCCTTACCGCGAAATCCTGCAGATGATCGATACACAATCTCTTGTCAGGATCTATGGTTATACCATTGTGATGTCCATAGCCTGCTGGTGGGGATTTGTGCTATACCTTCACCTGCGCAGAGAGTATTTCTCTCCTCCAGGGGACTAAAAGATAGACAGCGGGGTACTTTCATCTTGTGTCAGGCACGTTTTGCAAATGAAACACTGAGAATAAGGCCGGCCCAGTCCGGGGACCTTACCAGGATCGTGGAGATCTACAACCATGCAGTCGAGCAGAAAGGGGCAACGGCTGACCTGACCCCGGTGAGCGTAGAGGACAGAAAGCAGTGGTTTGCAGAGCATGGGCCTGAAACGTACCCCATCTGGACAGCCCTGACAGGCGAGACTGTTGTGGGCTGGTGCAGCCTGAGCCCGTACCGCCCGGGGAGAATGGCACTGAGAAGAACGGCGGAGATCAGCTATTATGTCCACCGGGATTACCGGGGCAAGGGTGTCGGGTCTGCACTGATAACGCACGCCATTACCCAATGCGTTTCGCTCGATATCACGTCGCTCTTTGCCCTGCTGCTGGATATCAATATCGCCAGTATAAAGATCCTGGAGAAATCCGGGTTTGTCCGGTGGGGTCATATGCCCGACATCGCAGAAATCGACGGCACCAGATGCGGCCATCTCATCTATGGACGCAGGGTAGAAGAATAATTTGTCCCTGCAACCTGCAGGTCAAAAAGAGAATTCAGAAGCCGGAATCCAGTATCCGGAATGATAAAAGATGGCTTCGTGGTATTGAGCCCTGTCATCGATTAACCTGCCAAGCTAGTGAGGATCTGTTTTCACGTGCTGGATGGATCAGCATAGATCATTCAGGCTCTAAGTGCATAGAAAACTTGATTCACTACTCAAGAAATGCGATTATATCAGTCCTATACATTGACGCTGAATCAGCGGTCTTGATACGAATGAAAGGAGCGATCTCATCGATATGAATTCAGACATGCTTCAGTATATTCAACCATCACCCACTGTTGACAGTGCCACCCCCTCGATTATCGAATATGCGGGGAAGAATGCCGGCGAATCCACTGACCAAAAGAAGCAGGCGATCAATCTCTATTACGCTGTCCGCGACGATATCCGCTACGATCCCTATACCCTGGATATATCTATCGAGGGACTGAAGGCGAGCACCACCTTACGTTTCGGACGCGGCTGGTGCGTTGCCAAGGCAATCCTGCTCGCAGCGTGCTGCCGGGTCATGAAGATCCCTGCCAGGCTCGGATTTGCGGACGTCCGAAACCATCTCACAACAGCGCGCATGCGTGAGGCGATGAAGACCGATATCTTTTTCTGGCACGGGTATACGTCTATTTTCCTGAATAATGTCTGGGTCAAGGCGACTCCTGCATTCAATATCGAACTCTGCGAACGGTTCCGTCTGAAGCCCCTTGAATTCGACGGAACGAATGATTCGATCTATCATTCCTTTGACCTGGAAGGGAACCAGCACATGGAATACCTCGGGTATCGCGGGGAGTATGTGGATGTTCCCCTGGACAAGATGATGGAAACGTTCCGCATCGAATATGCGGCAGACGAGACTTCCTGGAAGCAGGGAGACTTTGACCGTGAAGTGGAGCAGGAGACATCCAAGGAATAAACAGGAGCCACTGTATGCCTGATGTCGAGATAATAAGCGGTTATATTCCGGGCTCTATCGGCCGCATCGCTGAACTGCACGGCACCTACTACCATGACAACTGGGATTTCGGGCTTTTCTTCGAGGCAAAGGTGGCAACAGACCTTTCCGAGTTTCTCTCCCGGTACGATGAAACCCGTGACGGCTTCTGGACAGCAGTGATGAACGGCCGTGTGGAAGGGCACATAACCATTGACGGGATCCATGCCGGTGATGAAGGCGCTCACCTGAGATATTTCATTGTATCCGATGCCCTGCGAGGGAAAGGTGTCGGCGGCAGGCTCATCAATGTTGCTATGGACTTCTGCCGACAGGCCGGCCACAAACAGGTGTATCTCTGGACATTCGAGGGACTGTATCCTGCCAGACATCTTTATGAAAAGGCGGGATTCGCTCTTGTGGAACAGCGCCTTGGGAGCCAGTGGGGCACCCGGGTCAATGAACAACGCTTCGAACTCCGGATTGACAAGCCATAAAGAAACAGCTGATGGAACCATGCAGTGCACATCAGCATCATCAGGACCGATAAGCACGGTACCATGTAATCCGAATGAAGAAGGGAAATAAAGACCAATCCTCCAAGCCCCCTGTCGTGGGAGTCGGCTGGTATACCGAGATCCAGTGGGACAAACTGCAGGCTGTGGCTGTTGATCCCAAGATCCTGGAAGAATCCTATGAAGAGTGGGTCGATGTGTTCATCAAGGGGTGTGCCCTGCTGGAGAATGCCGGGATCAGTACCGTGAAGATCGCCATTGATGTGGATGAACTTGTCAGGTGGTGCAGGCAGGAGGGCCTTGCTGTGGATGCAGACGCACGATCACGGTTTGTCACCGAGAAACTGCGTGAGATTGAAAAGGCATGAGGTGCCTGTCTTAGTGAAAAGAACAGATGTTCTGCGGCGTTCATTACAGGTTCGGGCATGGG
>DAISYU010000026.1:8811-11991 GCA_036825155.1 Thermodesulfobacteriota bacterium | reverse complement strand
TAAAGAATAGTACATTGAAACCCATTGTCATTGCATAAGGAGGAGTAACGACCCATGAACTCTAAGACCATCAGCATAAAAGACCGGAAGATGGCCCAGCGATGCATAGAGTGCACAGTATGCACCCAGGCCCGGAACAAGCAGAAGGGATTTGCCTTCTGGTTTGTCAAGACCATCGAAGACGGGCTGTGTCCCTACTGCAGGGCATATGAACGGGTATACAGGCGCAAGGCCCACGAGCCTATACCCGGATGAAGCATGATACGGGGCCGCTCTTAGGTATCCCTGCTCTTTTCTGAGACAGCAGGGTGCAATGACCCAATCGTGTCTCCGGTGCCTGCACTGGTACGGAGATTTGAATCGCTCCCGGCTCAACCTTCTGTCCTGGAAGGGATAATAACGTTGCCTGGTGCTGCTTTTGTCTGACAATCAATCCGGTTTCTGGTAATCTCAGAGAAGATAACCGTGAGGGAAAGGATACATAGAACACAATGGATATGAATATATTACAGACCATGGCCATGGAGATCCAGACATTCGGCCTGACTGACTTCGTCTCCATAGGAACCCTTGCATTATTGGAGGGTATTCTCTCGGTTGACAATTCCCTGGTGCTGGCCATCCTGGTGCGGGCCCTGCCGAAAGAGCAGCAGAAACGGGCCCTGACCTACGGGATAGTAGGTGCCTTCATCTTCCGCCTCATCGCACTGATCCTTGCAGTACATTTGATCAAGTTTGTCATATTCAAGATGATCGGCGGCGGCTACCTCATCTACCTTGCCATGAAGCACATGTTCTTCTTCTACAAGGAGGACGCGCACCAGGCCAGGCCGAAGGTTGCGAGCAACTTCTGGAAGACGGTCGTGATCGTGGAGCTCACGGACATTGCGTTCTCCATCGACAGCATCACCACGGCAGTGGCCATGAGCAACAAGCTCCTTGTTATCTGGCTCGGCGGTATCATGGGGATTATTTTTTTGAGGTTCGCGGCAACCTTTTTCATCCGCGCGCTGGAGTTCCTGCCGAAACTGGAAGACCTGGCTTACCAGCTCATCTTCTTTATCGGCACAAAACTGTTTCTGGAAGGCTTCCACATAGAGATTGCCCATTCCATCTTCTGGCTCATGATGGGCGTGATCGTCATTTTAGGCTCCGCCCTTGTGTGGCGTGACTACTACCAGAAGAACACACAGAGCAGCCACCAGAACCGGCTTCTTGAACAACTCAAGGCAGGTGAAATTTCCGTTGAAGACATCCTTGCTCTGGACTATATCCCAAATGACATTATCTCTTACTTACAGAGAGAACAGTACATTATCATCCAGTCACCGGATATGAGGAGGTGAACCATGCAGGTGGTATACACCACGGAAGCGCCGGGACCTGCCGGGCATTATTCGCAGGCAATCGTTCACGATGGCCTGGTGTATGTCTCGGGCCAGCTCCCCATCAAGGCACAGACCGGAGAAAAGGTTTCCGGTCCCATCGAGGACCAGACCGTCCAGGTGCTTGAGAACCTTACCGCGATCTTAAAGGCAGCAGGCAGCGACATTTCCAGGACCCTGAAGGTCACGGTCTATATCTCCGACATCAGTCTGTGGGAGAAGGTAAATACGGTCTATGCACGATTCTTCGGTGATCACAAGCCTGCCCGATCCATTGTACCCACCAGGGATCTTCATTTCGGATTCAATATAGAGATCGATGCCATTGCAGCTGTTTCAGGAGGGGCATGACACCTATGGGTGAGCTGGTCTGTTATACCTGCAGCAAGGGCTATCCGCTGGATGATCCCCGGTGGCGGTGTGAATGCGGGTCCATCCTTGATATCGTCTTTGAACCTGTCTTCGCCCTTGATAAAATCCGGGGACGCGGCCCCACCATGTGGCGATACCGGGAAGCGATCCCTGTTACCCTTGACAGGAATATCGTCTCGTTCGACGAGGGCTTCACCCCGCTTGTCGAAGTCAGGCTCAACGACTATCCCGTGCTGATCAAGCAGGACCACCTGTTCCCGAGCGCATCGTATAAAGACCGAGGCGCCTCGGTGCTCATCAGCAAGGTGAAAGAGCTCGGGATAAAGACCGTGGTGGAGGACTCTTCCGGAAATGCAGGATGCGCTGTAGCAGCGTATTGTGCCCGGGCACAGATCAGCTGCGAGATCTTTGTGCCGCAGGATACTGCAGCGGGAAAACTCGCCCAGATCATGCTCTACTCTGCGGCATTACAGAAGATTCCCGGATCAAGAGAAGACACGGCACAGGCTGTACTGGCAGCAGCTAAAAACAAGTATTATGCCAGCCACTCATGGAACCCGTTCTTCTTCCATGGGACCAAGACATTCGCCTATGAAGTGTGCGAGCAGCTCGGATGGAAGAGCCCGGATACGCTCATCGTACCGGCAGGCAACGGCACCCTTGTGCTGGGTGCCCACATCGGGTTCACAGAGCTCAGGTCTGCAGGCATCATTGATAAAACACCGAAGATCATCGCTGTCCAGGCAGAAAGGTGTGCGCCTTTATACAGGGCATTCCATGAAGACCTCGAAGAGATCCCGCCCGTGGAAAAGACGGACACGCTCGCAGAGGGGATCGCCATTGCAGACCCGATACGGGGTCTGCAGATTCTCGAAGCAGTAAGGAAGAGTGGCGGAAGTTTTCTCACAGTCAGTGACGAACAGGTCATGGATTCCCTGAAAGAGCTCGGCAGAAAAGGCTTCTGTATCGAACCAACAGCCGCAGCAACCACGGCAGGAATAGGGAAATACCTCGAATCTCTGCATTCAGACGAACTGATCGTCTCGGTATTCACCGGCCACGGACTGAAATCCACGGAGAAGATCGTAAAGGTGGTGACATGATGTTGATCTGGCAGGAAAAGAAACAGGACATCTCATCGATTCGAAGGGTGAACGAACTGGCTTTCGGACAGAAGGCCGAAGCAGACCTTGTGGATGCCCTGAGAGACCACGGAGCGGTTACGCTGTCGCTGGTAGCCCTCGAGGGTGAGCGTGTCGTCGGACACATCCTGTTCTCCCCGGTCACCTTCGAGCAGGAAAGATCAGCGGTGAAGGCGGTCGGTCTGGGACCCATGTCGGTGCTCCCGGAATACCAGAACACGGGCATCGGCTCTCAGCTTGTTCGCACCGGGATTGACGAACTGAAAAAGCAGGGCTTCAAC
>DAISYU010000026.1:7269-8711 GCA_036825155.1 Thermodesulfobacteriota bacterium | reverse complement strand
TATGCCCGTGGTGGCTGGCATACACCTTTGACAATCCCCTCCGCAGGCTCCTGCACACGCCTGAAGAAATTTTCAGGGAATACCTCGCCCCGGGCATGACCGCCCTCGACATCGGCTGCGGCATGGGATATTTCTCCATTGCCATGGCAAAAATGGTGGGGGAAGGCGGGCGTGTTATCGCAGTCGATATCCAGGACAAGATGCTCGATGTCGTGGACAAGCGGGCAAAAAAGGCAGGTGTTGCCCACAGGATACAGCTTCACAAATCTCAGGAAGATTCCCTCGGCTTAACCGCACAGGCGGATTTCGTGCTCACGTTCTGGATGATGCATGAAGTTCCCGATATTACGAGATTCATGGAACAGATCCACACCCTGATCAAGCCAACAGGGAAATACCTGCTCACAGAACCGGTCATGCATGTAGATGTTTCACGATTCGAAGAGATTTGCGAATGCGTTCTGCGCTCCGGGTTCCGCGCACTGGACCGGCCCCGGATCGCCATGAGCAGGGCTTGTGTGTTTGAGAAAGACTGAAAAAACTGCTAGAAGATAAGCATCTATGAAGAACCAGCAAAAGGCATACCTGTTCGGGATAGCAACCGTGCTGCTGTGGTCCACGGTGGCATCTGCATTCAAGCTCTCGATGAGATATATGGACCACGTACAGTTGCTGCTCTATTCCACCATCGTCTCGATCGTGGTGCTGAGCGGGATTCTTCTTGTCCAGGGCAGATTTGCAACGATCTTTTCCTATTCCCGCCGGCAGTACCTGCAATCGCTCAAACTCGGGTTTGTCAGCCCGTTCTTCTACTACCTCGTTCTGTTCAAGGCATACGACCTGCTTCCTGCACAGGTGGCCCAGCCGATCAACTACACCTGGGCGCTCACCCTGGCGTTTCTGTCCATCCCGCTCTTAAAACAGAGAATCGGGATGAAGGAGATCATTGCAGGGCTTATCTGCTACTCAGGTGTTTTCATAATCTCCACACATGGCGACCTCGGCAATCTCAGGGCATCGAACCCCCTGGGGGTTGCCCTGGCGCTCGGCAGCACGGTTGTCTGGTCGCTCTACTGGATCTACAACACCAAGGACGGCAGAGACCCGGTGGCGAGCCTCCTGCTCAATTTTGTCTTCGGACTGCCGTTTATCTTCCTGTACTGTCTGATCTTTTCAGATATCAGGGTGACGAGTCTCGAGGGGCTTTTAGGTGCTGCATACGTGGGGGTCTTCGAGATGGGAATCACCTTTGTGCTGTGGCTCAATGCGCTGCGGCTTTCCGAAAATACCGCAAAGGTAGGCTACCTTATTTTCTTCTCCCCGTTTCTCTCGCTGATATTCATCCATTTTTTCGTGGGGGAGGACATCATGAAGTCCACGTTTATCGGCCTCGTGCTCATTATCACGGGCCTTGTCATCCAGCAGGTCAGGACATCACCCAG
>DAISYU010000026.1:0-7169 GCA_036825155.1 Thermodesulfobacteriota bacterium | reverse complement strand
CAGTCTACAGTCTAATAGTCTGTTTCCTCTATTCTCATATAAAGGTCGTGAGCCCCAAGTCATGCTCTGCCCTGAGTCCCTCCCCCCAAGTTTTGCTTTTTTATTCTGGATTCTGAATTCTGGATTCTGACTTCTGTCTCTTATTCCTTATTCAAGAGACCGCACCTTCAATGTCCCGGATTCGTCATAATTTACCACCGTGGGTACGCTCTCGGGTTGCTGTTGCTTCACCAGTTTGAGCCGCACCTCGGTCTTCGGTACCTCCCTGGTCTCCTTCAGGAATTCCGGAGGCAGAATCTTGATGGATGCCGGCAGGAAGGTGAGCACCGAGAACGAGATGGTTAGCATGTCGATCGCCACCAGGAGCCCGAGCTGGGAAATAATGACGAACTGTGAAGGTACAAGCACCAGGAACCCTGCTGCCACGGCGAGCGCATTGTATATGATACCGCGGCCCGAGGTATTGAGCGCGATATCGATGGCCTGCTCCACGCTGCGACCCATCCTGATTTCATGCCGGTACCTGCTTAAAAAGTGGATGGAGTAATCGATGCCCATGCCGATATCGATGCTTGCCACGGTTGCCGTTGCAGCATTGAGTTTTATGCCGCTGCCACCCATGATGCCGAAGTCGAGGGCGATGGGGATGATGAGCGGGACCATACTGTAGAGACCGAGCTTGAACGAACGAAAGAGTCCGGCGGTTATGAAAAAGCACAGACAGACCGAGATGATAAAGCTCTGCACCTGGCTCCTGACCACGAGGCGGTTGAACTCTTTTGCAAGCATGGCAAGGCCTGTTGTGATAATGTTCGTGCCCTGCCGAGCCTTCAACTCATTTTTTTCATAGTCATCGACCGTGGTGATGATATCATTGGCAAGATATCCGCTCTGGGATTTCATCTGCAGCAGGATCTGAGCGTTCTGGTAGTCGTAGTCCACGAAACTGTCCAGTTCCCCTTCCCCGCCCGAGAAGGAGAAGAGGAGCAGATACTGCGCTACCAGCTCCCTGGATTCCGGGATCGTATAATATGCGGGATCACCATCGTTCATTGCCTGGTTCATCCTCTTGATGAAATCGACGATGCTTACCGCTTTGCCGATTTGAGGATGAGATTTGAACCTGTTCTGGAGTTCGTCCATTTCTCTGAGAACCGCGGGCTCCTTGATGTCATCGGGGTTATCCGTCTGCAGGACAATATTGAACAGGGATGTCCCGCCGAACTTCTCGTTGAGGATTTCATCTGCAATGCGGATCGGGCTTGATTTACGGAAGTCTTCGATGAGGTTCAGGTCGCTCTTGACATGTTTCCCCAGCATGATGGAGACCACGAAGACGAGCAGATAGAATGCGAACACCCAGCGGGTCTTGTGAAGGCTGACAAATGACAGCTTTTTTAACAGCGGGCCGATTATATCCTTTTTGGTATGGTGATGGGGGACATATTCCTTGCATCTCGTTTCGATCAGGGAGAGTACCGCAGGGATGAAGGTCAGGGAGAGCAGTGTGGCCACGGCGATGCCGAATGCGGAGAGCATACCGAAATGTATCAGGGGGACAACCGGCGTCGAGCACAGTGAGAGGAAGCAGGCCATGGTGGTGCACCCTGCCATGATGACCGGGATCCTTATCCTGTTTAAGGCACCGCTGATGCCAACCCTGCCCTTTTTTCCCTCCATGGAATCAGAGAACACATTCTCCACCCCATGGACCCCATAGGCCACTCCCACCCCCATGAGGGCGACGGGCAGCGCTGTAGTGACCATAGTGAGCGGGATTTCCAGAAGCGGCATCATCCCCACTGTCCATATGGTGGAGACCCCCACCGAGATCAGGGGAAGGAACATCCCCCTCAAGTTCCTGAAGAACAGGAACATGAAGGTCAGAAGAACAACGCAAACCAGAGGAGGAAGAAGTTTCAGGTCCTTGATCATGTAGTGTCCCTGCAGTGCCTCAACCACCTTGGTGCCTGAGATGAAGAACTGCTCTGGTCCTTCGTATTTCTTCATGATGTCGGCCAGCTCATAATAAATCGGGACGATCTGGTCGGTCTCCACATCGTCTTCGAGCACGATGGATATGGCGGTCCCTTTCCCGTCACGGGTCACGTACACGCCGTCGTACACATCCCAGGCAGTCGCCTTCTCCCTGAGTTCGGCAATCTCCTCATCAGTCGACGGTGCCTGCCCGTCCAGCGAGATGGAGGCAACTTCCAGTCCTGAAGGACTGCCCTGGATGTTCTTTGCATTCAGGATACTGGTGACCTTTTGGACCCCTTCGATCTCCAGGGCTTCTTCAGAGATCTCCTGGATCTTTTTGAGCGAACCGGCGGTGTATATGTCGGAGTGCAGCATACCGATGAGGATGTCGGCATACGGGGAAAAGACCTCCTTGTTTGCCGAGTAATCCTTTTCCACCGGGTTGTTGTCCCTCAGGATGATCTCCACCCTCGGGTCGATCTTCAGCTTGGGCAGCTGCGCCCCAAAAAAGACGGTAATGACAGCAACTATAAAAATGACCCAATATGGATGAAACACACTGAAGTTGATAACCCTTTTCATCGGCACTCCCCACTCATACCTGACATCTGCCGTACAAACTTCCTGAAAACCCTGCCCATATCAAGATAATGAAACTACATTACTAATTATCAACTGTAATTACAGACAAATAAAAGTTTAATGTGTGCCCCTTGGATCCCCACTGCCTTTTCAAAATATAATCACAGTAAACAATTCAATAACGATAATGACTTTTCATTATTTATTTAAATACGGATTAATCATGCAATGTCAAGCACGAACATTTATAAATTTCACATTTCCTTCGCTGCCGTTTCAACAAGAGCGTCCCCTCCCCCATGTAAATCACAGACCCCTTCAGTTTATGGATAGGGCCTCACACCTGTTTATGATGGCATGAGGCAACCTCTATCAGCAGAATCTCATGTCTCTTGACATCCATCCGGGGCGGCTTACTATTTGATCATCTTTACTTTTTTGATTTTCTCGGCTGCCATTGCTATGGAATGATCCTTCACGATGAAATCTTCACATCATCACCGGGGACCCATAGTACATCCTGAACTGTTCCAAGATCATGAAGAACAAGGAGTAAGCCATGGAAAAAGATATCACAATCCGGTGGAAATGGCTCAAGGGCATGTATATCTACACCATCATCACAGCAGGAGCCTTGGGAGTGGGTATTATCCTCATGCCTGAGGCAATAAAGTTGATGCTTGGATGGCCGGTGGAGGAACCGATAGCATTCGGCATCATCGGTGCTGTCTACGTTGCCTTTGGACTGTCATCCATACTGGGGCTCTTTTCACCGCTGAAATTCGTGCCGATTCTGCTCCTGCAGCTCTTTTACAAGATCGCATGGTTCCTCGGCGTCTTTTTGCCCCTTGTATTCACTGCTCAATATCCCAGCTACGGCCTGCCGACTGCGGTAATATTCGCAACCTATGTGATCGGTGATCTCATTGCCATCCCGTTCCCGTACCTGTTCGGACACCGGTACGACCTCTATGAGCAGCATGCTCAGCATGCACACTGAGCACATGCCCGTCGAAATATTCACAGCGCTATATGTCGAGGCACCACCTTATCATTGGAAGAAAATAATGGGGGCATGCATCAATATCTGACTGTATGAATCAGTACATAGTGTTTGGTGGGACCTGACCATCTTTGTTCTTGCGTTCATTGACTCACTCACTCTATGTTCTTATTCTTGTGTAACTATGCGTCATCTTATTCCATTGCAATGACGATAAATAACTGGGATATTCCTATAGTGGAGAGTTCTATTTCTCATGAAGAATAAGAAAGAAAAAACCAGGCAGCAACTCATGGAAGAACTGGAGGCACTGCGTTCAGAAATTGAGCAGATCAAAAGAGGCGATGGCCTTTTCGGTCATCCCGAAGAAGACTTTAAAGAGATCCGGGAACTTTTCAGGTCCGTCACCGACAACATGCTCGATGCCATGGTAATTATCGACTGGGAGGGAAACATCCTGTATGCGAACGAGGCTGCATTCAGACTGGTCGGAATGTCCGGAAGGACCGACACTGCAGGTCTCAACATCTTTCAATTCCTGCCTCCAGATACAACGCAAACCGTACAACAGGATCTCTCCCTTGTCAGCAATGGAACAGAGGCATTTAACGCGGAATACAGGATCAACACGCTTGACGGTGGTGAGCGATGGGTGGAAACACTCGGCAAGAAGATCAGCTATCTTGGTAAGGATGCCGATCTGGTCAATATCCGTGATGTCACGGAACGCAGGCGAACAGAAGAGGCACTCAGAAGAAGGCAGGCGTGGCTGGACAGCATCTTTCGGGCCGCCCCAACAGGAATAGGTGTCGTGGCAGATCGTGTTATTTTAGAAGCAAATGATCACCTCTGCGAAATGACAGGATATTCGGTCGAGGAACTGAAAGGAAAATCAGCGAGAATACTCTATTCCACGGACGAGGATTACAATTTTGTGGGTACGGAAAAATACCGCCAGATCCGGGAAACAGGAACGGGTTGTGTTGAAACCAGATGGAGACGAAAGGACGGCACAGTCATCGATATTATCCTCAGTTCCACGCCGATTAATCTGCGTGATATTGCATCCGGGGTGATGCTCACTGCTCTTGACATTACCGATCGTAAACTTGCGGAAAAAGCGCTCAGAGAAAGTGAGCAGAGATACCACAGCCTGTTTATGAACAATCATGCCGTCATGCTTCTGATACATCCGGAGACAGGGCAGATCATCGATGCCAACCCCGCCGCATGTTCATTCTATGGCTACAGCCGAAATGAACTGATGACGAAGAAAATCACCGACATCAACATCCTAAGCACAGAGCAGACCCATAAAGAAATGAAAAAGGCACAGTCAAGGCAGACCCGTTACTTCCTGTTCAAACATCGACTCGCCAGCGGTGAGGCCCGGGATGTAGAGGTCTACAGCGGTCCGATTATGGTTGGCGGCGAAGATCTGCTCTATTCAATCATTCATGACATTACCGACAGGAGGAGGGCACAAGAGGCGCTGAAAGAAAGTGAGGAGAGGTTTCGTACCCTGGTTCAGAATTCTTCAGATGTTATAGTGATCATCGATGAGAAGGGTTTGTTCGCCTATGAATCATCATCGGTTCAGCGTGTTCTGGGCTATAAGAAAGGATACCTTCTTGGGAAAACACCGGCTTATTTCACTCATCCTGACGATATTGAGCAGGTCTTGAACGACCTTGATGAAGTATTCTCAGGTACAAACCCGGGAACACCAACGGAATTCCGTTTCCGGAAGGCAGACGGTACCTGGATATACCTGGAGGCTATAGGGAAAAACCTTCTGGATTATCCGGGGATCAATGGAATGGTCATCACTGCCCGGGATATTACCAGTCGCAAAAAGATTGAGCAGGAACGACTCGAGATGGAACGCCGCCTCCTGCATGCACAGAAGCTCGAAAGTCTTGGAGTGATGGCAGGAGGCATCGCCCACGACTTCAACAACCTTCTCATGGCGATCCTTGGAAATCTCGATCTGGCCCTTCTCGATATATCTGCAGTCTCTCGTTCCCACACCTATATCGAACACGCCAGGTCTGCCGGTCATAAGGCGGCCGACCTTACGAACCAGATGCTTGCATATTCCGGCAGAGGAAAATTTGATCTCAAAGCCTTTGACATGAGTGAGATAGTAGAGGAAATGGTCCACCTGCTCAAGACAGCCATCACAAAGACCATAACCCTGAACCTTCAGATGGACAGAGACCTGTCTCCCATCATGGCAGACCCGGGACAGGTCCAGCAGATCATCATGAACCTCATTGTCAACGCATCGGATGCCATCGATGAGAAACCAGGCATTATCACCATTACAACAGGCATGCAGGAATGCGATGAAGCGTATTTTATCCAGAGCCAGCTCAAGAACAAACCACACCCGGGCTTATACGTGTATCTCGAGGTCAGAGATACGGGATGCGGAATGGATAAGCAGACAAAGGAGAAACTGTTTGATCCGTTCTTTACCACAAAGTTCACGGGAAGAGGCCTCGGGATGGCTGCCGTGCTCGGCATCGTGGAAGGGCACAAGGGATCCATCACCGTAGAGAGCGAGCCTGGAGAAGGAACCACTATCAGGGTCCTGTTCCCTGCAATCGAAAGAGTTCACCCTGCCAGGCGGGAGCAGGAATCTGCAGCACCCACTCTATTAGAGGATACAGGAAAGACACCACTCACCAATAAAACCGTGCTCATCGTTGATGATGAAGATATGGTACTATCCGTCTGTAAATCCATGGTGGAACATCTCGGTTGCCGGGTAGTTACCGCCACAGACGGAGATGAGGCCATCAAGGTTTTTCACACTCACAAAGATGAGATTGACTGCGTTATCCTGGACCTCACCATGCCGAAGAAAGACGGACAGGCAACTTTTGAAGAACTGCGACGCATTCGCAGCGACATAAAGATCATCATCTCAAGCGGCTACGATGAGCAGGAAATAACCCAGCGCTTCTTCGGCAAAAGACTCTCAGGTATCATCAAAAAGCCCTACCAGCTTGAGAATCTGGCAAAAGTAATGACCGAAGTCTGCAAGGCCCACTGTGGCTGAGCCACTAATCTACGGCCTTTCCCCGGCTATTCACAATGTGTCCACATGCGGATGATTTTAACTGTCTTGATGTCATCGAGTATCGGTAAATTAGCATGTGCTCTGCCTGATGTTTTAAACCTGAATGCGCAATCTTCCCGGCGTCTTTCTTTGCCTGCCTGGTAAAGACCAACCGCCAGGTCACCAGTCTATGTCCTCATCACACTCGTCCACTGGTGTCTCGAGTCCTTCTTCCCGAATTGATTCACGCATACCGGGAATAGAGGTGAGGTACAACGTCTCCTGAATCGCCCGCCAGTCCTCCTCTGAAATAAGCACTGCGGAGTTCCTTTTCCCTACGATCTGGATCGGCTCATGAGATTCATTCACTTCATCGACAAGACTGTACAATCGTTTTATTGCTTCCATCACTGTCAACATCGGCATCTCCGACCTCCATAACGTACATTATTACGCACGTCACAATGCAATCAATACCAAGTTATTTGAAAACGAACATTCAAGATCAAACCTGAACCTGCTTCTTTCCTTGAAAAA
>DAISYU010000025.1:0-36026 GCA_036825155.1 Thermodesulfobacteriota bacterium | reverse complement strand
AGAACCCCTCGAGTCAGGGTGTCACTGGATCTCATTGAGGATCTGTTCCAGTTCCCTCCGGACAAACACGTACTGCTGCCTGCAGAACTGGCAGGTTATATCCACCAGGTCGTCATCTTGTATCATGGAGCGTATATCTTCGGGCCCCAGGGTAATCAATGCCTGTTCTATCCGGTCTCTGCTGCAGGTACAGGCAAAGCTCAGCGGCTTTTTCTCCAGTACGGTGAACGAAACATCCTGGAAGATGTCCGCCAGAAGATCTTCAGGCAGCTTTCCCTCACGGAGCTGCTTGGTGACAGGCTGCATGTTTTCTATTCTGTCGGCCAGGGTGTCGATGAGCTCTTCATCGGACGGAGGAAGGGACTGGATGAGAAATCCTCCGGCTGCCGAGACTTTCCCTCCGGGTTCCACAAAGACACCGAGGCCCACTGCCGAGGGGATCTGTTCCGATTCGGTGAGGTAGTAGGCGAGATCGGATGCTATCTCTCCCGTATAGAGGTGTACGACCCCCATGTAGGGTTTTTTGAGCTGCAGATCCTTTGTCACGGTAAGGTATCCCTGTGTACCCAGGGCGCCTGAGACATCAAGTTTACCGTTCTTCGGGGGGAGTTCCACCTCCGGATCGCCGACATAGCCGCGTACCGTGCCATTACTTTGCGCCTCGACAATGATCTTCTTGAGCGGTCCGTCGCCTTCGAATTTCATTGCGACCCGCTGATCGCTGTCCAGCAGCGCACCCATGAGTTCTCCTGCGGTAAGGGCCCGGCCCAGGGCTGCGGTGGCGGTCGGGTAGGTCCCGTGTCTTTCTCTGGCGTCATTTACCAGGTTCGTTGTGACACAGGCCATTGCAAGTATGTTTTTGTTTTTCGTGATGATACGTACCAGATAATCTTCCATAACTGCCTCGTGGATCTCATGATCTCTTCACATATGAATCGTCTGTTCAGGACAACCCTCAGCGATGCATCCGCCTGACCGGTCCTGACAGCTCATCTGCCGTCTATCAAATCGCCGATGGCTCCCAGAACAGACCCTTCTCCCTTGCGGGACCCGCCGGCAGAAGGGGCATGGGCAAGGATCCTGTCTGCCATGCGGGAAAACGGCAGGCTCTGCAGATATACGGTCCCGACTCCGCTCAGCGTTGCCAGGAACAGACCCTCTCCGCCAAAAAACATGGATTTGAGCCCTCTGGTAAGCTGGATGTCATAGTGTATGCCGGCAGTGAACGCAACAATACAGCCCGTGTCGACTATCAGGGTTTCTCCATTGAGCTGTTTCTCAATAACCGTACCGCCTGCATGCACAAAGGCCATGCCGTCCCCCTTCAGATGCTGGAGAATAAACCCCTCTCCGCCGAAGAATCCTGTGCCCAGGCGCTTGGTAAAGGCTATGTCTACACTGGTGCCCAGCGCTGCACAGAGAAACGCGTCCTTCTCGCATAAGAGCTCTCCGCCTGAGGCGGACATGTCGATGGGGACTATCTTACCGGGATACGGCGCTGCAAAAGCCACCCTCTTTTTCATACCCGATCTATTGGTGAAATGGGTCATGAATATGGACTCTCCTGTCAGGACCCGCTTGCCTGCACTCAGGAGCTTGCCCATGATCCCTGCATCAGGCCGCGATCCGTCACCCATCTTTGTCTCGAAGGTTATGCCGTCTTCCATATAGTTCATCGCACCTGCTTCGGCGATTACCGTCTCTGCCGGATCGAGCTCCACCTCCACGATCTGTATATCATCACCGATAATCTCGTAGTCCACTTCATGGCACTGCACCTTGTATGTTCCTCCTTTCTTCTTTGTTCCGACCATCAACAATCACTGTTATCAATACTTGGTTTTTTCATTGAGGTTCAACAGTAATCTCACTCAGGACAGCGGTGAACACATCATCTGCGTTTCCCGATTGCAGCTCCATCATCAGGACATCTCCACGTTTCTTTATATCTGTAATAAAAGCAGGTCCTTTGTATGCAACCGTTGCTATGAACGTTTTATCCGAATCGAGCAGGCTCATGACAATACTGCAGAACCTTTTTGAAAGACACTCCATCTTGCCTATCTCATCAATGATGACACATGGCGATCTGGCACCAAGGAAATCGATGCGTTCAATAAACTTCTCGAATCCTTTCACATCAACACCGTACTTGCCCACATGCAAAGGGCTTTGTATATCGACATGGGCAAGCAGGCCTCTTTGGCCGTCGAGGCTGAGAAGTTCAAAACCCTGCCTGATGCCCTGTTTTCTGATTTCGGCTGTATAAAATCCAACAGGATGGTTGTTCATCATTGTCCGGGCAAGCCTTGTGATGAGCGTTGTCTTTCCCGTCCCGGGATATCCGGTTATGAGGATATTCTTTCCTGAACCTGCCACATGTCACCTGTATGGAGTAAAACTGAATTCAGGCCGCTGAATCCGTCTTCGCGTATGCTACGCCGGACGAGAAGCACAGGGTTCATTCCCCACAGCTTGACGAAGATCCCGTATGTTTGCCCGGGGCTTCGTATAAGGGGTCCAGGGCTTGCCCTGGGGTTCATACCATTGATTAAACAAGCCGGTGGTGGTGCTACTCTTCTTAAAAGAGATTTTTACGAGTAACCCCTTTTTTCAGCAATCTCCCATTCACCCGGTACTCCGTCTTTTACCTATCCATTAATCCAGTACTCCAATATTCCAGTCTCACAGTATCATCTGCCTACACCAGCAGGTGTATATTCCCGAGATTCACATTTGTGAGCCCTTCATCAAGGGCAGCCTTCTGGCACCTAAGGGCGCTCTCTTTCGGGGTAAGCGGCATGTCCGAGAAATAGAAATGCGGATAGAACGCGATCAGGCTGTATGGCGTATCGGGGTCTATGCCGGCAATAAAGCGGGCAATGGACCTGACCTCTTCCTCATCGATGTACCCCGGGACCAGGAGCGTACTTGCCACGGCAAGCGGCGGGACAGGCCTTTGCTCCGCCTTCTGGACGAGCCTCTGAAAGTTTTCCAGGGGTCTCCTGTTCGAGGCACCGGTCAGCACGGTATGGAGGTTCTCATCCCAGGCTTTGAGATCGAACTTGATACAGCCACCGGAAAAAGATGCTATGTCGATCATCTCATCGAGGAGGTCAGGATGCATGGAACCGTTCGTCTCCCAGCATATCCTTACAATCCTCTCGGGATTCATTTCCAGGGCCAGGCGGGAGGCCTCCAGAGAAAAGGGAAGTTGAGGGCCTGGATCACCTCCGAAATAACAGATGCACGATGTCCTCTCGTCAACGCTTTCGGCAAGCTCCTCAGGAGTTCTGTACCGTTGGGGAAGGCCTTCCTGTTTGAACTGCCAGTTCTGGCAGAACAGGCAGTTGAACGAGCAGGCATGGAAAAATACCGCAAGGTTTCTGTAGCCAAGCTCCGGTCCTCTGCAGTAGGAGAACACAGGGTATCCGGCTCCGGTACCGCCGGGGCATACCCAGTCTGCGACACAGTTTGTGGGAAGGGGATCGTGATACCATGAGAGTTTCCCCTGCATTGTAGATGCCCCGGTGAGCCTGCCGTGTTCATTCGTCCTCAATCCGCAGTACCCCCTGCCCCCTTCAGGGATACGGCATTCGTTTGCGCAGAGCGTGCAGGGGATACCTTTAGGATCCCTGGGCGGAGTCAGGGGCAGATCGAAGGTGCTCCTGCTGTGAGCGTGAATGCTGCGTGCAATATCAATGGAATCTTCGGGCCTGTTGCGGATGCACGCAAGGCACACCTGGAGCTCTTTTGATATGAAAGCGGACGTCTTCCCGCATAAACTGCACCGGCCCATTACCTATAATTATAGAACGTTCAGGTATAAGGGACAAGGGCTGACTACCGGCATTAGGCACCGGGCGCTGGGCATTAGGAAAAACAAAAAATAAAAAAACAGAAGATGGGGAAACATTCCGAATTGCGGATTTCGAATTTAATCCGCCATGGTGGACAAAAAGAAAATACAGACGCTGGGCGCTTGGGAAAAACAAAATCTCCTGGAAAGAGCATATCGCCTGTCTTTAATGATGCTGTCCAGACGTCTACTATCAATGGCCTAGCGCTCGCCCCTTGCCGTACCTCTTCAAACAAATCCATCCCTGATTTTCTCGAACCTGTACCAAGTTTCCATTGTCGCCACCTTGAGATTGGCTCTATAGTAGTAACGTTCTCATCCAAAAAGCACCTTCATTCAGCATAAAAAGAAGCTGCTCAGATCGAGGAACCTTTTGAAGTGATATACAAGCTATAATTATCATTTGACACCTGTAATATCTCCCATTGGATCTGCGTTAATGCTTCAAGGAATCTCATGTCGTGGCTGATCAACAGCAAAGAACAACGGCAGTCGGCCAAAGCGCCTTCCAGACACTCTATGGAAATCAGGTCAAGGTGGTTGGTGGGTTCGTCCATCATAATCAGCCAGGGTTCTTTTAACAGGCCGAGGGCAAGCATGACTTTTCTGGTTTCACCCGGGCTGATCAACTTACTTTCAAGCAGGGTTTCCGGCCTGGAGCCGAGGCGGCTTATGATATTCATCACCCATCCCAGCTTCTCACCGGACATTGCATGCAATTCTCTCAACAACCTAGATGATTCATTTATATCCAGTTCCTGCGGCACATAAATCACCCGGTCATCGGGCATGGAAAGGGAAGAGAAGATGGTGGTGATTATCGTTGTTTTCCCGCATCCGTTGGGACCTGTCAAAGCGATCCGGTCCTGGGGCAACATATTCAGATCCGGATACATCAGCCGGGCCTTCTCACCCAACGGCAGATTACCTGCAGGAAGGTTCAGCAGAGATGCCCTGGGGCAGATGCTGCCCAACATAGTGATTCCAGTAGGATACTCTTTTTTGACAGGAATTCTGGAGATCTCCTCTCTCACCTTCTGCAGTCGTCCCTCCATCTGTTTCTGCAGCTTTCCATGAACCGAGTCCTTGCCGGTCATTCTGGCGGCATCAACCTTTGCCTTTGCATCGTGGTCTTTCGCAAGCAGGTGTCTTTTAGGGTTTAATCGAACCGACCTCGAGGCCTTGTGTTTGCGCCGGGCGTGTTCCCGTTCGAGTTTGTCCAGTCTGGCCCTTGCCGCATTTAGCCTGTTTATTGCAGATGCTTTCTCCAGTCGGGCCTGATAAGCGCCGGAAGAATAATTTCCGGGTCGCAGGATAGCTGTGGGAGGGTCGATAAAAACACATTCCCTGCAAAGATTGTCCAGGAGTTCCCTGTCATGACTGACGAGCAGGCCGATTCCCTTGTATTTTTTCAGAGCACGGAAAAGCAGGCTTCGTGTAGCCGAATCCAGGTGATTGGTGGGTTCGTCAAGGGCCAGCAGATCAGGCTGCCGATACAGGGCTGCTGCAATCTGAAAACGCTTCCGCTCGCCATGGCTCAATGTCTCCCAGCGGAGCAGATCTTCCTGCTCCAGATCGAGATCGGCTTTCAGAATGAGTGAATCCCGGTCACTGGCATCCATGAGCAAAGCTGCCCCTTCGGGAGGGTCGTCCGTGCGCTGCGGGCAATAGCTGGACAGTTCCGGCATGTCGATGAAGCCAGAGTCTGGTCTCAGCTTTCCACAAGCCAGTAAAAGAAGGGTGGTCTTGCCGATACCGTTGGGGCCGACAATCCCTGTCCACCCCTCCAAGAACCGGACGTTTACCCCGCTCAGGAGTTCACTTGTCATGGAATCATAGGAAAAACCCACATCTTCGAAACGTAAAATTGGATGATATGTCATTGTCTGCACCTTTCAATATTACCCAGGCCAATGCAGGAAGGGATGATCTCTCAACGGCCCGTGAACAGGTGCTATGGATGGTCTGAATGATCTTAAACAGCCGCTTTGTTCAATCCCCTTCCAGACTGCCTGGTTTTCGGGAAGAGCCTATAGCTTTCCCTCGAACGTCTGCGCTTTGGGGACATGTTTTATTAGCGGTTGTTCTCCATCTTCGATTCACTCCTGATATATTGATTAGAGAAACTAATCAATAAGGCTGAGCTTGTCAATATTTACCTGATGAGATTGCTGTCGTGCTTAAATGCAGGAAACAGAGATCCATATTCACTGATCCGGAAAGAAGGGGGCTCCATTAACTAATTAACTTGACAAGTTGATTGGGTAGGAACGAGAGGGAACTCATGCTTTAAAACCAATCTATGAACCTCCATACAATCATTCCCGGCGCATTTTTTCTCGTCGTTGTGGTTTTTTTCTTAGATTCGAAATGTTTTTCCCAGCACCTGCTTTTATCTTTCCTGGCGCCCAGCCCCTGTTTTTCTCTTTTGCCTGAACCACCGGTTTGACTTACTCGCGAGAGGGAGATCACTTTTGACTTCATGTTGACAATAATATTTATTAATAGTTGACAATAAGTTGACGATAGATATTATATCATTATGGACACGAAAGAGAAAATACTCCAGTTAATAAATGAGAAAAAATCGGCATCCGGCACAGAAATAGCCAGACATTTAGATATATCAAAACAGGCGGTAAACAAGCACATCAAGACCCTTGTCCGGGAACACAAGATCCTCAAAAAAGGTGTTACCAAGGGGGCAACATACATCCTTGCAGACGAAACAACACCCGCAACTACCCTGCCGAAAATTAATGATAAACTCGAGCTCAAGGGGCTGGAAGAGCATGAAGTATTCAAAAATATCGAGCTGAGAACAAACCTCGGAAATCTTTTGAGCGAACATGCTCTCACCATTGTCCGGTATGCATTCACAGAGATCCTGAACAATGCGATCGATCATTCCGCTTCACAGACATGCTCAGTACAGCTTATTTTCGATCAATACGATGCTAAATTTATCATCAGGGATTTTGGTATCGGCATCTTTCATTCAATCATGTCCAAGTTCGGAATGAAAGATGAGCAGGAAGCCCTTGGAGAACTCCTCAAGGGGAAAAAAACCACCATGGCCGAGAGACACTCCGGAGAGGGTATTTTCTTCTCATCCAAATCAGCGGATACAGTTGCTTTTCGATCTCACAACATCAACCTTGTTTTTGATAATCTGAAAAACGATGTCTTCGTAGAGCAAAAAAGGTTTATCAAAGGGACCGAGGTTCGGTTTTCCATCAGCAGAAACTCCAAAAGGGACCTCGCAAACATTTTCTCTCGATACTCCCCCGAAGAATATGACTACAGGTTCGAAAGAACCAGAGTCATGGTAGACCTCCTGGCCGGAGATTACGTCTCCAGATCAGAGGCAAAACGACTGCTGGCCGGTCTTGAAAATTTCAAAGACATTATTCTCGATTTCAAAAAAGCCTCCTCAATCGGACAGGGATTCGCCGATGAAATATTCAGGGTTTTCCAGAACGATCATCCTGATATCCGGATAATGGTTGAAAATACAAACCCGGTTATCCAACAGATGATCAGCCATGTGGTTGACAATAAATAATTATATACTGTTGACAATAAGTTGATAATCGGTGCGGCATCGAGAAAGATTCATTCCCGATTTTTCCTCAGGGACAGAAATAAAGGGGACGCCTCAACCACAATGTAGCGTGCTTTGCAAGATCGGTTCTCAATTTGTACACATCTTCTGCTTCTTATCCAATACTCCATTTTCTATTGCCCAGCGCTTATTCTTATAGATCTTTGTGGTATAAGGTATGGGGTTTGAGAGTGCAGGATATAAGGCGAAAGTTTAAGAGTGAAGATTTCGTGCCTCGAATAACTCGGACCTTGGTACCAGGAAGGTATACCTTTCATCAGGTTATCTGTACTTCTCGATAAAATCCGAAAACCAGCGGTTTACTTTATCATTCAATTTTTGAATAAATTCTGCCTGTCCGTGGTGCAGAAAATCGTAAATCACCTGCGCCATTTCCGGTGTTCTCAGGTAACCGAAACTTTTATGCGGATTCCTGATCCCTTGATTCTCAAAATCATTTTTCACCATAATATCAACGGCTCGGATGTTCGCTGAATTCTCAGCGTAATCGTCATTCAGCGTTGCGTCAAAGGCAATCATATCGTTCTGATCGGTAAAATTGAACCAGTTCCGTTTAACATTTTCAGGGGTCCGTATTTTATCGAAATTGGTGACGCTCTGCTGCTGTTCAGCGAATATCCGTCCGACAATCACCGGCAATCCCAATGGCGATCCTGCAGTTATGAACGTATTGATAGAAACATCGGGCGCCGTGTGAAACAATACGTCATACGCTATTATTGATCCCATTGAATGGCTTAACAAAAGAATATCCTTGCCTTTATACCTTCGAAGCGTATCTGCCAGGCGGTTTCTGATCTCGTGACGGCGGAATGTGATTTCAGAGTCTTCATCGGAATCGGTAAAAGCATAATAAGCTTCCATGTCTTTAAAATAGCGCTTTATTAATTTGTCCGTAATCGATGAAAAATTCAGGGTCATGTCCTCATTAAGAACCAATTTATCCATTTGGTTCTCAAGGTATCCCCTCAGTTTTTCCCGGATTGGTCCGCGCTGATTTTCAAATATTTTTCTTCCGGGAGTATAGGCTTCGTCCAGGAACAACGGATCTTTTGGATCGGTAATATTAACGTCAAGCGGTTTTTCATGGACGATATCAGCCCAGTAAAACAATTCAAAATCAAAGAAAACCTGGGGCTTATCAATCCGCCTGAAACCTTCACGAAGGGACTGACACCACCATTGCCGCAGAATTTCCTTCGGAGGTTTATTCCCCAACCCATGTACGCCGATAATTATTTTTGACATCGTTTTAAGCACTCAATATTCAATTGCGCCTTCCATTCTCTGCTTTTTTCTCTGTAGTGAAAGAACAATAAAGGGGATGTATCTATTTTCTCCACATCCAATCTCAGAAGAAAAATAGAAACGTCCTCTTTTTTGCTCGTCGTTGTGATTCTTAGTTTTCTTAAATCCGAAATATTTCCTTCACCTTATACCTTACACCTCAGACCTTACACCTTAAGTCTCACCTCTTCCAGAATCCCCTGCAATGCCGTCCCCGCTTTCTCCCGCACAATCACATCGCACATATCGTCGAGTGGGGTCTCGGAGAGGTTTATGATGGCGACAAAGGCACCGTTCTGTTTGGCGTAGACAGGCATATGGGCTGCTGGCTGAACAACCAGGGTCGATCCCACCACAACGAAGGTCTCGGCCTCCCGGCTCAGCTGCATTGCCCGCTCCACCTCTTTTTCAGGCATTGCCTGACCGAACGAGATCGTATCGGGCTTGAGATATCCGCCGCATTCACACTCCGGGGCAACATCACCGGATTCGATCCGTCTGATGGCATCTCTCAGGCCAGAGAGCTTTCCGCATTCCATGCAGCGCACCCTCAGGCTGTTGCCGTGAAGTTCCACCAACATCTCATCGGGGAAACCTGAAGCCTGATGAAGACCGTCGACATTCTGGGTGATCACCGCTTCGATGAGCCCCATCTCATGGAGTGCGGCAAGGGCCGTGTGACCTGGATTCGGCCTGGCATCCTTCAGATCGTTGTACATCGCCGCCTTGCGGCGCCAGTATTCGATCCGGGCAGCCCTGGACGACATGAACTCGTCAAAATACACCGGCCTGAACTGTTCCCAGAGACCGCCCTGGCTCCGGTAGTCCGGGATGCCGCTCTCGGTGGATATGCCTGCACCGGTGAAGAAGACGTTTTTCCCTCCTGCCAGGATCCTGCCGGCAATGAGCTCTGTTCCCTCACTGTATGAATTCATCCCTGCCCCTTTTAAGCTGCTCAATTCAATATCTCATAACTGCTGATCTGAACACTCGAGTGGAGAGAACTCAGGATCCTTTCCAGGAGTATCCCTTCATTCGTGTTATAGGAGTAGCCGAATGTCGCCCTCACCCCGAGCGAGGTAAACTGCACAGCCCTGTCCAGTGCAATGGGAAGGCTGTCACCCTGAAGAAGGCACCCGACGATAACACTGGTGAATGCATCGCCGGTACCCGGATAGTTTGCAGGAAGGTAATCACACATGACCTTCCAGAACCGGTTATCGCCGGCATTATATGCGATGACAGACGTCTTCTTTGCATATCCCTTCTCCGGGACGCTGGTAACGATGACCTGCTCCGGTCCCATCTGGGCCAGCTGAAGTATCCAGTCTTTCACTTCCGCCTGATCTATTGAGCTTGGATACGCTTTGCCGAGGAGAAGCGATGCTTCGGTAATATTCGGGGTAATGATATCAGCCTGCTTTATCAGGGACTGCATCTCTGTAACCATGTCTTTGTTCAGCGGACCGTATAGGGCCCCATTGTCCCCCAATACCGGATCAACGATCACCAGTTGATCCTGCTGAGAAAAATGATCGATAAAATCAGTCACAATATCGATCTGCCGCGGTGATCCCAGGAAGCCGCTGTAAACAGCATCAAATGATATCCCCAGCTGCTTCCAGTGCCGGATGTAGTCACTCATCTCTCCGGTAAGGTCGATAAAGTGAAAGTCTTCGAACTTGCTGTGGGTCGAAAGAACCGCCGTAGGCAGCGGACACACCTGCACTCCCATAGTAGACAGAATAGGGATAACAACAGTGAGCGATGCTCTCCCGAACCCGGATAAATCATGTATTGCAGCGACCCTCTTGACCGGACTTTTCATGGTATCACCTCATCAGAATCAATTGTAACCCATTCATACTTCATCAAGCAACGCTACTGACTGCGATATGACTGCGCTCCGTTTGACTCTTTGTATGGGCGTGCATTTCTATAAGCACGTGTTTGTCCCCGCTGCCCACTGCGGGGTAAGAGGCCCCGAAGTGTGACCGGGACCTCTGCCTCACAGGTGGTTGCATCAATACATATTGTTGATAATCTCATCGTAATCCTTGAGGATTACGCTTTTCTTTGTCTTCTGCGTGGGTGTGAGCTGCCCGTTCTCTTCGGTAAAGCGGCGGGCAAGGATGGTGTATTTTCTGATCCTCTCGAAGCCTTCAAGCTGTTCGTTTGCGGCCTCGACATCCTTTGCGATAAGGTCTGTGAGCATGGGCTGTTTCACAAAGTCCTCACCCACGCCGGTACAGATCTTCATGCCGCCGATATCCTCGTAGACGAGTTTGTCTTTTTCATACGCGATATTCTCCCGGTCGAAGAGTTCCCTGAAGTAGTTGAAATTCGGGACCACCAGGGCAGAGATGTAATTCCTCTCGTCGCCGATCAGGAAGACCTGCTCGATCACATGGCTCAGGGAGAACAGGTTCTCGAGCTTTGCAGGTGCAATGTTTTTCCCCACCGCGGTGCAGATAATGGCCTTTTTCCTGTCCACGATCCTGTAGTATCCGAACCGGTCCTTTTCCACCACATCCCCGGTCTTGAACCAGCCGTCAGGGGTGAACGAATCACTAGTCTCTTCAGGCAGATTCAGATATTCGCTGAAAATGCCCGCACCGGAGATCTCCAGCTCGCCGTCGTCGGCGACCCTGGCAAAAGAGTGGTTGGCCTCCACTCCCATATACCCGGGTTTGCACGCGGTGATGGGATTGAGGATACAGGCGCTGGCGCTTTCGGTAGAGCCGTACCCCTCCACCACGGCAAGGCCCAGAATGTAATAGAATTTCAACAGGTCCGGGGAAATCCCGGCGCTGGCTGAGAACGAGTACCGAAACCTGCTGCCGAAGAGCGAGCGCACCTTGGCAAAAAGTTTGTCCGCGAGTTTGTACTGGATCTTCAGAGCAAGCGGCAGCCTGGAGACCAGGTCATAGTCCGGCGACATATTGTACGTGTCCCCATGGTCCCGCCGGTAGTCCAGGGCCTTCCTCCCGACGGATACCGCCAGGTCGAAGAGCTTTTTCTTCAGCGGGCTCCCGCTCATCTTCTCCTGGAAGGTGATGAATATCTTTTCATACAGGCGGGGCACACAGTTGATCCAGGTGGGATTGTACTTCTGCATATCTTCAAGCAGCGTGCCCGGTTTATCCGCATAGGCGATACATGCCCCCTTGAAAAGGGCAAGCAACTGGCATGAGCCGCGCTCGAAGATGTGAGACAGGGGGAGATAACACAGGGTGACGTCCTCGTGCGTTATGGCCATGCCGCCTCTGGTGAAGAATTCCTCCACCCCGTCAAGCCGTGAGGAGACGCACCAGTGGGTCAGGATAACCCCCTTGCCTTTTCCTGTGGTACCGGATGTATAGAGGATCGTGCATCGGTCATCGAGGGTTACACTCTGCCATCGCTCTTCATAGGCGGCGTAATTATCCTCTTTCCATCTCCGTCCTCGTTCCATCAGCTCGGCAAACCCCATCACCCGTTCGTCGCTGCCGGCATAGGAGAGATCCATGACGATGATCTTCTCGAGCCTTTCGAGCTGATCAAACCCGGCCAGCACCATATTCAGGTTGTCTTCACCGTCGACAAAGAGATACCGGCAGCCGGAATCGTTGAGAATGTAGGAGACCTCATTGAAGGAGAGCGTCGGGTAGATGGTCACGATCACCCCGGCGCAACTGGCAATCGCGATATCCGCCTGGGTCCAGTACGGGCTGGACCTGGACATGATCGCCGCCATCTCCTGCCTGGCGAACCCGAGGCTCAAGAGTCCGCAGGCAATGTCCTCCACCCGCTCGCGCAGCATGGCATAGGTCATCCTGCCCCCGGCATCTCCCTGGTACAGGTCCGGGTTGAATTGCTGGGCCGGACGGGATGGGAATCTCTCACAGGTTTCATAGAAGGACTGACAGACCGGATTTAAATGTTTGTTTTCTTGATGCTGTTCGCTCATAGTCACTACCTCCTGAAGAGAAAATGTACATCAAAGACTCGTTATTGATCAATCCTTATTCAAGATACAACAAGGCTTTGTGTGCGATGACGCTCTTTTTCACCGGGGGGGCGTACAGCCGGGACACCCTGCCTGATAACAGATCGTAGGTGTTCACATAGTTTCTGTCCGTGAGTTTCTGCCCGTACACGCTGAACTGAACGATCGGCTGATCATTGGGGTTGCCGGTGCGGTGAATACCTGCATTGAGCGGCAGCACCGAGTAGGTATCGCCTGGCTGGATCAGGTTCCGCTCACACTCGACAATGCGGGCATAATCCTTCCTGGAACCGCTGTCCTCCCTCCTGTAGTTGATGACCTCGAGATCCCCCAGGGCAGGACCGATGACCCCCCAGGAGTTGTGATCATGGATGGGGTCGTACTCGTGAGCATCCCAGAGATAGATCCTCAGGGAAAAGAGTCTTTCCGGGTCGCGATAGAGGATGATCTCACTGTCGAACATGGTGGCATAGAAAATATCCGGGTAATCCTTTCCGGCCACAATATTGCTCAGAATACCCCTGATCAGCGTCCTGTCCGCCATGATGTCCGGGAGTTCCTGTTTCATGTACGAGATGCGCGATGCATTGTCGCTGAGACCCTCCAGTCCCTTTTTCCACCGGGAACACAGTGATACGATCTCTTCAGATATACGCATACTATCCCCCGCACATACATGGGTTAACCGTATTCATGGCGATCCGTTCTCAATCCTCACATACTGATCATAGTAGGCAGCGCCGCTTCCCATGTCAGTAAGGCGCGCCTCTACGAGCCGGTTGGCTCCCCCGCCGAGTTTCATCCAGTCTCCCCGGCGGTACAGGACGGTGTTTTTATGAAGGCCTGGCAGCAGCTCCACAATAACCTTGAGACGGCCCAGCTCAGAGACCAGGAAAACATCCTTTTTAAGGTCAATCATCTCCAGAGACGGGCAATCCGGGGAGACCCACACCCTGGGAGGCATTATCTGGTGATCCGGGAGAATCTGTGAATGCACCGCTTCCTTTCGGATCAGGGTAAGAAGACGCAGCGGAAATTCCTCAGGAGGAGACGGTTCTGCGTGCAGGACAGTGGAAAACCGGTATTTCTTGTCGGCATGATCGAAGTTCATCCCCTCATACGCGATCACAGGCCCCCTGGCCCTGACAAAGCCCTTTTCCTTCAGTTCTTCCAGCGAGATATCGAGGACATCTGTTTCAAGCGACAACCGCATACAGGAGGAGACATCCAGAAGGTCTATCACGGGATCCAGCCGTTTTCCCACTTCCGAGAGGATCCAGTGGTCGCTCCTGGCCATGCCCGGGGGATTCCGCAAGGCCTTTGCATGGTGAACATAGTCATGGAGATAAGAGGCAACAACATCCTCCTCTTCCAGTATCAGAGCAGGAGGAAGAATAAGGTCCGCACGTTGCGCGGTATCCGTCATAAAGGCATCCACCACAACCTTGAACTCCATGTGCTCGAACGCCTGTACCGCAAGGTTGGAATCGGGCACCTGATTGATGAGATTTGCCCCGTCCACCCATATCATACGTATAGGCGGATCAGCGGCGTCCAGGATGTCCCGGGCGATCATGGGCATCCTGAGCATCCTTCCCTCAGCCCTTTGCGCAGGCCGCGCCCAGGAGAGGTTGAAGTTTCTCATTGAATTGAGGTGGAAATAGGTCCCGGCGCCTGCCCGCCCGATATTGCCCGAGAGCAGGGAGAGGGCATTGATAAACCGGACATTCTCGCCGCCGAAGCTGTACCGCTGCAGTCCCGCGCCGATCAGCGTCGCAACCGGACGGCCCTGCGTATAGGCATCATAGAGAACCTGGAGATCGTCGGAGCTGACCTCGCAGATATTCAGGAGATCGCCCACGGAATACCTCAGCATCATGTCCCTGAATTCATCCCAGTTGTACGTATGGGAGACAACAGCGTCCCCGACAGCTGACCGCTCCATGAGAAGCAGGGCTGCAGAGGCTGCCAGGAACCTGTCGGTGCCGGGCCGGATCTGAATGAGGGTGTCACTGTAGGGCCTGTTCCCGTCGCCTCCCGGGGATATGGTGATGACCCGGGCACCGTTTTTTCTCGCCTGCCTCACGAAATAGGCCGTATGTACCGAAGAACGTGAGAGATCCTTGCCCCAGTTGACGATCGTGGACGCCCGGGCGAGCTGGGAGATGTCATTCTGCTGCCTTCCCCCAAAGTCCCTCATACAGGCACCGTACCCTGCCGAGTCGCACAGCGAACCCCGCACAAGGGTGGCACCGAGCGTGCCGAAGAACAGACCTCCTGCCTGCTTCACCACCCCCTTGGCTCCCTCACCGTGAAAATACAGGATGGAAGACGGCTCGCTCAGATAGTGCCGGATCTTCTCTGCACAGAGATCGAGGGCATCATCCCAGCTGATGGCCTCCCAGTTCTGTCCGGCTCTTTTAAGCGGCTGCGTGATCCGATCCGGGCTCATGAGCCTCTGAAGATGAGTGTTGATCTTGGAACAGGCAAATCCTCTGGTTACCGGGTGATCCGGATTGCCCCTGGCATGGACCTTTCCGCCTGAGTCTTCGGTGATGACGAGTGAGCACGCATCCGGACAATCCAGCGTGCATGCGGTTATCTGATCATATTGTCCCATACAAAAACACCCTCTCTATAAGAATATTCAGGCACCGAAATATTTCAAGAATGTCGAGCAGCACAAGCAGATATGTTTATTGACTTTTGAAGGTCATTAACTTATTATTTTTTAAACTATATGTGGTTATCTTTAGTTTGTAATAAAAAGAGCAATAGCAAGATTCAAGCACTTCACAGCCTAAAAGACAAGGTTATAATAATTTTATGAACATCCATCAGCTAAAAAGCTTTTATGTGTTGGCCCAGAAAGGGAGTTACAGTCTGACAGCTGAAGCGCTCTATATAACGCAACCCGCAGTAAGTGTCCATATCAAGGCCCTTGAACAGTTCTTTGGCGTAGTTCTTTTTGAGAAAGTTGCCAAAAAATTTGTTCTGACTGAAGCTGGACATGCCCTCTATCAGTACTCTGAAAAGATCTTCAAACTCATCAACGAAACAGAAAGAACTCTCAAAGAATTCAACTTACTTGAGCGAGGAAGCATACATCTGGGGGCCAGCAGCAATATCGGCGTGTATATGCTTCCCTCAATTCTGGGCCAATTCAAGAATAAATACCCCAAGATCCATGTTGATGTATCCATCGGAACCACCAGAGTTGTTGAACAGAAGATATTGAATTATGAGGTTGATATTGGTATTGTGGAAGCCCATGTCATAAGCTCGGAGTTGTTCCTGGAACACTGGAAGGATGAACGGCTTGTCCTGATAACCTCACCCAAACATCCCTGGGCAGAGCGTAAAAAAGTTGCACCCGAGAAAGTCAAACAGGGCCAGTTCGTAGTTGGGGAGAGCGGGTCGGGCACGGGCTATGTAATTTCGAAGCAGTTCCCCTCGTTAGCAGCTGAATTCAATGAATTCTTGCGGCTGGGAAGCACGGAAGCGGTAAAAAGGGCCGTGGAGGAAAATCTCGGTGTTTCCATTGTCGGAGAAAGTACTGTCTCCAGGGAATTAGAGGCGGGAATCCTGTCCTGTATTGAGATAGAAGGCATTGAACTTTTCAAGGAGCTCAATATAGTTTTCCGGAAGGGAAAGCTCCTGACACCCGCTCATAAGGAATTTATTAAATTTATCAGTGAGTAAGAATTATACTAAGGCACATGGATTAGATGGAAAGCAATAAACCTCTTGTATATTATACTTATAAGGCATCTTCCCAAGCCAAGGAACTGCTTGATCCGTTCTGTGAAGTGTATGAACATGATGAATCCCAAGATCTCTCAAAGAATGCCCTGATTATGCATGCTCGGAAGGCTCATGCCATATGCTGCCGTGTGTCGGATATCATAGATGAAGAGATAATCAATTCATGCCCGGAGTTGAAGGTTATTTCTCTGGCCGGCAGGGGACCCGACAACATCGATGTTTCGGCAGCAACCCGCAGGAACATCTGGGCCACAACTGCAATTGAATGTGTTGAACCTACTGCTGACCTGGCCTGGGCGCTCCTATTGTCTGTTGCCAGGAAGATAACTTCAGCCGATTCCCTCGTGCGATCCGGCAGATTCAAGGGATGGACTCATCCACCACCTTTCTATGGGAGTACGGTTGTGGGGAAAACCCTTGGCATCATCGGGATGGGTCATTTAGGTATCGCCATTGCACGGCGTGCACGGGGGTTTGATATGACGATACTGTATTATGATACTCACCGTTATGTAGAAAACCTGAAGGAAGAATATAACATGACCGCTCTTCCCCGCGACGAGCTATTAAAACGATCCGATTTTATTTGCCTTGCGTCTCCTCTTAATGAGCAGACATTTCATCAGATATCCACGAGGGAACTCTCACTGATGAAGTCAACCGCCTACATTATCAATCCCTCCCGAGGTTCGGAGGTGAATGAACAAGCCATTGCTGAATCCATTGATCAGGGACGTCTGGCCGGGTATGCGGCCGATGTGTTTGAGATGGAGGATACCCGTTTTCCTGATCGTCCCCAGTATGTAAATCAAAAACTTATAGAGCTTTCCGACCAAACTATTTTTACCCCTCATCTGGGAACAGCAGTTCCCGAATTCAGGATAGAAATTATGAAGATGCAGGCACTTAACGTCCTGCAGGCATTGCGTGGAGAAAAACCGGCAGGAGCAATAAACTGTGTACGCCCCCAAAAGCCGGCACTGATCGGTTAGCTGGTTCTTCAGTTATCTCAGGAACCGACAATGGCAACGATTGTCCGCATCGAAACTGCTTAAAAAAACGATGCTATCTTCCCCATGGCGAGATCGCCTTGCGCATCAAACAGACATCATGAACGAGCTGTCCACCCTGGCTGTCAATATACGATTTCAGGTATGTTCTCTCTCTGGGAATATTCCCGATCTGACATTTTCTGATACCAAACTTTTCCTTCATGAGTTCAGCTGCGTTGCAGATCAGGGCCTTCTCGATCACGTCCCGGTCTTTTTTCGCCTTCCTGCTTACCGCAATCTTGAAGATCTTCGCTTCATCAATCTGCTCGAGCTTTTTCACCACCTCTTCCCTGCTCAAATAGAGAGCCTTGCGGCCTTCCTTTATCAGTAATGGATAAATATTGGGCCACCAATGAATGAATCCCACGGTCTCCCCATTCCTTTCAGCAAAAAGGATATACTCATCCTTGTTGAGCAAATGGGGATATTCCGAGTACCAGACCCGGGGCCAGCCAAAGACATTCTGATACCAGAACCCGTAATGACCAAAATCATATAGACAGTCGTCGCTTGAAGCCCACACCTTGTAGTAGCGCCTCATATCTTCCTCATCTTCAGACCTGTATTCGCGCACTCTTATCCCCTCAACAAGGTGCTCCATGACGAGATCATCCACGTTCATCTCGAAACAATTTGTAGTCCGGTGAAGAGTAAACCCGTTATGTTCGAGTATCTGCTTCCAATCAAGCGTATTGTAGGTGTTGACAGCACAGGATGTTGATGGGAAAAATATTCTGGAGTTGATCTGGGCATATACTTCTGCCTCAATAGCGTGCACCCCTGCTCTCCAGCCAAGATCCACTATTTCCTTGATCAAATGTGAGATAAGCTTCTCTGCTTTTCTCTCCTCTTTGGGAAGCAGCATCAGCCTGGTTACCCGGAGAAGTTTTATCTTTCGCCATCGACTTGTCGTGACATAGGGAAAACAGTAAAAACTTGCAGCAGGAGCCCTGGTTTCTGCATCACATACGCAAAAACCCTGAATGCTCGATGGCAGGGGCAGCTCCAACGGCAGATAATAGGGATCTCTTTTATAAGCCCAATCAAAAATGTTCAGGCAATCAGCATCGATCCCGAATATACGGTATTGTTGCGTGTTATACAAATTCCACCTCTCCCAAGATTCGGCTGGCACCTTTAAGGTAAAGAGCCTTCATTTCCTGAAACCCATTGGTTTTGTTTCTGAAAATCCAATTGTCGGGTATGAGGGAGCCGTATTTCTTCATAAGATGAGAATAGGCATCGCGCTGGACCGAGGAAAATATATCGAACTGTCTCAGCTCTTTCCACCTGTCTCTTCTCTCAAGATAATCTTTATAGAGCACCACTGCATCCGTATCAGGATACGGGGTCATGATCCACAGCTGTGTCTTTGCACCCAGCCTCCTGAGCTCACTCATCAGATCGAAAGTCGATTCCACCTCTTCTTTTGTCTCCGTGGGGATGCCGATCATCGCAGATACCGTGGGCACAAGGCCCAGACCAACCTCCTGCATGATAAGATCCTTGATATACTGATTATCAACCCATGAGGGGAAGCCCTTGCGCAAAAGCTTGAGCAGACGTGGGGAGGCACTTTCAATCCCATGATATATCCCCTGACATCCTGCATCCCTCATGGCGATCAAAAGCTCGTGGTCAACCCGGTCAATCCGGGTCAGGCAATCAAATGGGATCGCCTGATCCTTTAGCAGGGCAAACAGTTCCAGGGCCCATTCGCGATTTGCTGTGAGGTCATCGTCTTCAAACCGTATGAAGCCAAGATCATAGGTCTTCGCAATCCACTTGATCTCTTCCAGGATATTCCTGGGGGACCGTCTCCGCTGATACCTCCACAGCTTGTTGGCGGAACAGAAGATGCATTTGTAGGGGCAGCCTCTGCTGGCGACAATGGAAAACACATACCGTCTGTTCAGGGGCTGGTATTTCTCTATCGACCCAAGGAGATGGTAGGCGGGGAATGGGACCTCGTCGAGGTCTCTTATCAGGGGTCTGTCCGGGGTGTGATAAACGATCCCGTCCTTTCGGTAGGAGATACCCTGTACTTCGTCCAGAGGTCTGTTCTCATCGAGCGCCTCAACAAGCTCGACAAAAGTCTTTTCCCCCTCTCCCCTGACCACGATGTCTGCCGGGCATAGATTCATCATTTCTTCAGGCTGATATGATACATGGACACCGCCCAATACAATTTTTACATCCGGATGTTTTTTCTTATACAGCCTCACAAATTCTAAACAGAAAAGCAGATGTACCGTCCAACAGGTGATGCCCAGCACTTGAGGCTCTGCTTTCTCTACAAGCTCCACGGATCGTTTGAAGATACCGGTTGGTTCAGTCAATTCGAGGTTGAGGTCCACAATACTGACATCATCAAAACCATTATGAATCAGATTCGAAGCAAGGTATGAAACACCCAGGGGGTAAAGTTTGCTGGGTGTGTAGAATTGCCATGGCGGATTAATAAGGGTTACGTTCATATCAGCATATATCCGTGGATCTGTATTTTCAATATCTATAAACGATAGATACATAATACTATAATCCCATGAACACTCCAATCAAGGCGATCATGACCAGAGGCATTGTCTTCAATGACGTTTCGGATGAGATTGATCCATTATCACTGCCATTGCTCGTTTCGCCAGAAAGGTGCTCTGTTTGGTTGGGACTTTCTCATAACTGTCTTCATTTAGAATGAGGACCCCGACACCTGTACGAGGTCCTCATTCAAGGAGGCTTCACCTTATGGAGAAAGGGCGGACAAATGTTCGGCACACATAAACACAGTCCGCCCACCAAGCTATTCCCTTACGATATTGACAAGGATTATTCCAAGAACCGTGCATCCGGCCAGCAGCCCGAACACGAGGGGCCAGCTTTTTGTTGCTGTCAGGATGCCACCGATAATGACACCTTGAGCTCCCGCCCCCATATAGTTAAAGAAGTTCACGGTTCCGACACAGGTCCCAGCCATTTTTCTGCCCCCGAAGTCACAGGCCGTAGTAAAAACAAGGCCGACGGCACCAAGGACAAAGAACCCTCCCAGCACGAGCAGGCCGAACGCGAGGGGAAGACCTAATGTCTTCAAGCCGAAGGTTGCAAGGATTATCATGATTAAGGTAAAGGCAATCATGTAGATGGTGAGTGCCTGATATCTCTTGGCCTTGAAAAACTTGTCTGATATCCATCCCGCGATGATCGGGCCAAACATCATCCCCAGGGGCAATGCTACCGTGGCAATGGGGATCTTTTTCAGGTTGATGCCTGCAGTCTCGGCATAAAACAGGGGAATCCATGTCAGGAGCCCGTATCTGCCCATGTACAGCATGAAGGATGCGACTGCCACGGCGACAAATTTCCAGTTACAAAGGAGCATTTTCCATGCTTTTACGCCCGCTATGTCAGAGTCTTGTAAGCATTCAGCCTTGCCTGAAATCGAATCTGTCATTGTTTCATTGTATCGGGGGAAACCTGCATCTTCAGGTTTGTGTCGTGCAAATACAAAGAAGGCAATGGTCAGCGGGAGCGTACAGAAAAGAAGCGGATAGATAAACGCGGCTCTCCATCCGAACTTGGCTACCACCGTACCGGTAATCAGCCATACGAACACCGAGGCAATCCCCATGGATGTTGCAAAGATACCTGTTGCAAACCCCCTTTTGGCTTTCGGGTACCATTGGGTTATCATCATGTTCGTGGGGGCATATGCCTGGCCCTGTACGAACCCGTTGACGCCCCATGGGAACAGCATCGCTGTAATATTTGAAAGACTTGCCACAATGATGTTCAGGATTGTTGTCCCGACACCGCCAATAGTGTTCATGATTCTGGCTCCAAAAATATCGCCTAATCGTCCGCTCATCAGTGTTCCAAACGCATAGGACCAGAACAGTACAGTTGCGCCTAATCCCGCCTGCAGCTTTGTGATACCGAGGTCTTTAATCATCCAGGGCATGCACATGCCCCAGTTAAGGCGGCCAAGGTAATAAAAACTGTACCAGAAAGCCACCAGAATGACGACTCTCCACAATCTGTATCTGTCATACCTTAGCTGTTCGCTCTCTGACAGTCCGAGCCCTACAAATTCAGGAAATCTTTCTGCCATTTTTGGATTTGTATTCATTCGTCTCACCTCTGTTTTTTTAAAAAGAGGAGTTCACAAAGAACGTTTTGTAAACTCCTCCATAAAGGATAGATCAGGGGGGCGTTTTTATGGAATGCCCCATTTAAGATAGAACCTGCCAAGGTTTTATCTCATCAGACCGGAGACGGGACTCCCAGCCTTTTCGCATAATAGGGGATGGTCCGCTTCAATCCCTCCACCAGATCATATTTCGGCTCCCAATCCAAGACCTCCTTGATCCTTGTCAGGTCCGCCTTGGTCTCCACCTTGGCCTCCCCGGTCCTCAGGGGCACGTATTTGATCTCTGATTTACTGCCGGTGAGTTCAATGATGAGCTCAGCTACCTTCTTTACCTGTGTGGCCACGCCTGTCCCGGCATCCATAATCTCGCCTATGGCTTTGTCACATGGCGCTTTCATGCACGCATCCACGATATCATCGATAAAGACGAAGTCTGAGGCCTGTTCACCGTCACCCATTACCGGCAGAGGTTCGTTCATAAGGGCTGCTTCGATAAACGTCGCCATCATCTTTCTCCCTTCACCGGGTTTGTATGAATTCGCCTCCAGAATAGCCCTCTCCCTCGGCCCAAAGCAGTTCTGAATATTGAGGCCGATCGTGGGGAGCCCGTAGATCTGGTTGTACATCCGGGTGAACTGAGTGCCGGCTGTTTTGGTAATGATGTACGGGGTCATCCAGACTGAAAGGGCAGGCCTCGGTGGATAGATATAGTACTTCACTCCTGCATCCAGGGCGGCTTGACAGGCGTTGATCGTACCGATGACATTGACCTCAGTAGTTACCACCTCCTGTTTGAATCGGGAACTCGTTCCCATGAGTGCGGCAAAATGATAGAATGCTTCCGCACCCTTGGCGACCTCCGCCATCGCCTTTGGATCCCGGATATCACCTTCAATAAACCGGACGTTCTCCTTCTCTTCAATGAGTTTTTGAGTTTCCTCATACATGGCGTGCTGCTGCTGGTTGTCGAATATAACAACCTCGTTGCCATTGTCCGCATATCTCTCGGCCACATTTGACATAATGAGACCTGTTCCCCCTGTGAGCACCACCTTTCCGCTTATCATAACGCAACTTCCTCCTTTCATTTCTCTTGATTTCTCGATCTATGCATCCCTGTATTAAATTGTTTGATTTGGAAGTCTTCCACTCGTTAAATGTTAATGACGGCCGAAAACAAAGGCAAAACAATAATTTTTTACAAACTATAATAAATTTTTATAAACCTAGACTGAAAATAGCCATGCTGCATAAGAGAGGATCCCCGAATATATTTGCTCACTGTAAAGTAGAATTCCTGGAATCAAAGGACAAAAGCTCAGGCATTTGATGAATGAGATCTACGTTTATCTGAAAGAATTTACAGCGCACAACACGTATAACTAACTCCACATCGTTACACTCATACAATTATTTTTTTTCATAATAATTTGTTACCCAACCCTCACGCAAAATCCATGTGGAGCATTTCCCAATATGACTCATAGCGCCTACAGTCATGTTTGAGCTGTGATAAACCACGAACACCTTGCCTGACTAATGCCTCAAGAATTTCTCTCCTGTTTAATCTTATCATCTTCCTCTCCGTTGATACTCTTATCAGGCATGGGTTTTAGATCTGCCAAAAAGTCTGTTCCTTGAGCCTGCGGCTCAATTTGATGTATCTCCTGCGAGCCATATCCGTGGAGGTATATAGTTCTCCCGGCCTGAGAACGACATGACGGCCGCAGCTAGGATTTGGGCACTTCCCTATAAAATTGTCTTCGCCTAACCTGTGCAACTTTACAAAAAATTTGGCGTTACACGCAGGATGCTCATAGTAAGCAACATCTATATTTTTCATCACTGCCATGGTTCCTCCCTTGTTTGAAAATTCTTGAGATCAACCTTGTCTTGCAGTTACCTGCCCGATATCAGGATGACTTCATGTTTTGCTTCGGCCATACAGGATCATCAAAGAAGCTCTTACGCTTTCAATGCCTATTCTATTGACGGTCTCCCCGAATCTTTCACCAGGCTTCGCATTGTCTTCGTAAAATGCTATGATTATCTTGGTAAATACCATAGCTTCATGTATGGATAGTATCGGCCCAAGGCGTTCCCCGATTCTGTAATTTCTGCCGAACTTGCCGCCTATGAACAGGGCAACACCTTGCTTATTTACAGAGACAGCATTCACAGGACAGGTATTTATGCATTTGCCGCACATTATACATTTGGCATCATCAATACAAACCTTGACATCTATTTTTTCAATCGCACCTGAGGGACAACTCTTAACACACGCGAGACATCCTTCACACAGACTTTCTTCCAGTTGCGGCCTGCATTGTCCCATAAAACCGATGTCATTTAACTGAACTTTCGCACAATTATTGGGACAACCGGCAATCCCCATTTTAAACTTAGAGGGGAGGATCTTTCCAAAACATTCTGTATCCAGCATACTGCAAAGTCGTTGGGTATTTATCAGACCATGAGCACATATTGTACCTTTACATGCTACAATTGCTCGAACGGTAGGACCGGTTCCGCCAGGTTTAAGATCAATTTTCTGCAGTTCATCCCTTGCCTTTTCCAGATTTTCTATTTTTATCCACGGAATTTCCACACCCAAACGTGTAGTAAGGCCGACATAACCCCGTCCATATTTATTTGCGACATCGGACAATCCAACCATCTGGTCAGCTGTAATATTTCCCGCCAGGATTTTAAGACGGATAGTAAAATAATCTCCTTCCCGCTGTTTTATAAATCCCTGCTTCTTTAATTTTGCCAGATCAACATTTTGCATGATATAACTCTCCTGATAATAGATAGTTATGACTCAAATGATTCCATGTACTATATCGCTCTTCCTCTTGAAAAACTGCCAGGAACATTTTACCGGGTTTGTTTTCGAACCACACGATTTCAAAGTAGACAAGATACAAAGCAAAGACAAAACAATAATTGTTAACGAAGCATAAAGAAATATTATAACAACAGGTCTCTTCAGGTACACCGGAGCCCTTTGTTCAAAAAATAAAAAGACTTTCTCGGCGCACATTATGCAGGAAGAATCACCTTTCTGCATAAGATCCGTTTGCGGATTTACCTCAAAAAAAACCTATTCTCGAGGGATTGCCAGCCGGGGTTTATGAATGCTCTTTTTCAAAACCCTTTGCCAATAAAGTAAAACCCCTTGGCAGACCTTTTCAAGAATGTATTCCTCTGGGAATAAGAACAGGGTCAAAAAGAAATGTGTTACCCTAGGTATTGTTTCCGCCGTAGGTAAACCATTTAACGGGCATCCTGAGACTCACCGGAGACGGGTATGAATCCACATACCCCACCTTGACGATAAACTGGACAGGCATATGAATGCCGAGTTCCTGGGCTATCTGGAATCTCCAGGGCTCTTCCTCCAATGCCTGGGTCATGGGATACAGGCCGATCATCCGGTCCTTGACCGATAGGAACATCTTTTCAAACCGCCTGCCCGTCTCGAGCAACGATCTGATCTGCGAATCGTCACTGGAGATGACAATCCACCCTGCCCCTGAAGTCAGACGCTCTTCAACCATCTCGAGAGATGTCTTGCGAAAGCTCTCCTTCATAACGGTCTGCTCGCTGTAGAAATGACGCACATACCAGTTTGCAATGCCTCGTATTTCCATGCCCGCAGGTGTAAGCCCGGTACAAAACTCCCGGGCGTCCCGGTCTGACCACCTGATCCAGCGGGCCAGTTCCTCCTGTGCGGCATCCCGATATGCCTGCTTACTGTTTGCTTCCATGGTGGCAGATGCAATGAGGTCCGCTTCGCGGGTACCGAAGGGGAAATACCGGACATATCTCATATCTGATGTGAGAAATTTGACGTCTTCAACTAAGAGTTCCCTGTTGAGATACGAACTCCTCACGGTTCTCCTGGATGTTATCCTCTCCACGGGATACTGCTGCCTTGGCGCCTTTTCAAGCCTGACATCGAGCAGGCTGGTGTCTTTCGGGTTTACTGCAATGATCCTGTATGAAACGTGGTATCCATAATACCCTGCTGCCACGATGAGATTCTCCAGAAAGGCACCTATGGAGAGGAGAAGTTCCCGGTTGTCGGGGTCCACAGCCGGCAGCCATCTGTCTTTGTCCGATCCGACAAGGAACCTCTGCGGTTCAAGGACCGTGACCGTCCAGGGCTGGGCATTGTGCCCGCTGGGTGCGAGCGATGCCAGGTGAAGGATCAGGATCTCATCGTCATGTAAGAAATCTCCCAGGAAGTCCCGCTCGGATTGCAGGGAGAACTGCCTTCTCACTTCGCCGGAGCAGCTTGTTATCACCGGCATGAGAGCCGCCCCGGCCAGACACGTCCCGGACCGTATCAAAAATTCCCGTCTGTTCATGATCATCTTCCCTGCCACGAAGAATGCCTGTACAAGGCACTCATATCATGTTGATAATCATAAGAGACTATGAGGATAAAGTAAAGAACGGCAAGGGGTGCGATTATGCCGCAAGCCGGTTCCGTCCCGCCTTTTTTGCCCGGTACAGGGCCTTGTCGGCTGCCTTGAGAACATCGAAGGGCTTCGTGTTATTCCCGTCCCTGCCGGCCAGACCGATACTGACGGTCACGGACACCCTTTTGGGCTGTTTTCTCTTTTTTCTCGGTTTCTTGGGTTTTCTCATCGGCCTCATGCTGCCCCGCAGGGCAAATCCTGAAGAGGCGACATCCTTCCTTAACTCCTCGAGGTGATCCGCTGCATCATCCGCATATTTCCCGGAAAATATCAGGGCAAATTCCTCTCCCCCGTACCGGTAGGCCCTTCCGCCGCCGGAGACGTTCGAAAGTTTTGATGCCACCATTCTCAGCACCTGATCTCCCACGTCATGACCGTGGCGGTCATTGAACTTCTTGAAATGGTCGATGTCAAGCATGGCCAGGGCATAACGGCTCCCCAGCTTCAGCATGTCCTCCTTGAGCGCCCTGCGGGCCGGCAGCCCGGTAAGCTCATCTCTGAATGCCATGGCATATGATGCCTCTATGACGGATATGATCAGGATGAGGCCCGCTGTCGAGAAATAGAACACCGACAAAACCCCGGGCGTGACGGTGGTGAGACTCACAAGGATAGTTACAATCACCCAGAAGAACCCGCTTTCCTTTGCACCCCGGTTCCTGAAAAACTTTGCCGCAACAATAAGGGTTGCAAGACAAAAAGCTGCCACGCCAGGCTGAGAAAGAGGAATCCGGGGGAAAACATTCCAGTCGACAAAACTATACGTGAGATAGTGCAGCAGGCGTTCAGGGTTGATGGTGATGAAGACAGCTATAATACACGGTTGCAGCGCTAAGAGAACCATCCGGACAATCCCGTGAATCGTGAAGATGCCGCGTTCTTTCATCAGGCACAACACCGCCAGATTCACCGGCAGCAGGACACAGACGCTATTGAACACGATATCATTGATCATTCCGGCTGAGGTAACACTCGTTGATGCCGACAGCAGCGACCTGTCTGCAACTGCCAGGCACATGGCTGCAAAGACCAGCGAACTCCGGTTAAACCGCCAGCCCAGGAGCACGGCAGCGGCAAAGACAATATACGGATAGATCCTGATGATTGCGGGAAGAGATGCGGAGATCTCACCCATATGGACCATAACGAGCGCTGCAGCGAATAAAATGCCGCCAGGCACGACAAAAGAGAACAGCCTCTTCACACCAGCCTCTCTTTTTTGTTTTCACCGGTTACGCATTTCTGATCGGATCGTGGATTGACCATATACTCCCTGTTACGGCTATCTCTCTGCCGGACTTTACGCAAATCATAAAGATGCCGGTTCTTTTGCTTGAACATGGTGCACATCTGCTGAGGACATTGCCTGCAGGTCACTATCGGCTTGAATTCGACCTGCCTTTGCCTATACACTGCGCAAGAAGCCGTACTCCAAACGTATGCAGGGAGTCGTTACCGTTGGATGTATTTTTTTACGAGGCATTTGCAGAAGAGACCGACGCACTGAGGCGATGTTTGCCCTCAGGCATACGCGCAGGATTTACCCCGAACACCATCGGAGAAAACCTCGACCAGGAACCACCTGCAGCCCTCATCAGCATACGGACCCAGTCAGTCATTCCCCTGAACTGGGAGAAGTCCATCAAAGGAATACTTACCCGCAGCACCGGCTTTGATCATGTAAACCGGTACCTCGCAGAGATTGGAAAGCCCATCCCCGCCGGGTACCTGCCGCTGTACTGCAGCAGATCGGTTGCAGAGCACGCAATGCTCATGTGGATGAGCCTGCTGAGAAAGCTCCCCAGGCAGATTAATAACTTCCGATCATTCAACCGGGACGGCCTTACGGGCAGGGAGTGCGCCGGAAAAGTCCTCCTCGTTGTGGGGGTGGGAAACATCGGATATGAAGTCTACCGAATCGGTCAGGCCCTCGGCATGGAAGCACTCGGGGTGGATATCGTACACAGGCATAGCGGTGTGCGCTACGTGACCATCGACGAAGGCCTGCTGCGTGCAGACATCATTGTGTGCGCCATGAATCTCACGGAAGAAAACCGGGGGTACTTCCACTACAGACTCCTGAATCAGGCACGGCCCGGGGTGGTGTTCGTGAATATCGCCCGGGGAGAGCTCTCGCCAACGAATGACCTGCTGCGCTTTTTGAAAGAAGGGCAACTCTCAGGTGCAGGCATCGATGTGTATGAAAACGAGAGCGAACTCGCAACCGCTCTGCGCTCAGGCAGTAACGGCACCACGTCCGATCTCGTTGCAGCAACGCTGGAGCTGAGCAGGCATGAGGACGTGATCCTCACCCCGCACAATGCCTTCAATACCGCCGAGGCACTGGAAAGAAAGGCCAGGCAGAGCATAGAACAGGTCGAACACTTCCTGAAAAACGGGACCTTCCTCTGGCCGGTGCCCTATGAGGTAAGCGGAGAAAAGTAAACAGTGAACAGTAAAAGGTGAGCGTTTGAAGTTTGATAGTGATTCGTCCGTCAGGTAGCTCTCCGCCGCGGCGGATTCCCAACCTGACCTACATCTACCAGCCACAGCTAAGGATGTAAAACCACCCAACTTGCTTCAGCTACCTGTATAATGTTCTAAGGTTTTTTATTCTGGATTCTGACTTCTGACTACTGGATTCTGTTCTTTAAACAATCATCCCGAGCATCCTGAATATTATTTCATTGGCTCATATACCCGGCGGACAGGTAATAGTTTATCCTGTCGTAGAGGAAGATGATCCGGTTGTTGAGTTCAAGGGTGATGTAGATCTCCAGCGGTGAAGACAGGATATTCTTATTGACCACATGGAGCCAGATATGCTTTCGGCTCAGCGCCATGGCATTGAGAATGTCCGGCAGGGGAAGACCGAGCCGCCTCAGGTCTTTGCCTATGTCTTTGAACTTGATGAAATCCAGGGAGTTCTTCTTCCCCCGAAGCCCTTCCTTCACTCCCTTGAGGATCTTCCTGTTTACCTCGATGAGAAAATCGAGATGTGCCAGGATCCCGGGTATTGCAGTCCTCACTTCATGTGACCAGTCCCTGGTTATTTCCCCGCTGTTTTTCTCAATGATCTTGACGAGCATGTTTGACAGGAAGCTTTTCTGCTCGTGCGCCTTGGGTGAGAGCTCATCAACCGATTCAAACTCTGGAAAGAGCTGCCGGTATGAATCGATCATGGCCCAGGAGTCACGGTAGTAATCGATATATATCTGCACGGCCTTGTCATTTGATGCCCATGCAAGCGGGGGGAGATCATGAATGGGGAAGAAGCGTGCTTCATTTGCATCGTCCCCGGCATGGAGCATGCCTCCCGTCTGCTTCACCTCATAGGTGATGATGGCGAGGCTGCCGTAATAGTAATTTTCAACCGTGTCCACATCGATGAGCCTGACAATCTCCCCTTGTATTCCTGTCTCCTCCTCCAGTTCCCGAAGTGCCGCATCCGTGATCTCTTCATCCGCCTCGGCAAAACCGATGGGCAGACACCACATGTTTTTGTACGGTTCGTTCTTGCGTTTTACGAGCACGAGTCCCCTGTTCTCGTTGACCACGATGCAGCTCACGACAGGCAGGGGATTTTCATAAAAGATACTGCTGCAATGGATGCAGAAATCCCGAACCTTCCCTTCCATCTCCCTCTGTACGACCTGGTTGGCACAGTATGGACAGTAGATCCTGGACTTTTTCATAGGATTGTATTCACCTCATGAGGGTTAAAACACCTGAAAATGGCATCGTCCTTCGTGATGATGACCTCCCCGTGCAGACATGCGTGCTCGAACACTTTTTGGTTGAAGCATGATAGCATATCCTCCAGCTTTTGGGGATACCTCTCTGCGACATCTTTGAGAATCAGGTGTTTCTTCTTGTCCAGGTAACTAATACAGTCAATCACCTGATCCAGCGGGAAGAGCAGATCATTTTCATAAATTATCCTCTCGACCCGTGTAAAATACGGATTCAGCTTTGTCTCCCCGTTCTCCAGCGAGAATGCACTCAAAAGGACGTTTATCGCGATATCGTCAGGAGGTGATATCCCGATCGTCTCCATGCATCCGGGTATGAGACGCGTTATCTCCTGCAGGGAGAATCTGCTGTGCGTCACGGCAATAAAGACCCCTTCAGGCATGAGAATCCTTGCAATATCCGGTATCAGGTGGGGGAAGAAATACAGGGAATAACTGGCAATAATGAGGTCATAACTCTCACTTTGAATATCCCGTATGAGATCGGCACTGCCGTGTCTGAATTCACCATGGTACCCGATGGCCTCGATCGTATCGACAAATGCCTCGGAGTTGTTGGTGTCAATGACATCCAGGCCTTCTATGTACGCGCTTTCATGGAGCCTGCCCCTGAGTTTTTCCGTAAAAAATCCGTATCCGCACCCGAGATCGAGGACATGCCGCACAAAGCCCAGATCCAGCCCGAGAAGGCCAACATCCCTGATATCGGCTGTGTTACAGGCATACTCCTGGATGATATGCCTGGTATGCCTGTGATCCTCAATGGGCTCATAGGTATTGCGTATATCCTCGGGAGAATAGAGTGTTCTCATGGCCCTGTCCAATCTGTTCCATTCCGCAAAACGGCTCCTTGCATTAAGCGCTTGCCTAGTATGGGTCCTGACACGTACAATATATTCATTTAGTGTATCATATAATAATAAGGAGGGTTTTATGGCACCACAAGACGTATACAAGGAACTGGCAAAAAAGCTGCTGCTGGAGCAGTCCACGGTAATCCCCAAAATATGGAAGACCATATGTTCACCCGAGGAAGCCCAGATCGTGAATTCTCTGCCTGCAACCATCCCTGATCTTGCAGAAAGATTTTCAAAAACCGAAGACGAAATGAACACGATAATCGCGGAACTCTATCATAGAGGCGTTGTATTCGACTATGAGCGCGAGGGAAAGACCTTTTACCGGATGCCCCGGCACATAATCCAGTTCCATGATGCAACGCTGTTGTGGGAAGAGGCGCCTGATGAGATGACGGAGCTCTGGCTGGAATTCGAGGAGACGGACTACCCGGCACTGCTGGAACTCGTCACCCAGATCAAGATGCCCTCATTCATGCGGGTTATCCCCATCAATGAAACCATTGTATCGAAGAACCAGGTCCTCTCGTTCGAGGATGCGGCCCAGATGCTGAACAACGCCTATAATATCGCTGTCACCACCTGCGTATGCAGGAAACTCATGAAACGGTGTGAAGGCCCCATGGACGTATGCCTGCAGATCAACAAAGGGGCAGACTATAACATCAAGCGGGGAACAGGGAGGAAGATTGATCTGGCGGAGGCCATGGATATCCTGAAACTCTCTGAAGAAGCAGGCCTCGTGCATATGACGGAGAATACCCAGGGAAGAAACAATGTTCTCTGCAACTGCTGCAGCTGCTGTTGCGAGATGCTGCGGTTTGCGACAAACACCAAAACCAAGGGGGTCCTTGCACCGAGCCGCTACCTGGCAGAGGTGGAAGAGAACGAGTGTACCGCATGCGGCATGTGTGTGGATATCTGTCCGGTGGAGGCGATCAGCCTGAACGAGGAAGGGCCTGCTCAGGTGGACAGCCAGGGATGCATCGGCTGTGGTCTGTGCGCATCGGTATGTCCAGTAGATGCCATCTCTCTGAGAGACGTCAGGAGTGAGGATTCCATACCTGCATAGGAAGGTACATCAGGGTGCAAGCAGCTTGATAAAGGTTGTCAGCAGATTATAGTCAAAATCGTAGAGCGTCTCTTTCTGCATGAGCTTCAAAGCATCAAAGGGGGTGATGGCACCTTTGTAGGGACGGACGCTCGTGAGCGCGTCAAAGGTGTCTGCAATGGCACAGATCCGGGCACAGGGATGTATGTTGTTGCCTCTCTTCCCGAAGGGATACCCCGTGCCGTCGAGCTGTTCATGGTGCTGGAGTGCTATATAGGCAGCCTCGTCCGTGAGATGTCCGGTCTCCATGAGTATCGAATACCCCCATTCAGGATGCATCTTCATGACAACCCACTCATCCTCTGAAAGTTTGCCGGGCTTGTTCAGGACCTCCAGTGGTATCCTGGACTTCCCGATATCATGAAGAAAATAGCCGTAGCTCAATTTCTCCATGTTCACATCGAGCCGGGATCCGTTCGTGTTATAGTACCTCACAGCCAATGCCGTGGCGAATATACCCACATTCACACTGTGGGTATAGGTGTAGAAATCATGCTTGGTGATGGTAAAGAGGTCCTTTAATATCTTCTCGTTCTGCATGATGTTTTTCAGCATTGGCTTGACCGACTTTTTGATGCCGTCAAGGTGTTCGGCCTGGGGGTCATCGAATGCCTGCTTCATCGTGTCTGCCGAGGTGCGGTAGAAGGCATCGGCCTTTATGTTCGAAGGCACATCCGGATTACTCAGAATCTTATCGATATGGTCCAGGGTGTATTTGTCGAGTTTCTTTCTGTCTTTGCCCCTGACATAAAACTGCGTGATCCCCTTTTGTTGTATCTCCTCGTGGTGTTCGGGCGTATAGACTGAATCCTTCTCAAGGTAGAGTTCAAGCTTGTCCTTGCGTTTTATATAGAGATCGAATGATGTCTTCTCGTTTATCTGTATGATCTCTGCCGGCGCTGATCGAAAAAACAACATACCTCGTATTATCGGAATGTATGCGTGATAAAATGAGCGGATCCGGAGGGTTTCTCAACACTGAAACCCTCTTAGAAAGGGGCTCTTACTGATAGAGCCATTCATTGATCAGGCCCTGCTTTTCAGGCCATTTCCCGATAATGCGCTCCTTGAGAAAGGTTGCATACAGCGAGTTGAAAAGCTGCAACCCGGTCTCCATGAGGAACATACGCTCGAAAAAGACCGCCTGAAGCTCAGAGGAGGGATCCGTTATCTCATCCTTTTCGATCTTTACCGGCGGACACGTATATGTGCCGAACGCGAAGATATCCCCCTTGAGGTTCAGCTTCCATTTCAGATCGTCCTTCTCGAAATATACCACCGCTTCCGTGATATTTTTCCCGTTCTGAATGGCCCTGCGCGCCTCTGTAAAATCCTTCTGGGGGCCGACAATGGAGCTCTTCCTTACCCCGTCTTCATGGTCTTCGACAAGGACAAACCGGTCATAGAGGTACGAGATAAACCGGTCGTCAAGAGGGGCAGGCCCCGGTTGGTTTACCCGGTACTCGCTTGACCCCTGAGATGACTTGAACATGAGCCACAAAAGGAAATCCCAACCGAGCCACTTGTTTTTTTTGATCTGGAGGAGCACGTCATTCGAAGAGGCCAGGTTCACCCTGTCGAGCGCCTGGTGCAGGTCTTCTTCCAGAACCATCCTGGCCCTGCTCATGGGGTGGACGGGTATGAGGGAGAGACCTTCGAATGTCTTGCTGAATTCGTCTTCCACCAGATCCAGCACCTTGGTAGAGATACTCGATATCGACACGATCCTCTTTTCCATATTCCACAGAACATCGTAAACTGATGGGGAGGGAAGGGTTTTGGCCAGCAGGGATGCATGGATATCATCCCGCATCTCCGCCCTGCGCGACAGCGGTACGCGAGAGAGCTTGGGGCGTTCCTTGAGCCACTGTGAGCACTCCTGTTCAAGGAGATTCTTCAACAGCGCAGCAGGGACCTTGCGCTGGTCCTTCCTTAGGGTAAAGATACAGTAATCCTCGTACCTAAAGGCCGCCTCGCTGTCGAAATCGGCGTTCATATGGTCGTCAAACCGCACCCATCCGACGGATTCGGTATCAGGCGTGATATCGATCGGGACAAACGCATTCTTTGCAAGGCACTCCAAGATCCACTGTACCATATCACCCGCAGGCGGATCGCCTTTGACCGTATACTGATAGATGCTGACCGAATTCGACATGAACCCCATAGATTCTCTCCTCTCAATTAAGCAAAAGCGTGATGGAAATACACCAATGCCCGCCGCAGGGCAACCCAAAAACCTTCCGGCAAGTGACGGCCCGGATCACTGAATCGCTGCCCGGGAGCTTTTAACATACCAGTTTTCAACACGTTGCAATATCAGTGTTTTTTTGACAGGAACAGCATTGCGTGGTAGCATCCCGTAATCTAATTCAATTATATACGATTACAGGGAGAGCGCATGATTATCGACAGACCCGGCACCATCACCGAGAGGATTACCTTCCTGGGCAAAAGGGAATCCTGCATTTATCTGCTTGGAGACAGCGACGAGTATACCATCTTGGGCGGGGGTATGACCTACATCATCCCGGATGTTATGGCACAGCTCGAAGCACTCGGTATTGACGAGAAAAGGATCACCCGACTCATCATCCTCCACGCGCACTTTGACCATACAGGGATTGTCCCCTATTGCAGGAAACGATGGCCATGGATATCGGTTTGTGCATCAAAAAAGGCTCAGAGGCGATTCGGTGAGTCCAGGACCGTAGAGACCATCGTCAACTTCAATACCATGCTGCTTAATAATATCCCGGAAGCAACCCGGGGAGATCTTGTACCGGATGCGCATGGCTTTGTCGTGGACGAGGTGCTCGCCGATGGGGATGTAATCCGCTGCGGTGACCTTCACCTCGAGGTTATGGAGGTCCCCGGACACTCAACATGTTCCATAGCGGTCTATGTGCCGGAAGAAAAAGCCCTGTTCGCCTCTGACGCAGGTGGAATCCTGTTCCAGGACACGGTCTTCACAGCGGCCAACTCCAACTTCGACCACTATCAACAGAGCCTGGAGAAGATGGCCGGCCTTGATATCGCAGTATACCTCGCAGAACACTACGGCGCATTGACCGGCAAGGATGCGAAAGAGTTCCTGCCCCGGTCCATCGAATCAGCCAGGCAGACCAGGGCACTGATCGAAGAGACCTACCGCGCCCTCGGCGACGTGAGTGCAACCACAGAAAAGATCACGGAGATGTTCACGCAGGCGAGTTCGGGATACTTCCTCCCGCGGGAGATCATGCAGATGGTGATCGGCCAGATGACAGGGTATCTCGCTCGTACCATGGATGCAGGAAAGAACTCATCAGGGTCCTGATGCCGGGGATATCCATATTTCATCCTCTGGCCCGCCTATTGTCTAAAACAAGCCGGATGCCCTCCTTGCCCATGGATTCCTTCCGTGTTACCGTTATAATAGACAAGGTACTATTGAACCTGCCCCATGCTGCTGTGTGAGCCTTCACGAGAAGTACCAGGCAGTAATATACGGAGGTATCCATCATGGCACTCTTTCTCGTCCAGCACGGCAAAAGCCTTCCAAAAGAGAAGGACCCAGATCAGGGCCTGACGGAACAGGGGATTTCCGATGCAACGCGCATTGCTCACGTTGCTAAGGGCTACGGGGTCAAGGTGGCACAGATCCTCCACAGCGGCAAGACCCGAGCACGTCAGACAGCGCAGATCATGGCCGAGCACCTCACCCCGGGAAAACTGCCCGTAGAGAAAGACGGCCTGTCTCCCATGGATGACGTCGTCATCTTTGCCAGCACCCTCTCACCGGAGAATGATCTCATGATCGTCGGTCACCTTCCCTTTCTCTCGCGTCTCGCTTCCTATCTCATAACCGGGTCGGCCGACACTGAGGTTTTCAGGTTTCAAAATGCCGGGATCGTATGCATGGACAGGGACCCGGGCGCAGATACATGGGTGATCAGATGGACACTCATGCCAGAGATCCGTTGATGTGTGCGGCTCTCCACAAAGGGCGGTGTGATGCAAGACATACTCATCGGCACATCGGGCTGGAACTACGACCACTGGCAGGGGGTCTTCTACCCGGAAAAGTGGCCGAAGAGCAGATGGCTTGAGT
>DAISYU010000024.1:33484-36710 GCA_036825155.1 Thermodesulfobacteriota bacterium | reverse complement strand
ACACCTCAGGAATATACAGGCCGCACGTTGACATTGCTTGACCGCATCTTATCTTAAAGAAGAAAAACTTTTTTTCACCTCTTCTGCTGCCTATAGATTGTGATCACTCATTCTGAATCTTTTTATGGCCGTTTTTTCAATGTGAAAAGAACACGTTGCAGACAAAAGGACAAGTGTGCCCGGATAGGGGGAAGAGAAATGAGAAGAATACACGTACTGATCTGCTGTTTAATAGCTTGTGTTCTTTTGTTGTCGGGCTGTCCGAACCCGATATCTCTCGCACAGTTTGGACTGATGACCGAAGGTCAGATTGCAAGCAGCTTTGACGCGGGCATGGCAGCCCAGCCCTATCTGGTGTATTCCGGAACGTCTCTGGAGCAGATAAACAATGTCTGCAAGGTCGATCCCGGCATACGGATCTCGCTGGAAGACACCTACAAATCGGCATACGGGAAAGATCTCAAGGACGCACTGCCCAGCGGTGATACGGGACAGTCATTCAAAAACATGAAAGAGGCAACGCTCTATCTGCAGAAGATCCTGAAAGACTATGGCCGACAGGATTATGAAGAGTATCTGCTCACGAGCATCGATACTGCCAGAGATAAGGGATATGTCCTGTTTGCCGTTGTGAAGCGTCCCATGCGGTCCGTCTCCGTGTCTGTAACATCCGGGGGGCAATCGGAAAGGCGAGTGGGAGTGGATGATCCGGAGTTTTACCTCCCGTATCGCAATGATGCCAAGGGGAATTTTCTAGACACGATTGTCGACTGGGCCGGATTGCCGAACGATTGCTATTCCACGCAGCAGTCCCAGGCGATCCTTATGACCCTGGCTGCGAATCAGGTGCTGAAAGACAGGACGCGCCAGGACTATTGGCTGGCACAAGAGCAGTGGCTGAAGGGCAATTTTGCCAGGGTGATCAGGGATCAGGACGAGGAAACGTGCGTTATCTGCGGGTTTGAGGAAGGGTTTTTCAAGGGATAGGAAAGCCTGCAATGCCGGTTGACTACCAGTCGCCACAGAGGATGAATACTATTTTTTTGTAATCGTCACCTCCCTGGGCATGACCCAAAATGATACTGGAAATCACTTAACGGTAGATTTATGGATCTTTGCCGTTTGTTTTCCCTGCTCAGGAGTCTTTTCACTTGCATATTTGTCCATGCTCAGGGCCCCCTTGTCCCGGGATAAAACCCGGAGTATGTCCGGATGAAAAGGCAGCCCGATGCAGGCTATGCTGACCGGCTCACCTGTTCAGCCTGATGCGGGCCCGAAAGAATGTAAAAAAATATCAACGTATGTTGAAAAACGCCTGTTCATTCGGTATAAGGGTTCCTTTGACGTTATCTGAAAAGGGAGAGAGTGATTATGAGTATCATTGTCAAACACGAAGGGCTCAAGAAATGGGTTGAAGAAATAGCACAGATGTGCCGGCCTGATGAGGTGTACTGGTGTGACGGGAGCACAGCAGAATACGACCGGATAATGGATCGGGCGGTAAAGAGCGGCAGCGCCATCCCTGTTGCGAAGCGGCCGAACAGTTTCCTGTTCCGCTCGGACCCGAGCGATGTCGCGCGGGTTGAAGCCAGGACATACATCTCTACACCCAAGCAGATCGATGCCGGTCCTACGAACAACTGGCTGGACCCTGATGAGCTGAAGGCAACTATGAAGGAACTGTACAAGGGGTGCATGAAGGGGCGCACCATGTATGTGATCCCCTTTTCCATGGGTCCTGTGGGTTCGCCCATTGCAAAGATCGGGATCGAAATTACCGACAGCCCGTATGTTGTCTGCAACATGCACACCATGACGAGGGTCGGCACCAGAGTGCTTGATGTCCTGGGAACCGACGGTGAGTTCATCCCCTGTCTTCACTCTATCGGCGCTCCGCTGGAGCCGGGCCAGAAGGATGTCCCCTGGCCATGTGCACCCATGGAAGAGAAATATATCAGCCATTTCCCGGAAGAAGACCTGATCTGGTCATACGGCTCCGGCTATGGTGGAAATGCCCTGCTGGGCAAGAAGTGCCTGGCGCTGCGCATCGCGTCTGCAATGGCCAGACGTGAGGGCTGGATGGCGGAGCACATGCTCATCCTGCGTCTGACAAGCCCTCAGGGGAAGCAGTACCACATAACCGCAGCGTTTCCATCTGCCTGCGGAAAGACGAACCTCGCCATGCTTCAGCCAACGGTGGACGGCTGGAAGTGCGAGACCATCGGAGACGACATCGCCTGGATGAAGATCGGTCCGGACGGACGGCTCTATGCCATCAACCCGGAGGCAGGGTTCTTCGGTGTTGCCCCGGGTACGTCGTATGACTCGAATCCCATGGCCATGGAATCGCTCCATGAAAATATCATCTTTACCAACTGCGCTTTGAGAGATGACGGCGATATCTGGTGGGAGGGCATGGATGGGGATCCGCCTGCCCACGCCATTGACTGGAAGGGAAGGGACTGGAGCCCGGACAGCAAAGACCCGGCCGCTCACCCGAACGCCCGCTTTACCGCACCGGCCTCTCAGTGTCCCATTATTTGTGATGACTGGGAAAAGCCCGAGGGCGTCCCCATCGACATATTTATCTTCGGTGGCAGGCGTGCAGGAGTGGTGCCGCTGGTGAACGAGGCATATGACTGGGCTCACGGTGTATTCCTGGGGGCTACCGCTTCATCCGAGACTACGGCGGCAAATATCGGAGACATCGGCAACTTGAGGAGAGACCCCTTTGCCATGAAGCCGTTCTGCGGTTACAACATGGGGGACTATTTCCAGCACTGGCTCGATATGGGCGAAAAGCTGGGGGATAAGGCTCCGAAGATATTTTATGTCAACTGGTTCCGCAAGAGCCCGGAAGGCAAATTCTTATGGCCGGGATTCGGCGAGAACAGCCGCGTGCTGAAATGGATGTGCGAGCGTATCGAAGGGATAGTGGGAACGAGAGAGACCCCCATCGGATTGCTGCCCCTTGACGGGGAACTCGACCTTACCGGGCTGGATATCCCAGCCGAAAATATGGAAGAACTGCTCAGGGTTGACGTCGATGCCTGGAGAGCTGAGATCCCGAACCTGGAGGAGCACTTCGCCCAGTTCGGCGAACGCCTGCCCGAAGGAATGAGAACACAGCTGGAAGAGCTCAAGAAACGACTTGGATAGGCAGTAGAATTTCATCTGAAACAATAAGGCCCGGCACAGGGCTGTGTTTTCCCTTTGCCGGGTCTTT
>DAISYU010000024.1:0-33384 GCA_036825155.1 Thermodesulfobacteriota bacterium | reverse complement strand
GTACTCCAACACTCCAATTCTTACACTCCATCACGCCAAAAAGTTACCCACAGCATCTGTTCCAAAGACCTCCTGAAGGGAGAGACACAGGTCTCTCTCTTCAGCAGGGTTTACACTTCTCAAGGAATGTCTTATTCTTTAATCATATAGTGACATTAGTTCTTCTCCATGAAGGGGGAAACCATGGCTGATGGATCAGAGAAAAGACATCAAAGCAGATTCCGATGGGGGTCTGACGGCTATTTCTTCTATCCGTGGGAGAAATCCTTTGAACGCATCATGACCCCTTTTGAGCAATTCATCGAAAGGGAAACCACGAGCGGATTGATCCTCATGGCGGGAACGGTCCTTGCCCTTATTCTTGCCAATTCACCGCTCAAGGAAATCTATGCGCATGTTATCCACAGCACCGGGTACATCGGCATCGCGGAATTTTCCATCAGACTCAGCCTCCTTCACTGGATCAATGAATGCCTGATGGCCTTTTTCTTCTTCGTGGTGGGCCTCGAGATCAAGCGCGAGATCCTGGTGGGAGAGCTCTCAGACCTCAAGAGCGCCGCGCTGCCTATCGTGGCTGCCTTTGGCGGCATGGTGGTACCCGCACTCATTTATTATCTTTTCAATCCCTGGGGGGATTTTGCCATGGGGTGGGGTATCCCCATGACAACCGATATCGCGTTTTGTATCGGGGCGCTGGTAATGCTGGGAAGGCGTGTGCCCAAATCGCTCATGGTATTTCTCGTCTCGCTTGCCATCGCGGATGACCTCGGCGCAGTGGTGGTCATTGCCATATTCTATACCGATGCCATCAATATCTGGGCATTCGCATCCGCTCTCGGGATCTTTTTCCTGCTCATGGTATTCAATCTCAGCGGCGTGCGCAACAGCATAGCGTATTTCCTCGTGGGCGGCGTGCTCTGGCTCTTCATGCTCTTTTCCGGCGTACACGCAGCCGTGTCAGGAGTAGTGGTGGCCATGTGCATCCCTGCGAGGGGACGCTACAATCCTGAGATTTTCGGAGACAGGCTGCGGGAACTGGCAAAACAGTTTGACGAGACCACGTGTGAACAGGAATGCATCCTCAGTAATGTGGAGCAGTATTCCGTGCTCAAGGCCATTGACCGCGAGGGTCACCTGGCAGAGCCTCCCCTGCAGAAGATGCTCGACTTTCTCCACCTGCCGGTGGCACTGATCGTGATTCCCCTGTTCGCGCTGGCCAATGCCGGGATCACCTTTGATTTTCCCTCACCGCTGAGCATTGCCACACACCCGGCGACTCTGGGCGTAATAATCGGACTTGTTGTGGGCAAACCCATAGGGATCACACTGATCTCATGGATATTTATCCGGTTGAAGATGGTGTCTCTGCCCCATGAGGCAACCATGGGCCATATCTTCGGTGTGGGACTGCTCGGCGGGATCGGGTTCACCATGTCGATCTTCATTGCTGAGCTTTCCTTCGGAGGGAGGCCCGAGACCCTGGCCATAGCCAAGACCGGCATCATCTTCGCATCACTCATTGCCGGTATTCTCGGAATCATGTGGCTGCTGTGGGTGTCCAGAAACAGACAGCAGGAGGTGTGATCCGGCTTACCGCAATGTCCCAGGAGGAACGGAAGGAATCAACCAGGCAGGATGTGAAATTGAATGTGACGTCTGCAGGGACGTGAGGGACCTGCCTGCTACCCACGCAGCTTTGGGTACATGAAGGTGCGTTTTGCTGTGTAGCATAATTCATGGGATTTGTTTCATGGCATCGGTGATTTTGTTTGAAGCATGTTCTGCCACATGCCGGTACGGTCGAAGGACCAGGTGCGCCCCGGCTTTTTCGTAGGCCTGAGCATCTTCTTCATTCCCGGCGGTAAGCACCAGGTGCCCATCGTAACTGAGATCTCTCAGATGATGGAGTATCGCAAGGTTGAGCCTGCGGTCTGTTATCATACTGACAAACCAGCGTGAGCATGATAACGGAAGCTGATCAAGGAATTCGGGATCACCTGCATCTCCGAACATGACGGATACACCTTGAGCTTCCCAGGTTCCCAGTACCTGGGGGTCAAAGTCCACGCCCAGGATCTTCTTCCCCCGTTTCAGGAGATCATGTGCCAGACTGCTCCCGTAGTTTCCGAGACCCACAAGGATCATGTCGATGTCTGTCAGGTCGCACGTGCCGGTTGTCTCGATCTCACGGTACGGGCTCTTTCTCTCAAAGATCCTGATGGCGGGGGAAAGTGCCTGGTACAGAGCTCCCGAGTTGAGGATCATGTACGTGGAAACAAAGATCGTGCACACCCCGATGAGGGTGATAAGCCCCATGGTATCCCTGGATATATGACCTATACCTACCCCGAGCGCTGCAAGGATCAGGGAGAATTCGCTGATCTGTGCAACGGTGAGTCCCGCGAGGAATCCTGTTCGGCGGCGGTAACCCATGATACCCATGATGGTCATGATGATGAGCGGGTTCCCGATGAGGACAAACAGTGAAAGAACAGCGGCCTTGCCGAGCTGAGGTCCCACCGCAGAGAATTCCAACCGGGATCCCAGGTCTATGAAGAAAAAGAGGAGCAGGAAATCACGAAGGCTGACCAGCCTGGATCCAATGGCTTCGCGGTATGGAGTCGATGCCAGTGATATTCCGCCGAGAAACGCCCCGACCTCCTTACTGAAACCCAGGTATTCTCCGAGTGCGCCGAGAAAGACTGCCCAGGCAACGGCGAACAGCACCAGCAGTTCGGCGTTGCGGGCAAGCCTACCGGTCATTCCCGGAAGGACATATCTCATGAGAAGGGCGATACAGGCGAGAAAGGCAATGCCCTTGCCCATGATCCAGGCTATCTCCCATGCCGCTGCCTGATCACCTATTGTTCCCCCGCCCAGTGCGGTGAGGACTATGAGTGCCAGTATCGCGACAATGTCCTGTACGATGAGGAATCCCATCGCGATCCTGCCATGGAGTGATTCGATCTCTTTCTTGTCCGAAAGGAGTTTGACGATAATGATCGTGCTGGAAAAGGTCATAGCTACAGATACATAGATCGCACTGACCAGGGGAAGGCCCATGCCTATTGTGATGATGAACCCGAACAGGATGGTAAATGCAATCTGGCCCAGGCCGGTAGCCAGGGCCACCGGCCCGGTTGTTTTGATCAGATGCAGATCGAGCCTGAGCCCGACGACAAACAACAGTATTGAGATACCGATATGTCCGAGCAGTTCGATCTTGTCATATGATGTGATGATGCCAAGGCCGAACGGGCCGGACAGCACCCCGGTCAGGAGAAAGGCGACGATAAGGGGCTGGCGAAGAAGGAGTCCGAGAATCCCCAGGGTGGTTGCGATTACAAGAATTGCAGATATTTCAATAAAGACATGCTCAAATACCATACCTGTATCCGCCTTTAGTGATGAATGAAAAACTGTCCTAATAGTTAAAATAATGAGGGAGGAGGGTCCTTTCAATCCATGCAATAAGCCTGCACTCAGTATGGACTTGGGATAGATTTGATTTTTATACCCATGTCACTTCTTGCACTAAGCCCTTGTGCTCATTATTATTTCTAATGAGAGGACCTTCGTTTCATAAAACAGTTTTCAACAGGAGGGATGATGATTTATTTAAAATTAATTAAATTAATTGAGGACAATGCAGAGGAACTGTCAAAACGGCTGGTGAAGGACCTTCTCAGCAGAGAGGAAACCAAAGGGTATCGCACACTTTCCGAAGACCTGGTGCAGGAACGGGTACGCGATGTTTACAGCAAGCTCGGTTCGTGGCTCAGCACCGAAAAACACACGTCCGGAGAGATCAGGAAGGTCTATACAGAACTCGGAAGGAAGCGGCTCAGGGAAGGGATTCCTCTCCATGAGGTGTTGCTGGCATTCATGCTGATCAAGAGACACCTCTGGCTCTATGTGCAGGAGAAGCAATTCTTCGATTCAGCCTATGAGCTTTATCAGGCGCTTGAGCTCAATAACAGGGTCGTCCTTTTCTTTGACAGGGTGATCTACTTTGTTACCATGGGGTATGAGGAGGATCTTCTCAAAAAGAAGTAAAAGGAGAAGCCTTCGTCAAGATCTCATGGAACTGCACGATTCCGGTCAGGATCAGGAGGCACTTTATCCATGCGATACCATGGGTAGAATCGAACACTCCATTCTTGTGATGATCTGGTGCCTTCTGCATCCTGTGCCTTGATTTTTCCCACATTCCGGCTATTATTGCAGCTGGATTCCCTGATGTTTTTTTATCCTTTAGTGTAGTGCTGATCTATCTTGGATTTTCATGATCTTCGTTTGCACATGCATGACGAGGGATGCCATGAGTCTCCCTGCTTCATCGCGGGTGAAGGCGATGGACGGTGAATGGTTTCCCCTCAGACTGAAAGGAACAAAGAGCCCGATTATCTCTACAGGGCAGGAAAGGAGGCAGGCAATCATGGAGATCAGAAGGATATCATACTTCGGCATCAGACAATTCCTGTTTTACACCGGTTTGTCGCTCGTTGTTCTCGGGGCGATGTGGTTCGCAACGGGTGAACAGGCCGAAAGTGCATGGATTCTCATCACCTTGGGGATTATAACCCTGGTTTTTCAGATCCTGTGGTATCCCGAGATACTCTGGATCCACCACCATAATGCCGGGACCGCGGCATATGAACATAAGCGCTTCGAGAAGGCTGAGCTCCATTTTCTTAAGGCTGCCCACTATGCGGAGAAATTCGGCCCGGAAGACAACCGTATCGGCCAGGATCTCGACTACCTCGCAACCGTATACCACTGCCAGAAGAGGGACAGGGATGCGGAAGAGCTGTATCAGAAAGCACTTGATGTCTACGACCACACGTCAGGACCAGGGCTTGATCACAAGGTTGCCGTGATGCACGATCTGGATATTCTGTATGCAGATGTCTACAAGAGAGGCGGCACTGACCGAGGTGTTCCCAGGCACTGAAAAGCTTGGTAACATTTCCAAGAATATGTAAAGTGTGAGCCGCTCGCCGGTTTAACAGGCAATCTGTTTGTGCAATAAGCCTGTGCGAATGTACCGGCGTGGATTTTGGTGGTCTGCATGTTATTTTGTCCTTAGAATGCTGATACAGGAGGGTTGTATGAAACGAATCGCGATCCTGGTGGAGAATCTGTATGAAGACCTTGAACTGCACTACCCGTATCTGCGGCTGAAAGAAGCAGGCTTTCAGGTGGATCTGATCGGCTCGGAAAAGGGAGTGGAGTATCTCAGCAAGCACGGGTATCCGGCAATCAGTGATTTTGCATCGAGCCAGATCAGTGCACAGGACTACGCCGCGGTTGTAGTTCCCGGGGGATATTCTCCGGACATGATGCGGAGGTGTGAGGCGACTATTGAATTCGTGCGTCAGATGGATGCACGGGGCAAGATCGTTGCAGCCATCTGTCATGGCCCCTGGATCATGGCGAGCGCCTGTAATCTCTCCGGCAGGACACTGACCTCGTTTTTTTCCATCAGGGACGATCTGGTCAATGCGGGCGCCACGTACGTGGATGAAGAGGTCGTTCTCTCCGGCAACCTGATCACCTCACGCACGCCGCAGGACCTTATTGCATTCACCACTGCGATCATCTCTGCCCTGGGATAGTGAGATTCTGGATCCGGAGTTCATAATTAGGAATGTGAAAAAGCGACAGGATTTCCTTTGTGCATACTTCTGCCTCCCGGTCGTTTAAGAAAGGGAGTCCGCATTTTACCCTCTATTTAAGGTTTATCTGTGAAATGCCGTTAAAATACAGTGTACGACATTATGTTATGACAGGGAGGGAATGGTATGCACAAGGTTACTCAACAGATTGTGGAACTTGAGCACAATAAGGAGCTCTTTGAAGTCGCAGGAAAGAACCTCAGTGAATCGCTCGATTCATTGCGCAGGCAGGGAAAGCAGGGCACACAAACCTATCGGAAACAGAAGAAACTGTTTTTAAAGACAATAAAAGCATTGGTGGAGATCAAGCGTTTTCTGAAACGATGGGACAAGATGCACCTTGAGCATGTATAGGCCTGGCGTCTGAATAAGAGCCCTTTTCGTAAAGTAACCCGGCCTCCTTGTCCTTGAGGCCGGGTAATAAATTCTGTTATTCTTCTATTATAGTCACTTTGTCCATTGTATCGCCCTGCCGGATAGCATCCACCACATCGAGGCCTTGAATTACCTTGCCGAATACGGTGTGTTTTCCGTTCAGGTGCGGCTGTGGCGTATGTGTAATGAAGAACTGGCTGCCGTTCGTGTTCGGCCCGGCATTTGCCATGGAGAGAACGCCCCTCTCATGCGTCAGCGGGTTGTCTTTCACCTCATCTTCAAACTGATAACCAGGGCCTCCTCTACCGTTACCCAGCGGATCGCCGCCCTGAATCACGAAGTTGCTTATTACCCGGTGAAATGTCACACCGTCATAATAGCCCTGCCTGGCCAGGAACACGAAGTTGTTGACTGTCTTGGGGGCATACTGTGGATAGAGTTCCAGTTCGATGGTTCCCCGGGGGGTCTCGATTCTGGCCGTATACTTTTTACCGGTATCTATCTGCATCTCGGGTGGATTGTTCCATTGAAGTTTTGACATAGGGTATCTCCTTTGTTCTTTTTTCCCGATACGTAAGGAGCACACATATGATTTCTTGCCTCTCCAGTCAAGGATGTTTGGAAATTGGAGGCAGCAAAGAGGGTACCGGATCTTTGCTGCCGGTGATATGATAAGTTTTTCATTGCTTCGAGTTGTTATTGATGGTTAGCTGTTGCGCAGCCATAATAATGCAAGAGCGGGGTCTGAAAAGGCCCATCGTACAAAGGCAGGTCGCACCGGCAGCATATGGTCCCGGTGCTTCTGCCTGGAGTTAACATCACGTATCCATACGGCAACAACGAAGGCAGGCATCCATGAAATTTCTCATCTTTCAGATAATGATTTTCGTTCCCTTTGCCTTGGGCATGATGCTTCGGAAAAGGTGTGTTACTGCCCCGGATTTCTCAAAGCGTCTTATCCGGATAAACCTCATGACAGCCGAACCCCTGATCATACTGTGGAGCATATGGGGACTGAGTCTCACCAGGGATTTTATCCTGCTGCCTATAATCGGGATGGTACTCGTTCTTCTCGGTATGCTTGCAGGACGTTTTATCGTCCCACTGCTCGGATTTGCACCCCGGAGTAGGGCTAGTTTTCTTATCAGTTCTTCCATCGCCAACCAGGGTTATCCCATGGGCGGGTTCTTGTGCTATTTGATGATGGGTGAAGAGGGGCTGGGCATCTCCTTTATCTTTACCGCCTATTTCATGTTCTGCGTCTTTTTCCTGCTCTTTCCCTATGCGCAGAAGGTGTCATCACAGAGCACGTACAGCCTCAAATTCATGAAAGAGTTTTTCATCAACCGGCAGAATATGCCCATTTATGCCATTATCGCCGCTCTGGCGCTGCACGTGCTGGATATCCGGCGTCCGGATGTGTACTTCCCCATCGATATCCTGCTCTTGGTATCCATCGGGATAGGGTACCTGTCTCTGGGGATCAACTTCCAAATCGCGGGTATGCGATCGGCGTATCGGGCTCATGTGAGCCTGGCTGCGATAAAGTTTCTGATTGTTCCGCTGGCGGCATTCATTATCGTGGAGACCATGTACCTGGATGGGTACCTCAAGGCCGTGATCCTGCTGGAGTCCTTCATGCCAGCAGCAGTGTACTCTGTGGTGACCTCCGTGCTCTTCGATCTCGATGCGGAGTTGGCGTCATCCCTGTTTGTCTGCAACACATTGATCTTCCTCTTCCTTGTGCTGCCGGCGGTTTTTGTGATGAAGACACCTCTTCTGGGATTATAGAAAGGCCCATATCAGGGTTGAAAAGGGATCCTGGCAGGCTGCTGCGTTTCCTGCTCCCGGCGTGGGTCACCGGGAGCATCCAATATAAGAATTCTGTGCACTGAACCGGATGACGGCACATTCCCTCATGCCTTTTCATCCGGATTATTTACCTCTATGCTCCTGAATATCTGGGGAGTATTCCTTACTGCATGCTCATCATGGCCTTATTCAGGCGCTCCTGGGCCTTCTGTACTCCCGGGTCCATCATGTATTTCATCATGTTCATGTAGCTTGCAGCCACCTGCTGTGAGAGTCCCTGGGCCTTTTTCTCTACGGCCTTGAGCTCTTCAGGGACTTCGCCTCCGCTCATCAGTTCAGGGTATTTCCCCCGAGTCTCTTTAATCTTGGGGGCGAGCTCTTCCACCTTGTCTGCATAGTCATTGATGGCCTTGGCCATGTCTTTGGCTGCGGTGGCCTTTCCAGTGGCTGCTATATAGTCCTCCATAGCGCTGACGAACTTGACGTTGACATCCACCAGATCACTGTATTTGCTGCCGCTGCAACCGATCATCATGGCGATAATCCCGATAAGTACGAAAACAAATGCCCTTTTCACGTTCATGTCATTCTCCTTTCTCAAGGTTACGTTCTGTTTCCCCCTCTGCTGCGTGGGACCCCAATGATTCAGCACCACTGAATCATTCAATGATGATTGTCCATGATCCTTGCAGCGGGAGTCACGGTATACGATAACTCTTCATTTTTCCATAAAAAAGCTCTTACGACGAAAACTTTTTGACACAACATTTTGTTTTTATCAGAGAATCACGTGACGCCAGGCGAGAAGCTCCGGATTCATTCCTTCAAGCGGGCTTAAGGAACGGGGCCAAGCGCCTGTCCAGGCTTCATGCCCTTGATCGTTCCATATTTACTATTCATATACGGGAACAGGCCGATGATCCTGAACCGGGACGATTTATAACTGCTGGTTGAGAGGTCTATCTCCCCTGTGCAATCCAAGCCAAAGGTTGTTTCTTTGAACCCGGACGAATAAATCATTGATTCAATTGTGGTGAAGAGATACAACCAAGGGAGATATTCTTTTGGAGGATTGCAATGGCATATGAAGTGAACGGCAAGACATATCTGGAACCGCAGGACCTCAAGGTGAAACTGCTCGACTTTCTCCCCTCTGTTCCCACGCAGAACAGTGCCGTTATCTCTGAACTGGGCAGGAAATTTCTCGGCCCGGATGAAGTTGTGGCATTGATTCAGGTGGCGGTTGCGCGCTCGGTGGATTACCAGTCCGACCTGGAAGAAGAACTGCTCAAGATACATGATTCGGGCAAGAACATACCTGAGACGATCTTCAAGAAGAATCTTTCCGGAATAGGCAGGGGCCATTCGCTGGACGGTCTCCCCGTCATTGCCCTGGGGGTCAATGGCACCAAGATGATCGATTCCGCCCTGACCGGGGTTGTGTATTCGCGTTCCCTTGTCACCAGCGGACGCAGGCGGGAGACCAAGCCCCTCGAACTCGTGGTGCCGAGATCCATCAGTGCCGATACCGAATTGTTCGAGGAATACCGGACAATCTCTGAAGAGCTCTTTGCTTTTTCAGATCAGATCAAGACGCGTTATACCAAAAAGTTCGATGCCATACAGGCATTGAACAAGCTCAAGCCCTATAACGACCCGGCTGATCTCTTCTATGTCCTGCCGTTGAGTTCCCTGGTGAACCTCGCGGTCAGGGTGGAAGAGGAGAGACGAAACAATACGGCATATCTCCCGGAGGAGTGCGCGTTTTTCATTGATGCTCTTGAGGCAATGATAGACGAGATCGGCATGGGCCAGATATACAGGATGAGAAAGGCCGTGCCCAGGGAGACCTATCTCCACTACACGATATTCAGAAAGCCTACAGGCGATTATGCCGCTGACAAGCATGAAGAATACGGCAACCCGGTGGACCCGAAGGTGGTGGGTATGATGAATGATCTCCCTGCGGGTATCGCAGACGAGCTCAAGGTGATCGAAGAGGGCTTCAAGGCATGCCGCGATTACAAGGATGCCGCAGACCTCTACCTTCGAGCCTGCCGCAACCAGGAGATCCTGTCGAGCTTCTGCCGGAGGTACAATGAGGCACTCAATATCAAGACTATCTCAACGCTGTCGTGGCGTGTGTGGAGCGAGCAGAAGCGCCACGGAACGCTTTCGCAGCACGTGGAATCCATCTATACCGCTGCTGACCGTGCATACAAGATGGTGAAAGAGATATGGCCTGCCATTGAGGCCGGGCAGGATATTGCGAAGATCCTCCCTCTGGCGGAGAAGGCATTCGTGATCAGTGACGACCTCAAGAATGAGAAAGAGATCCTTCAAGGATATATCTATCATACTGCGCGGCAGATCATGTTCTATGGCAAACTCATCGAGAACAATATTCCCACGCGCGATGCGTTGTATTCCGTACCGAGGAACATCCGTCTTCGCACCCTGGAAAGCTACGATCTCATCAATGCAATAAGCCTCGAACTGCCCCTGCGGCTGTGCACCGAGTGCGAGCCGGAGAGGAGAATCACCTCGGAAAAGAAGGCCGAGTCGCTCAAGCAGCACCTGCCGGACCTTGCATTCCTCTTCGAACCCAAGTGCAGTCTCGGCTATTGCACCGAGGGCAAATTCTGCGCAAACATCATGCATCTGAATCCGAACTACACCATGGATATACACAAGGAGATCGCCAGGATCATATCAGAGACCGCGGGCGGGTGACGGAATCGGGTCCTCTTTTAAGAAGAACAGTGAATTAATCTCTGGCCCGGTGTTCTCATCGGGCCATTCATTTACCACCAAAGGTAACGGCTGGGAAGAGATAGATTGTGCTTATTCTCTTCATGAATGAACTGCAATGGTGCCTTTGCGATAAGAGGGGGGCGCACGTGGCGCCCCCACTTATCGAGGCTAACCATATGGAGAGGTATCTTCTTGATATTGTAGTGTCTATGCTACCGCAACAGGTGGAGACGGGACCGGGGAAGGGAAGATCCCGTCTCCATGCATTTGTTATTGTGCCTTACCTTGTTCGGGTAGTCTTTCTCGAAACAGAGATGCCTGCCAACAGCAGGATGCCTCCAAGAATCAGGGCAGCAAAGAGCGCACATTCCTCTTTCTGTGCCGAGAAGATGAAGCATCCGCCGCCACCGCCGCCGGAGTCTCCTGTCTGATCCGGGTCATCTTCTCCCACGGCAGTTCCACCATCGATAGCACCATAAATGACGATCTTGTCATTGGAAGGATCGTCTTCGTCTATGTATGCCCACCCGGCTTCAAGCAGATTGATATCGGTCGTACCCTCCGGCAGGGGTTCCACCCTGATGATTGTTACCGAGCGCGTGCAGGCCCCTGCATTGTGGTCCCAATCATAGACATACGGCCAGACAACATCCTGCTGATCTGATTTGCTTGACTGGTCCGGGGCATTCGGGGATTTCTGGGGTACGACCACCCGGAACGGCCCTTCGCCGTCGAGTTTGTTCTCATCGGTCAGGACACCAGGTTCAAGGTTTGCGCCTTCGCGTTTCAGAGCCAGGATCGCCTTGAGGCCACCGTCGACAAAGATGTTGTCTCCATGTGCACGTCCCACACAGGAGGGGGCTATGTAATCACACCATCCATAGTCTACATTCAGGGCAGTGTCCGCTTGAGTATTGTAATAATACGTGGCCGGCGGGTACTGGTAGTCCTGATCCGGCATGTTGCCATAGACATGATACATCTCCAGGTCTTCGCTGTACTGCAGGGGATGATACTGTGACCAGCCGTCAGGAGCGAAAACAGTGATACCGGTTGCATTGGGGAGAATACCGGCATCGTCTAAAAGATCCTTCATGGGTACACCGGTATATTCCGCATAGAAGTCGCCGGAGCGGCTCGTGTTCATGAGCAGGAACTGAGTGTGCTGAGTCATGGCCTCGAGCTGAGCCCTGGTGTATACCTTGTACGGGGCAGGGGTCTTTGTTGGATCATCTGTGGCATCTCCGGGATAGCGGGTTGCCTCTATCTCGGTGATGTTGCTGTAACCGTCTCCATCGGAATCATCATTTTCTATAGCAGAGATGGCATCGGCATCCTTTCCGTTTACACCATAATCCAGACCGTATGTATTTAAGGTTTCCAGGATATTCCCGCCCTCGCCGTCCGGGCCCAATCCGTCGTAACCGTATGCATAGTGGCACCACTGGCAGCTGCCGACCAGGTCCACGCCCCCTTTCTTGTTCGGGACCTCTCCACCGCAATGGCATAATGCACAGCTGTCAAGCTTTGTGCCGGCCTTGTCCGGGTACACTGAGAGAAAATTGGACGAGTCATTTTCGCCCTGGTGATGGTATGCCGCAAATCCTGGCGATGCAATGATGCACAGCATCAGGAATGTGCATGAAAACAAAATAACCTTTCTCATGGCTCTTCTTCCTCCTCGGAATATTTTTATATAGTGAGGGGCACGCCCCTTAGAAATCCATTGCCATACGCAATGTGATCACATTTTCCTTGTCTATGTAGTCAATGCTGCCGTCCGGATTCACCCGTGCCCTGATCCGGTCGGAGAAATCCGTTGTAGTGAAGTCCAGGATGATCCGGTGCATGGGAAAGAGGATCCATGTGGCTGCAAGACTGATGGCATCTGCTTTGCGTACGGATACGTTTGCAGATGGTGTTATCCAGTCTTCATCCCCGGTAAAATGATTGTAGCGTACAGCAAGGCACAGTGCGCCGTATGTCCCATCTGCCGGATTGAAGAACCTGTCAGGATAAACAGGTTTTATTGCACCCTGGGACAGGATGAAATACTCTCCTGTGGGACACCATGCCATGCTCACGTACCAGGATGAAAAATCAGCATCCTGCGTCGGGCCTGACGAGGGATCAAGGTCGGTATAGGTGAGGTGAACGTATTCGCCCGCAAGAGAAATATTGTGCCAAGTCCATGCACCTTCAAGCCCATACCGGTAGCGGGCATCGACATCCTGTATTACACCGAACTTTGTATCATGGGTGAGGATATACAGGTTGCGGGTGAGCCCGGCCATGCCTGTGCTCTTGACTTTGAGGTCCAGATTGGCGGTATCGATCTTCGCATAGCTCGCTGACACCCCGATCTGCGCATTGCGGAGCAGATCGATAGAAGAGGACTTCAATGGCGCTGCCACAAACCTGCCGGTTATCTCTGGCGTATCGTGATGGTTGCCTCTGGTGGACCCATCGTCTCCGTCACCATTGAAGAATCCCACGGCGAAATGAAGTGCTTCCTCGTATCTGCTGCCATGCAGCATCAGACCGATGTCCCGCTGCGGGGTGAGGTAGTAGCCCATGGATCTCTCAACAAACCAGCTTGCCTTGTCAGGGCTTTGCCACTCCAGACTGAAGGGTTCCTTGAACTGGCCGAATCGCAGTGCGGTAAGCCCGCTGAATACCAGCTCGCCATAGGCATCCACGAGATTGTTTGTCTCATTTCCCTGAAACTCATACTCCATGGCGAAACGGAACCACTGGGTAAGCCCGCCTCGAAAGATGAGCCGTGCCCTTCGGATATCAAAGCGGTTGTCCGCCCGTTCGTTTTCTGCATAGGCGCGGTAGTCTGCCTGGAAGGAACCACCCAGCCTCAGTTCCATGCCGCCTTCTTCCTGTGATTTGAGGTAGAATCCCCCATTGTATCCGGCAAAGAATATCCGCTCTGCACGTGCGCTGCCATTGAATGGAACAGCAATAAGCGTGGCTGTAATGCAAAGGATGCATAATATTCGTAGTTGTCCGAGCCTCATATCAGATAACCTCCATGTTCATTCCCCGGTAAATTATGCGTTAAAGAATATATATACAATATTACATATATCAAATCAAACATAATTATCCTGGTCTGGATCAATTTTTTTAGCCCTACAGAAGTGAGGAAGAACTTCTCAACAGAAGGATTTTCTTATTGTGTGGGCCCAGGAATACGGGCACCTTGCAGGGTAAGAGAGGAACTCACAGAGAGATATGAAATGTCTCGATATTATCCGATAGGCCAATAGGCTGCCGGCAGCTTGGTCGAGCATATACTCCATTTCCCCGGCAGGAGCCGGTAATTATTATACAATGACCTATGTAACTGAAATCGACATTGCTTGTCGCATGGAGAAATGCCTAATCACCTTTGCCGTTTTCCTCTTTCAGGTACTGGGTGATCTTTCTTCTGATTGATTCGGGCAGTTTTACGCCGAGGGCGGAAAGGCGCGATTCGTATTTCTTGAAGGACAGCATATGTGTCGTGGTGGTGCTGAATATGCGCAGGTATGACTGGACGCTTCCCTCGAGTTCTTTCCTGAAATGCATGTTTTCGTTGAGCAGATCTTCCACCGGCGCAATGAATCTGTAGTTGATGGAACGGCACAGGGAACGGTAGGCCACAAAACGCTGGGCAGCATCGCACTCGTAATTTCTCTCCCTGATGCTTTTTTCTACCCGGTTGAGATCTACACAGTCCAGTATGTCATAGTCATATCTGCCGGCCAGCACTTCCTGGAGCATGTTTTCCGCCCGTTTGAAGTAAGCACACTTGCCGAATCCGTCGATACATTTCGAATCACACCTGACATAAATGACAAAATCGATATCAGAAGTCTTGTGAGAGATCCCCATGTTTACGGAGCCCATCACGTCCATGGCGATGTTACCCTTGATCTTGTCCTTAAAGAGCTGGACCACCTCTTCCAAGATATCGATCCTGTCCTCTGTCTCAGGTGTCTGGAAGGTCATGAAGAACTTCTTTATGTCGTTGTACAGCTCGATCTGCGGGATCTGGGAATAGTTAATGCCCTGTGCCTCGTGGTTCTTACGGTTCGTCAATGAAGAGTAACGGCCCTGATCAATGATCTCCTCCACGAGTTTACCGCCGGTTACATAATAATCGGCGATATCGAAGATCTTCTCATTGCAGATCTTCCGGAATATGATCTTTTCTACCGCCTGGTCCTTGATCTCGATCTGGTAGAAAAACCCGCCCTCGGAAATCTCTCCGCTGGCAGTGGTCACTGTGCCGAAATTCGAAGGGTTGAGATAGAGGGTGTTGTCGCTCAGCCTAACTCCCCATGCGTCGTGAGCATGGCCGGTGAGACACAGCATGACATCGTTGTTTTCGCAATAGGTTCTCAGTGATGGCGAGCCCACAGGTCCGCCCGGAGGAACGGTATCATGGATACCGTAGGCGGGCTGGTGTGCGACAATGATATCCGGCTTCACCGCCCTGAAGTAGCGGTACATCTCATTGTTCGTCTCGTCCTCGCCTAAACCGGCTCCATAATGTACTATATATCGTTCAGGGATGCCGGCCGTCCAGACTGCCGCTCCACCGTATCCGCTCAGTTTCATCCCATCGAGCACCACCCGGTGAAGGTGCAGGTCGTTATCGTGCAGGGACGTGAATTTGAGATCCATGTCGTAATTCCCCGGGATGCAGAGGATACGGGGTTTTTGCCTTGTGTCTATGATGTTTTTCAACACCTTGTATTTCTGCTGCATAACTCTGCGGGCGCGGATAGTGTACTGCTGGAAGCGGGTGCCGGTTTCCTGGATCTCGTCGTCAACATCGGGATTCTCCAGCAGTTCATCAACAAAATCCTCTATCAGCATGTCCTGTTTCTGCATCCTTCTCCGCAGGCCGTTGAAATAGGACTGGAGTTCATGGTAGCGGATGGAAGATTCCAGATTGTAGAACGGCATGTCGATCAGGTCACCTGCGATGATATAGACATCTGCCGTGGTGCCGTACAGGAGTGTCTTGACCTTCTCGAAGTCGCCGTGAATATCGGTGGCGTAAATAATTCTCATAGTTGTGGTATCGACCCCGCTGTTTTGAAAATGAAGAGTCTTATCATTCATACAATGGCATAGTTGTGCATGTGCTCATAGTAAATTCTTTGTTTTTGATCCAGTCTCTATTTTATTAGAGATGAGTGGATGGAGATAAAGGGTTCGAAATACAAGGCAGGACGAGCCTGGTAGCTCAAGATGCTAGGCAGAACATGACTTCAAGCTCAAGACCTCAGGCAGGACAGGACATCAGGTTCATGATCCAAGGCAGAAGATAGGAACATTCAGAACTCCACGATTCAAAAATATTTTCTTCTGCCTCAGGTCTCGAGCTATCTTGACCAACTGCCTGCTGCCTGGGTTCACGATCCACAAGTCTTGATCTGCCAAGGATCCTGGGCTTTCTTGGTCAGTTTTTCACCAATACCGCCACCGGTCGTGGTAATAGGTTGGATAGTAGAAGTAATGATACTCTTTCTCGGACTCAACCGGCCACAGGTGGATTTCCGTAATAAGGACAACAGGGTATGTGTATGCATATTCTCCGATAGTGGAAACCTTTGTTCCCGCTATTTCCCCGGCAATGGTTACCTCACGCCCCGAGGTGTAGACTGCAGGATCGAGGAAACCGTTATACCTGGCAAGGAAGCGGCCTTGAGAAACGTCGACAGTCTTGGGTCTGCCCTGATAGTCAGCGGGCTTTTGGAGCACTTCGACTATCGTGTGGTCTTTGAATGCTTTTGTATCGATGACAATCCCTGCCCAGAGTACCCGGGATCCTGTGAATGCTGAAGGATTCTCGATCACCTCCAGTACGCTGATGGTTTCATCGATTGTAGAACGCACTTCTTCCGATATGACCGGCGCGCAACCGGTCAGTACCCATGCGGTGACAAGAATGGCACCGGTGATTTTTATGATCTTCATATTCACCTTCCATGATTCTCACGAGAGAACCACCATGTTCCGGCCTGTCTCAAGATTATGTGAGACAACCGGCATCCAGTTGCAGCATATGAGTATCTTTTCCGTTTAAGATAATTCCATCCAGGTGCCTGTCAAGCTTCAGCGGTAGGTCAGAATAGGCCAGTTTCTCTCCTGCGCGACCTTCAAGAGCACATCATTCGGCTCCACCACATGGGGATTCCCCACCATTTCGAGCATGGGGATGTCACTGTGGTGATTGCCGTAGGCATATGAACGCAGCAGGTCCATGTCGAGATCGTCCGCGAGCCTGGATGCAAAGCGTTTTTTATTGGTGTCGGTACAGACGGGGCCCGCAGGTTTTCCTGTAAGCAGGCCGTCCGGGCCTTTTTCCAGATCGGTGCAGAGCAGGTAGTCAAAGCCCAGATCCTCCACCACGGGCTTGAGCAGATACCTGATCCCGGCGGATACCAGTACGAGTATATGGTCCATCTCCCGGTGTTCGTGCACCTTGTTCAGGATATTGGGGGCCAGATGCGGTTGGATCACCTCGTGATAATAGTCTTGAGCTCCTGCTTCAAAGATCTCCAGTGATTTGCCCCTGTAGAAGGTGAGCAGGAGGTGGGCCATTGTTTCATCAGATATATAGTTTCTGCTGTAGAAGAAGTTGGCGAAAATAATCTTCAGCACGTAGGCAAACGACACCATTCGTCGCTCCCACAGGTAGCGGATGCCGAGTTTGGGGCTCTCCACATCCAGGAGGGTCTTGTCAAAATCAAAGAATGCCCCGACAGGTTTGTTTTTTATGGGTTTTGTCCTGCTCATCATGGATCAATGTTAATGGAACGGCTCGCTCAATGCAAGGAGGAGGTGACCAAGGGATCTATATACCAGGTCTAAAGAGATGGAAAACGAACCATCAGATCCTCTCATCCACTTTTGTGCATAAACATGGTAGAATCCTGGTATATATGAATTCAGCTTCATCGGGGTTGTTTTGTGGGAGAGGACAGCAAGACCATTGAAGTGCTGGTGATCGGCAGGGCATGCGTGGATTACATCTCGGTGGTGGAACGGTTCCCGCTGGTCAATACCAAGGTTCCCCTTAAGATGCGGCTTGTCGAAGGGGGCGGGCAGGGTGCAACCTCCTCGTGCTGTATAGCCCGGCTCGGCGGCGAGGTCAGCTATATAGGCAGGATCGGCGATGACGAGGAAGGCAGGATCTGCCTGAATCGACTCAGACAGTGCGGTGTCGATACCGCACTCGTGGAGATCGTCAAAGGTGGCCTCACCCCGGTTGCATACGTGTTCGTGACCAGGGCTACCGGCGAGCGCACCATTATATACGAACGGTCCCTCATTCCACCCGTGAATCTGACCCCGAGGGTGAAAATGCTGTTGGAGCGCTCACGGGTGCTTCTGCTTGATCCGCAGGTCACCGGCCTGGCGGGAGAGTTCAAGTCTGTTAGCGGCCTTCCTGTTGTTGTCTATGACTGTGAGCGGTGGAGAGAGGGCATGGAAGATATGATGGCCCTTGCTGATTATTTTATCCCCTCGTCGGAGTTTCTCAACGATGCTGGGGATAAGGTTGCGGGTTCTTTGATTGCAGACAGGATTCTTTCACTGGCAGATATGGTTGCAGGTACGCTGGTGGTGACTGACGGGGATAACGGTGCATACTATATAGATGAAGGCAGGCTTTATCAGGTGCTGCCGCCCAGAGTAGAGGTCAGGGATACCACCGGTGCCGGCGACAATTTTCATGCAGCATTTGCTCTGGCCATCAGCAGGGGGATGGCACTGCCTGAGGCTGTGCGGTTTTCTGTTGCCGTTGCAACGCTTTCCTGCAGAGACTACGGGGGAAGGGCGGGTATTCCTGATTTCGATGAAGCGATGCAGACAGCCGGTACGCTTGCGGCGCGCAGGATCGGGCAGTAGGCTTGCTGCAAACAGAGAAGACCGGGAACTCAGGCACAGAGGAAAGGGACAAGACGTGAGGTTGAATGCATGACAAGACAGTCCGATCATGGCGGGTACCCGTTCCAGGTCATGGCAAAGCCGTCAGGTCCTGTGTGCAACCTGGCATGTACCTACTGCTTCTACAGGCACAAGACCCGCTGGCTGCACACCAGCCGAGGGTACATTATGGACCGGGAAACCCTGGATGTGTTTGTGCACAGGTATATTGCAAGTCAGCCTGATGGCTTTCCGGTGCAGTTCGTATGGCAGGGGGGCGAACCTACGCTGTGCGGGATCGATTTTTTCAGACACGCCCTCACGCTCCAGGAACGATATCGAAGGCCCGGTCAGACGATCACCAATGCCTTTCAGACCAATGCCGTACTCATCGATGAGGAGTGGGCGGCATTTCTCAAGGATCATGATTTCCTGGTAGGGGTGAGCATAGACGGACCGGCCGATATTCACAATCATTATCGCAAAGATGCGGCTGGCACAGGATCCTTTGACCGAATCATGACGGCCCTGGGACATTTGAAAAGGTTTGATGTTCCCTGCAATGCCCTGTGTTGCGTAACCGACATCAGTGAGAAAGACCCGCTGCACATCTATGGTTTTCTACGCGAGCACTTCGAGTTCATACAGTTTATCCCTGTGGTTCAGGAGAGGAATTTCACCCGGCAGGCCCCGTTTATCCGGGACGAGAAAAAATCGCCCGGTACGCAGAAAAAGAAGGCGAAAGATCTTGTCACACCCTGGAGCGTCTCTCCAGATGGCTGGGGAAAGTTCCTCACCACCGTCTTCGATGAATGGGTGGTCCGTGACGTGGGGTCGACATTCGTGCAGATCTTCGACGCCACCCTTGCCTGTACCCTGGGACATCCTGCACCGCTGTGCATCTTTGAGCGCACCTGCGGCAGGGCCCTGGTGATGGAGCATGACGGGGATATTTATTCGTGCGACCATTTTGTATACCCTCAGCACCGCCTGGCCAATATCAGGGAACACGGGCCTGAAGATAGTGCGGAGTCAAAGAAACAGGTCCGTTTCGGCCAGGACAAGTTCAAGCGTCTGCCGAAACAATGCCTGCGGTGTGAGTATCTTGCATTGTGCTGCGGCGAGTGCCCGAAGAACCGGTTCTTAACTACGAAAAAAGGCGAGAAGGAACTGAACTATCTCTGTGCCGGGTATAGAGACTATTTCTCGCACACGGCACCGGCCATGGCCTTCATGGCCAATGAACTAAGGAACCAGCGGCCGGCGGCGAATGTAATGAATGTGGCAAGCGAGATGATTTCCTGAACTGGGTTGCTCGTGATTTAAGAGGGTGTAAGGTATAGGGTCTAAGGTTCAGGGTTCAAGATTCAGATCAGTTCTAACCTTACACCTTATACCTTAAACCTCATACCTGGGATTCTCTTATTTTTTACTTCTGCCTGAGATAATGGGCTAACAGGCTCGGTCTGCCTTCTGCCAGGGTTCATGCTCCCCAAGTCTTGCTCTGCCTGAGATCGTGTTCCCCAAGTCATGGTTTTTCCATCCCCGTTTCCCTTTTCAGCCGTTCAAGCTCGGCCTGCATCCGGGTCAGGATCGGGGCTGCTTTGTCCTCATGATAGAGATTGTGCATCTCCTTGGAATCATGCCTGATATTGTACAATTCCGGGGGATAGTGATTGCTGCCGGTCTCGATGTATTTGTATGTATCCGTGCGTACGGCAAACAGGTCGGGGACGGTGTAGGGATAGTCCCGGTAATACTCGTAGAGCCAGGAGGTGCGCCAACTAACCGGTGATGCTTCAAGGAGCGGAACAATGCTCCTTCCCTGTATATGTTCAGGCGGGGTGATGCCTGCAATATCCAGTACCGTGGGTGCGAGGTCGATGTTCAGGACCATCTCCTGTACCTTTCTGCCGGGATTCTTGATCAGCCTCGGGTAGCGCACGAGGAACGGCACCCTGATGGACTCCTCGTAAGCCCAGCGCTTGTCGACGAGGCGGTGCTCGCCCCAGAAAAACCCGTTGTCACCAACAAATATCACCGCAGTGTCCTGGCTGATTCCCAGTGTATCCAGGCTTTCCAGAACACGGCCCACCTCGCGGTCCACCGACACGATGGTCTCGCAGTATCGCCGGTACATGTCGTCAAGTCTTCCCAGTGTGCCGTAGGTGATGTTGTTGTTCACCAGACCGAGCCAGTTGTCCGCCTCTTGCGGCAGGCCAAGGTCTTTTACGTCTTTGTATATGCCTTTGAGATCCCTCGGCGGCAGCCACTGGTGATGGACCGCCTTGAGCGAGAGGTACACGCAGAATGGGTTGTCTCTCTTGCGCCCGATGAATTCCAGTGCATAGTCGGTGAGTTCCTGGGTGATATATTCCCTGCGCGACGGGGTTTCCACACCGTCTACGAACAGCGGGCAGTTGTAGTACTGGCCCTGGCCCCGCTGGGCTGTGAACGAGATGAATCTGTCGACCCCTCTGAGTGTGGGGAGACCCTTTCCGGGCATGTGCCATTTTCCGATGAATGCCGTGTCATAGCCGTGCTGCTTCAGGATCTCCAGGAAGGTGACATTGTCGTTGTTCCAGGGGGTGATGTTGTTTTTCACCCCGTGCTTGTGGGCATATTGCCCGGTAAGAAAGCTCGCCCTGCTCGGGCTGCACAGCGATGTGGTGACGAAGGCGTTTTCGCACAGGACCCCGCCTGTGTACATGCGGTCGAGGTTGGCTGTTTTCAAGAACGGGTGGCCCATACTGCTCAGATGGTCCCACCGGTGATCGCCACAGAGGATAAAGATGATGTTGGGTCTTGTGGCCGCCTGTGCGTTCGTGAGCCCAGGGATACCTGCCGAGAGCATGCATGCCCCGGCGGTCCCTCCAAGGAGCCTCAGCACCTCTCTCCTGGTCAGGCCTTTGCCTGCGGAACTCCCCTGATCATTTCCACCCATGAACGCTCCTTTGTTCAGCCAAACAGCAACGTATAGCAGTCAACGAAGAAATAAAAAAACACCGTGCCCCCCTTGTACAGGGAGAGCGGGACGATAATGAGTCCGATCAACAAGGGGATAACCACCGACGGTGCAAGTGCGGAAATCGAGCGGGGATCCCTTTTCTTCATGATCGTACGGCAGATCATCTCCGAGATCCCCAAATTCAGGGCGGTGGCACCCATGACACCGGGTATGAGCGGGTAGAACACCCAGAAAAACAGATCTCCTCCACTGTAGATGGCGGACGAACCAACCAGCAGCTTGATCGACCAGATGACCGGAGTGAGAAACGATACGACAAAACGCTCCTTCACGTTCGCACCTGCGAAGAAGGCCATGGGATGGGCAATGAAAACGCCGAGCCAGATACTCACGAACATGCCCAGCGCACAGATGTTTGAAAGCAACCGGCTCAGTACCGGCGAGAACTCTAAAAGGCGCGGGGCGTAGTCATATCCATTGATAGCAAGAACCATGACAAGGACAACGATCCCCACAGGGATCACAATCCTGTGAAGGGCATTTTTTCGCCTGATTATGGATACCATACTTAATTAAAATATAAGGGGAAAATCAGTAAAGGCAAGATAAGCAGGAAATGGGCATGATTTTGTAATCGACATGATGGTGACAGGTGCTATTGCTGTGGGATCAATCAGGCGGCGGACTTTGAACGGTCTTGACCTTCAAGGACTTCTTTAATAACCGTGGCAAGCCTTTCCATCACGAAGGGCTTCATGACAAATTCCCTGATCCCCATGTCCTTCGCGCTCTCTTCCGTGACGCTCTCACTGTATCCGGTACAAAGGATGATAGGTATATCCTCTCTGATCTTCATGAGTTCCTCTGCCAGGTCGACACCGGTCATCCCGGGCATGGTCATGTCTGTTATTACCAGATCGAACATGTGCGGAGACGATCTGAAAACCTCCAGCGCCTCTGTGGAGTCTGTGTTTGCTGACACTTCATAGCCCAGATGTTCAATCATCCGAGTCGCCATTTCAGCGATAATCTTCTCATCATCCACGAAGAGAATTCTCTCTGTACCGCCTGAGATGGGAGTTCTTATGGTGTGATCTGATATTTCCCGGTCATCGATGATGGGGAAGAAGACGGAAAATGTAGTGCCCTTGTCTGGTTCGCTCTCCACCGTGATGGTGCCGCCGATACCTTTTACAATGCCATGTACCATCGAGAGACCCAGCCCGGTTCCTTTGCTGGTATCTTTTGTAGAGAAGAATGGATCAAAGATCCGTTCTATTGTATCGGGCGTCATGCCGCAGCCGGTGTCTTTTACGGACAGCATCATGTATTTCCCGGGTTTGATCTGGCTATACTTGCAGGTGAAGTCATGACCGGATATCGTATCGCACAGTGTTACAGTGAGTTTTCCGCCCTTTCCGATCATGGCGTCACGGGCATTCGTGCACAGGTTCATCAATATCTGATGTATCTGTGTCGGGTCTGCCATGATAAGCGAGGAACTTCTGATGTCCTGACTCATTTCTATGGTCATGGGCAGGGTCGCCCTGAGAAGCTTGAGCGCTTCTTGGACAACCAGATTTACCTGTACCGGTTTCAGTTCCTGCTCGGTCCCCCTGCTGAACGTAAGTATCTGTTTAACCAGATCCCTGGCACGTCCCGCTGCCCTGAGAACCTGATCCAGATCTTTTTGAACACTTGTATTGTTTTCCAGGGAATTCATGACTATCTCGCTGTATCCGATAATTGCAGTGAGGATGTTGTTGAAATCGTGTGCGATTCCCCCTGCAAGTGTTCCGATCGCCTCCATTTTCTGCCTCTGACGATGTTCCTTCTCGAGCATTACACGTTCGGTGTCGTCGTAGACATAACCCCTGATCTCGGTTATATTGTTGTCGTCCCCAAACATCCCAATATAGTTGCCGATTGTGTGAATAGTCGTTCCGTCGCGCTTCTTCAGTTCCAGGTGCAGATTTTCAAGAAGCTCTTTTTCGCGTATTGTATCTGCGAAGGTTCCGGAACATGAATGGTCCGAAAAAATCGAGAAAGCATTCACCTCTTTCATCTCTTCAATGCTGTCATATCCGAAGATCTTTAGAAAAGCAGGGTTGCAGTCAACGATCCGCCCATCGGGCGTTACGACGAAATCACCGGTAAGGTCCTGTTCGAAGAAGCGGCGGTACGTCTCTTCTCTCTTCCGCAATTCTTCTTCCGCCTTTTTCAGGGCCTCAATATTCATGAAACTCTCAATCAGGTATTTCTTACCGTTTCTTACTATGGGGATGACTGTTTTCAGAATAGGGATCGTTTCACCGGCGGCATTCAGCAATATTCTTTCCGACAGATCGATTGTCTGCTCCAGATCGGTGATAGGGCACCTTCCTTTTTCCGCCGGACAGATACAATCGTGGCACACATGTCCGACAACGTCGTGCCGCTCTCTGTTCAACTGCTGAAGTGCATTGGCATTGATATCACAGATGACATGTTTTTCAGGATCTATAACGACAACTCCACAACTTATTGAATTGAACAGGCTCCTGAGATAATCTTCATTCTCCTGGAGGGCAAGTTCGGCCCTTTTCCTGTCGGTGATATCCCGTCCGACCAGCTGCAGCTCAAAGGGCAGCCCGTTCTCTTCAAAGATCGTACTGTAATTCCAATGATACCAGTGTTCGGTATCATCCGGACTGATCACTCTCACTTCAAAACCATCGAGATCTTTGCCGTCATTTTGTGTGAGCGACTTTCTCAGGAGCGGGCGGTCGTCTTCCATGATGAACGAGGAGAAGTGCTTCCCGATCAGTTCATCCCCCTGTCTGCTGAGATTGCGTGAGAAAGAGTCATTGGCGAATGTCACGATCCCGTCCGGTGTACACCTGCAGATGAGTTCTGTCTGATCCTGCACGATGGCCCGATACCGCTCTTCGGCCTTGACCCGTTCCTGATGATAAGTCTCCAGAGACGTCAGCATGCTGTTGATCATGGATGCAAGACTTCCGATCTCGTCCGGGGATTGTTCCTCGAGTCTCAGAGAGGGGTCTCCTTCATCGGCTATTTCACGCACCCTGGTACTCATTCCTCCAAGCCGGGACAGGATCAGCCTGTCAAGCAGGGACAAGATGAGGAAGAGGGTAAACAGACCGGTTGCAATAAGTGCGGCTATGAAATACTACAAAATGCTGATTCCATGCTGACGGATATGCCTGGGAGACATTATTTCGAGGATAAATGCAGGATCACCCTCAATGTCATTCTCCATAAAGTAACAGGAAAGGATCTCATTGTCCTGGGGTTGTATTACGGTGTTCGTGCCTGTATTCATTTGTGAGAGTATGGCTGTGTATTTGGTTGTGCTGACAAAATTCTTGTAGCTAATGACTGATATGGATAACTGCGTTTGCTCCTCGATCATCGCCTTCTGTGACGCATCCAGATATTTACCCACTACCAGTGTTCCCTGGCTGGGTCCGCTTGAATCGCTTTTCAGGATAGATTCGGAGGCAATGAACACCGGGACCGAATCCAGCATGAGTATGCCTGATCCACCTGTCTGATCTCCAGAGACTGTTACGGATGCCCGGTGAGAAAGGACCGTATCGATGAGTCCCTCCCGAACAGGTGCCTCTTCGCCTGTTTCCAGGTCGACGCATTTTGTATAGACAAGATTCCCGGTCCTGTCCAGGAAGAGCATGAAATTGATCCCAAGATTGACAATAGTCTCATCATTAAGATTGTTTTCTATATAACCAGGATCTTTCCCCTGAACGAACAGATACGTGTCGTTCCATGGTGCCCAGTCACCCGCAGTGCTTTCCAGTTTCGAGAGTATGTCGGAAAACTGATTCTTTGCCCGTAGCACATTGTGATGGGCATCTTCTTCTTCCAGAAGAGAGAATCTGTCCGTAATAATGATGCTTGAGGTTACTCCGAGTGCAGTGATGAGGGCAATCAGGGATATTCCTACAATCAGTATAGTCTTCCTGTAAATCGTCATATACAAAGAGCCCCGTAAATAAATAGGCAGTGAGAAATTATGACAGATTCATATGAACCGTTTCCCCAAAATATTTCTCGATGCCGTAATGATATGGAATTTATCGGTCTGAGTTGAGTAAAGATTAACACATAAGAATGTGTATGAAGGTGTTTCTCTTTGTCCCGCAGATTTCTCGAAGATCCCGCCGGTTTCAGCAGGGCTGCGGTATTATTCAGATGTCCTTCAGCAGTCTGTTGGCCGGTGATTTCTCGATGGCTGTACCGAATTCCTCCAGCGACTCTGACAGGGCGGTAAAGGAATCTGTCCTGGCAACAGGGATTGAATCGATTCCCTTCTTCTCCAGCGATTCCAGGATGTATGAAATGCTGAAATCATTGATGTCGCGGGCAGGCTGATAGGCCACCTCCTTTTCATCTTCCGATGTTGTCTCGGTTACCAGACCGCACTCAGAAAGATCAAAGAGTATCTCGTGAACCAGACGGATCGGTATATCCAGTGTCTCGGATATCTCCGGTGCTGTCATGGACTTTTCCCCCTGGATAAAATTCCTGACGAGCTTATGGACGACTTGGAGGCTTAAAAGCTTGCGGAATGCCGGGCTTATCCTTTTCCGGTCCGGCTCGAACTCGTATGCCTCAACATTCTGGTGAGCAAAGCTGAGCTCTGCCCCGAAGAGTACGATGAACCAGCTCAGCTGCAGCCATACCAGAAACAGCGGCAATGCGGCGAAGCTGCCGTAGATGGCATTATATTTGGCCACCCCGACCTGGAAGATAATATAGAACTTCTGCACGACTACAAAGATTGTCCCCGCGACAACACCTGCTATCAGGCCTGAAAGAAAATTGATCTTTGTGTTGGGCATGAAGATATAGACAAATGCAAAGAGTATCCAGATGAGACAGTACGGAAGGACGCCCAATACGAGGCTGATGACCGGCGAGAACACCCCGAGCAATTCTATCTTCTGCATTATCCGGCTCAACTGGGTCGCGATCACTACCGTTGCGCTGCTGGACATGATGAGGAGAACAGGGGCGATGAGCATGATTGAAAGATAATCGCTGAATTTTCTCCCGATAGACCGTGCCTTTTTTATCCCCCAGATATCGTTCATGGACTGCTCGATCTGTCCCAGAACACTGATGACTGCCCAGAGGAGAACGACTACGCCCACACCGGCTATCAGGCCTCCTTTGGTGTTTTCCAGCATGTTGCGGGAAAATTCGATTACCTGCATGATGACCTGTTCCTGGCCCTCGAATCTTTCCAGGAACTGCTGTTCAAGCCGCTTCTGGAAGCCGAATCCCTTGGCGATGGCAAAGGCCATGGCCACCACGGGGACAATGGAGAGCAGCGAATAGAACGTCAGTGCCGAGGCCCTAAGAGGGCATCTATCCTCGATAAATTCTTTTACGCTTATTATAAGGATCCTGGTGTACCTGATCAGAATATGTTGTGCTCTCGTCAGATCTTTGATGCGGATTCTCCAGATCCCTTCCTGGATGAAATGGGTGGCGGAAGATATCCGTTCCGGCAGGTCCTTCATATGTTATTCCTCCCTCATATATCGAAGGTACAGACCGGATTTATTCCGGTCATCCATGACATGGTTCCGAGTCATAGTCGTTTCTATTGCCAGGCCCATGAAGGCGCCGGGCACTGTATCATTTCAGATTGAGCTCCACGCGGGCCTCTGCTACTCCTTCGATCTTTTCCGGAGAGATCTGTTGTTCTGTGACCAGGAATATCCTTTCCGGATTGACCTTCTGCGATTTTATCAGGTAGTTCCTGACCTGTTGTGCCCGCTGGGCAGCCAGCAGCCGCAGATCGTTGTCGCCCACCTCGATATGTTCAATCATGAGCTTTTCCATCTCCTCTGCAGGCAGTGATTTTGGCAATCCCAGGGCATTTGTCGGCTTGGAGAACGTCTCGGCCTTGTAGGCCTTTTTCAGATACTCATCATATTCATCCGGTTCGATGATGATCTCATCCACTGCAGTGGCAGGAGATCCCTCCTTCAATATGTCCCTGAGCTTCTGTGACTTCAGCTTTCTTTCGAAGAAGTGCTGTACAAGACCGTTCGTGTCATGTTCCCTGTCGGCATAACCCTGGATATCGAGGTTTATGGATGGCTTATCAGAGAGTATCTTCAGGAGGACATCGAGTCTTTCTGCACTTCCTTCAGGGAGGCTGGCCTTTCCATATTCGAATTCCAGATAGCTGAGTTCCTCGGCACCGGGATACAGTGCGGCCAGAGCAGAGAAAGGCGATGTTGCCGCCTTCTTGATAATGTTTGTAAGCATCTGGAGGATAATCTTCCCCACCCGGAACTCCGGATCATCCGTCTGGCCGGAAACAGGAAGCTGCAGATTGATCTTCCCCTGGGGGTCTTTGAGGAGGGAGATCGCAAACTTCACCGGCAGGCTTGTCTTGTCCGGGCTGTCCACCGGGTTGCCGAAGGTGAATTGGTCGATATACACATTGTTCTGAGAATCCAGCTTTTTCTTGTCAATGAGATAGTTCAGGTCAAGGGAGAGCTTTCCTTTCTGTATCGCATAGCCCAGGTATTTCCCTGCGTAGGGGGACTCGGGAGTAAGGTCTATGTCTTTGAAACTCACCTTGAGATCGACGAAAAGGTCTCCTTTGAGCGGATTGATCTTTCCTTCGATCAGGAGCGGGGAGGTGTTGTCGAGCTTGCCGGAAAGGTTGACCGTCGCGGTCTTTGTCTCCTGCGATGTGAGCCCTGTGACCGATCCCTCGATATTTGTCAACTGCGTGGTCACGTGGGGCGTGATGTTTTTGTCCAGGAAGGAGAGGTTTGCGTTCTCTAGAGAGATTTTCTCGATCTGAATTTTCTCCATGCCATTCTTCGCTTCCTGCTTCTCAGGTTCCGGGGTCTCCTGCTGTTGTTCTACGATGGTGTTTAAGTTGATCCTGCCGTCTTTATTGACGATGACCCGTGAGAACAGATCCGTCAGCGAGATCTCCTTGATATCGATATACGTGGGATTATATCCCACATCCAGTTCAGCCAGGCTCAGGCTTTTCCACGAAATAAACTCGTCCGAATAGTCCCTGTCCATTGTGGCAAAATCCCTCAGCTCTGCATTGCCTCTGTATGAAATCTCAATACCTTTCTCATCGACTTTCTTCAGCGCCAGTGTTCCATCGGTGGATGCACTGCCCTTGCTGATGACGATGCGGACCTGATCGGAAAAATAGGGCTGCACCCATGCGGGCTCCAGTCCGGCAACCTTTACCTTTGCATCGCAGAAGAGCGGAGCAATGCCGAAGGTTGCACTGGTGGAAACCGAGCCTTTTCCATTCACCCGGCAGGCCAGGTTGGCCGTTCCCGTAGAGCCTTCATCCGTGGACATGTTCTGCACGGAGAACTCGAGGCCTTCCACTTTAAGCTTCACCTCATCGGCGGCTGAACTGTCGGAGAAGGTGAATGTGCCGCCTTTGATGGCCGCATTGTCAACCGTCAGGGAAAAGGGCTTCTCCTCAGTGTCCTGTTCGGTCTTGGCAGCAGGTTGTGTTTTATGCACCACCTTGCTGAAGTTGATTGCCCCTGTCTTGTCCCGACTGATGTGTACCTCCGGAGAGACAATGTCCACGCCTGAGAGATGGACTGTCCGCGCCAGAACTTGTGAAGGAGCGATGCCGATCGTGACCTGGGGGATGCTGATAAGCGGAAGGTCTTTCATGTCTGTGACCGAGAGGTTGCTTAGCCCCAGTTTTCCGGTGGTCTGCAGAACCGGGGGTTTGTCCTTGAACTGGGTGTACGACACTGCAGCCTGGAGGTCGAGGGTTCCCGACGGGATTTTCATCTCGATCTCTTTGGGCAGGTATTCGAGATAGTACGGGATATCGATCCCTTTGAGGTTGATCTGGAAAATCGTTTCCAGGGAGTCATGAAACGGTTTTGACTGACCTTCGACAACAGTGCGGGTTCCGTTGATGGTTGCCTCGAAATGGGGCTGGACAAAGACCTCTGAATGCTCCCCTATGTTTGACAGGAAGGGCAGTGTAAAGGATATGTCGGTGAGTTCATGCTCCGTGTTCTTCGGAGAATCCACCACGTCGATCCTTCCGCGGGTTACCTGGATGTTTCCCAGGAAGAAGTCAACGGGTTTGCTTTCTCCCTGGTCCTTTTTCTGTTCACCTCCCAGGAGATCGGAGAAGTTGTACTGCTGATTATCTTCCCTGATTATCTTTATATAGGGACCAAGCAGCCGTATCTCCTTGATGATGAGCGCCTGTTTGAAGGCGGATATACCCTGAAGGTTGATGTAGAGTTCCTCGAACGACGAGAAGGTGTCTTTGCCCTCCGGGTCCTTTACGACAAGCCCCTTTACCCTGGCCGAGATTATGTAAGGGTTGGTATCGATATCTTCGATCGTTACCTGTCTGTGAAGGTTTTCGGAAAGCTTGTCCGTGAGAACAGACCTGAGGACATACGGGAGGAGATAGAATCCACTCAGGGTGTAGACGAGAATGACGACAACGAGTCCGATTATGATCTTTTTGGGCATGAGCATTTTCTCTTTCTTCATCAAAGGGATTAATCCCAGGGTAAACCCCGGGTCCTGTTCCTTACGTCCCGCAAAAACCGGCGGGATATCCGACATGCTGCTAAAAATCAAACCCAAGCTTCTTTCTTCAGTGTTGTGAACACGAAGATGGACTGAATTAATAATAGAGGATCATTGAGAAAATGCAACAAATTTCTTGGGATGGTCACCGCAGATGCCCTGTTGAATATAAAGACGGTAACGTTGTTGCAAATGTATTCATGAAAAAAATGGGCTCTGTCATTTCTGACAGAGCCCACGGGTAACTTTGGGCTAATGCCCCGGAGGTATATCTCAATACATGAAGTATACTAGCAAGCCTATTTCTCTGAGGGCGTCTTTCTTTTCATAATTTCACCAGGAGCCGTCATACATACTTATGTGTCTGTATCAGGGGAGCTCGTACAGAACGTACCGGAAATGTTCAGCCTGAATGCCGCTCAAAATATCCCAGGCGATTTCTTTCATAATGTTCTGACTGAGCTTGATTTTTTCTATGAATATAATATTATGGATAGTATAAATCTGTAAAATAGATAATTTATATTGTTAGTATTTGAAAAATCTATATGTTGCCGTTCAACTATCATCATTTATATTATTTTTACGTTATCGCACGGGAAGGCTCCATATCAAAGGCCGCCCGGAAACTGAGCCTTGCGCAGCCTACGCTGAGCGCCCAGCTCAAGCAGTTTGAGGAATTCCTTGGCGTGGATCTCTTTACCCGGGAGAAGCGAAGGCTCGCCCTGACGCAGGAGGGACACCTGGTCCTGTCCTATGCCACCATGATCTTTGACCTGGGGCAGGAGCTCAAAGGCCGGGTGAAGAAGCTGTCCGAACAGGTGAAGCTGCATATCCATATCGGTGTTACGCCCCATGTACCAAAAACCATAACCGATACGCTGCTGAACTATATCCTCACCACGGTCTCCAATGCACATTTTACCATAAAGGCTGACAAGATCGATCTTTTGACCCAGGACCTTGCCGACCACCTGCTGGATGTCATTCTCACCGATACCCCGTTTGTTACGAAATCAACCCGGGGGATCACTAACCGTCTGATCGGACGGGTACCCATTGTCTTTTGTGCCAACTCCCATGTGGCGAAGAAGTGCAGGCGATTCCCCCAGGACCTGAACAATCTGCCCCTGATCCTGCCGGCCGCGCCGACACAGATGAACACCATGGTGATGGAGTATCTGGACAGACATAATGTGGAGCCGGAGATCATCGGCGAGATCGAGGACATTGAGATCATCCGGAGGTTGGTCATGCGAGGGCACGGTGTGGCCCCGCTCAACGTTTTGACGCTGCAGCATGCGCCATCACGGCAGAAGCTTGTTGTCCTCAATACCGAACCGGATGAGAGCCTGTGCGAGAAGATCTACCTGATCACCAAGAAGCGCAAGGTGGAAAACCCCCTGCTCGATATGATCCTGGAGAATTTTCTCATCGAAGATTTCATGAAAGACTTCGACCAGTGCAAGAAAGGGCAGAAGCAGGCATAACGGCCACGCAGAACAAACGGGGGGCAGGCACTGTTTTCTTCGTTGACACAGCTTGGCTCCCTTTTTATATTCAGTTCAAATGCAGAGCAGGGTGGCGGCAGGAGCATCAGCCGATGTCCTGCCGTGAGAAAGGCAACGCATGCAATGGCTCAGTTGAAACTTTCCGAGTGGCTAATCCGGGCAGAGAGCAATCCACGTTTTGTCGAGAATTGTTCCGCACTGAAACACATTCCCGCCTCCAAGGGCAGTTTTGCGCCGTATCCGGACTGGGTACTCCCGCAGATCAGGGAGGTGATGCACAAAAAAGGCATAGACAAGCTCTACAGCCATCAGGCCCATGCCATGGAACTGGTACGGTCCGGAAGAGATATCGTACTGGTCACGCCCACCGCAAGCGGCAAGACCCTGTGCTACAACCTGCCGGTGCTGCAAAAGATTATCGAAGAGCCCGAGACCAGGGCGCTCTATCTCTTCCCCACCAAGGCCCTTGCCCAGGACCAGATGCACGAGGTGCATTCCCTGATCGGCGAGCTCAATGCCGACATCAAAACATATACCTATGACGGGGACACGCCGGACGATGCACGCCAGTCAATCCGCAGGCAGGGGCACGTGGTGGTGACCAATCCGGATATGCTCCACACCGGGATCCTGCCCCACCACACCAAGTGGCAGAAGCTCTTTGCCAATCTGCGCTACATCGTGGTGGACGAGCTCCATGTCTACCGCGGCGTGTTCGGCAGCCACCTGACCAACGTGTTCAGACGGCTCAAGAGGATCTGCCGGTTCTACGGCGCGGACCCGGTGTTCATCTGCTGCTCGGCAACGGTGGCCAACCCGAAAGAGCATGCCGAGAGCCTCCTGGAAAAACCGGTGGAACTCCTCGACAAGAGCGGGGCCCCCACGGCCGAGAAGACCTTTATTCTGTACAATCCGCCGATTATTAACCGCGAGCTGGGAATCAGGCAGTCCGCCCTGACCCCGGCCAGGAACCTGGCGAGCGAGCTCATCGGCAACAACATACAGACCATCGTGTTCACCACGAGCAGGCTCAATGTGGAGGTGCTCACCAAGTACCTCAAGGACAAGTTCAAGGGCAAAACACCGGTGGACGACCGTTTTGTGACCGGCTACCGGGGAGGCTACCTCCCGAACCTGCGCAGGGATATCGAGAAAGGCCTCAGGCAGCGCGAAGTCATGGGTGTTGTGAGCACCAATGCCCTGGAACTGGGTATCGATATCGGCGACCTGGAGGCCTGCCTCATGGCAGGTTATCCCGGGTCCATCGCCAGCACCTGGCAGCAGGCGGGCAGGGCAGGACGAAGGGCCGGCAGCAGCGTCGCCATCCTCATCGCCCGGAGCACCCCCATGGACCAGTTCATCGTGGAGCACCCGGACTACTTCTTCACCCGCTCCCCCGAGCACTGCCGGGTCAACCCGGACAACCTGCTTATCCTGCTCCACCATATCAAGAGCGCGGCCTTCGAGCTGCCCTTTGAGAAGGGCGAACGCTTCGGGAAGGAAGACCTCGAAGAGTTTCTCGACTACCTCGAGGAAAAGGGCGTGCTCCACCGGGTGGACGAGCGGTGGCACTGGGCCGCCGAGAGCTACCCTGCCGACGAGGTGAGCCTGCGCACCATCAACCCGGAGAACATCGTGGTGGTGGATACCACCGAGACCGGGAACCACAGGGTCATTGCCGAGGTGGACTGGGACAGCGCCTTTACCACGGTGCACGATGACGCCATCTACATGGTGGAGTCCCAGCAGTATC
>DAISYU010000023.1:0-37224 GCA_036825155.1 Thermodesulfobacteriota bacterium | reverse complement strand
CCGGTGAGGACCTCTGCACATGATATTTGAAAACAGGTTTAACTTTTACAACATGCAGCTCTTCGACGGGGAGAGAGGCAGGTTACATAGCCACAAGTCAGTTCTTGTGGAAGGGGACAGGATCGTTGCCGTACAGGACGGTGACGGTGCTGTGGGCGTATCGGGTATCGAAGCAATCGACCTGAACGGGCTCACCCTCCTGCCAGGGCTTATCGATGCTCACGTGCATATCACCGTACCGTTCATGCACAGGGTCACTCCCAGGGCATTTCTCAATATCACGGCACAGATAGAGCGCAACGCCAGGACCTGCATCGATGCAGGCATCACCACGGTGCGTGATGCAGGCGGGTTTCCCCGGAGACTGCACAGCCTGATCCAGGCAGTGAACAGCGGGGATCTGCGCGGACCCAGGATCATCAGGTGCAATTCGTGCATAACCACTCCGGGAGGATGTCCTGACTGGGTGCCGTATTTCAGTCCTGTCATCAGGTATGTAATGGGCGGGCAGTATGCCGAACGGGTGAGGACCCCGGATGAAGCACGGTCACGGGTGGAGGAGATGCTCCGCCTGGGAGCGGACTGGATCAAGGTCTACTGCCAGCACCGCTCGTGGCTGCTGGGAGGCGGAGACCTGCCTGTGTTCGACCCGCAGACCTTTGCAGCGATCATGGAGACCGCTCATAAAAACCACAGGAAGGTGTGCGCCCATATCAGCTGGCTCAAAGACCTGGAATACGCCATGTCCATGCGGGTGGATACCTTCGAGCACTGCCCCATGGAGGAGATCCCGGAGCAGGTGGCCGGAGAGTTTGCAGCACGGGATATGGCACTGAACCCGACTCTGGCCTGTCTCGACCTCGGCAATGAGAATCTGTGGGAGATGCTGGAGAAGAAGATTAACGAGGAGGGATCGTCCTTCCTGGAGCCCGAGCCTTTGCGGCAGGTAAAAGAACATATCGCTACATACCGCAAAAAGCCGTATCCTCCGCCTGAGAAACAATATCTGAAGAGACCCTATTTCGATATCCCGCTCTTTGCACAGCGATATGAGGTGGTCCTTGCCAACATCGGCCGGATGCTCCGTGCAGGTGCCCGCGTTGGCGTTGCCAGCGACTCGGGAGGGTCGCCCATGGCTTTGTTCGGCGTGTTCTATCTGGAGGAGCTCAAACGGCTGATGCAGGCAGGGCTCTCCTGCACGCAGGTGCTTATGGCCGCAACATCGGGCAATGCATTGATCCTGGGGATTGACAGGACCCTTGGAAGCATACGGCCGGGCAAGATAGCGGACATGATCGCTGTGGAGGGAAATCCGCTCGAGAACATCGATGCCCTTCAAAACGTGAAAATGGTCATGAAGGGCGGCAGATTTATAAAGAGGGAACAGGAAAAGCCATCAATCTCCGTGATGACGAAGTGGGGGCGACGGTGAGGTAAAGACACCGGGAGCCCTCGTGCGGGGAGAAGCCGGTTCATGTACCGGGGTTGAATCTTTCTCCGGGACTGATTCCAACAGCGGATTTTGCCTACGGGGAATGTCCACATGCTGGATATTTTCGTGATTCCGATGAGTTGTCCTGTCAAAAAGCAGGTGCAGCCGTGCACCCCTTGCATTGCCCTGAGCCGGGGCTACTATTATTTGTCTATGGATATGGCTGTTGCCGCAGCTGTGTCAGGGAGGAGTGTTTTCAAAAGACAACAGGAAAACAGAACCGGAGAGAAGAGAATGCCCCACCGGATAACAAAGGAGGGTGTATGAGGAAAACAAAGCTGATCATGTCGATGTCCGGCGTTATGGTTTTGACTGCAATCTGGATGTTTGCCTGCTCTGTCGTGTCTGCTGCCGATGCGCCGAGGATGTCGACAGAGGAGCTCAAAGGGCTGCTTGGCAATCCGGATGTCATCATCCTGGATGTACGAACCGGCGGAGACTGGGATGCCAGTGATTCCAAGATAACCGGTGCTATCAGAGAAACCAAGGAAAACTTCGAAAACTGGGCGGACAAGTATCCGAAGGACAAGACGTTAGTATTGTATTGTTCCTGATTCAGAGAAGGGACTAGTGCCGGTCTGGCACAGAAACTCATAGATCGCGGCTATAAAAAGGTATTCGCCCTCAAGGGCGGATGGCAGGAGTGGGAGAGCAAGTCCTTTCCTGTCGAGCCCAAATGAGATGAGGGGAAAGGCTGTCCTTTTAAAAGTCTTGATCCCCCATAAGCAGCCACTATTGTTTTTGTAATCTTTGCGCCTGCAGGCGGATCCTGTTCATTTCATCTTTGTCTGAGCGTTTTCTCATCAGGGCCTGTATCTGGAATACGAGCCGGGGGTTGGCCTTGAACTTGTCATAATGGCGGTCGAGGAAATCCCAGTAGAGTGTGGTGAAGGGGCACGCATTCGTTCCTGAAGAGAGATGGCAGTCGTAGGGGCAGTGTGTACAGTAGTTGCTCATCTTGTTGATGTAATTTCCGCTGGCGCAATAGGGCTTGGTGCCAACGATACCGCCGTCTGCATACTGGCTCATGCCTATGGTGTTGGGCAGTGAAACCCAATCGACGGCGTCGAGGTACATAGCCATGTGCCACTCGTGAAATCTCTTCGGATTGACCCCCAGCAGCAGGGCATACAGCCCCATGATCATGAGACGCTGTATGTGGTGTGTATAGGCGTGATTCAGGATGGATTGCATGGTCTGGCGCATACATTCCATGGCGGTGTTTCCGTCCCAGAAAAAGGAGGGGACATCGAGCAGGTGTCCCAGGTGGTTCATATCAGCGTAGCCCGGCATGTGCAGCCAGTATATGCCCCGGATAAATTCTCTCCACCCGATGATCTGCCTGATAAAACCCTCCACAGAGCTGATGGGGGCGTGACCGGACTCAAAGGCATCCACCGCTGCGGTAACACATTCAGCCGGGCTGATGAGTTTGAGATTGAGTGGTGCTGAAAGGCGTGAATGGTAGAGGAACGGGTGATCTGTCCACATGGCATCCTCAAAAGTGCCGAACAGGGGCAGGCGATGTGCAGTAAAATCATCCAGGGCCTTCAGGGCATCTTCCCGGGTTACCGGAGCGGTAAAAACATCGAGGTTCCCCGGATGGCGGCTGAAGCGCAGCCTCACCATGTCGATAACCTCCCGCGTTGTCTTATCAGGTGAAAAGGATATGGGCTCGGGGACATGTTCCGGCCCGCTTTTCCCAAAGGCCCTTCTGTTGTCGCGGTCGAAATTCCATGCCCCGCCCGAAGGCCTGCCTTCAGTGTCCAGCAGGATGTGGTGAGCTTTCCTCATCCTGCGGTAGAAGGTTTCGAGTACGATCTTCTTTTTCTCTCCTGCATAGCCGGCGAACTCATCGATATCAAGGTAGAAAAGCCTGTCATGCCTGATCTCCAATCCCTTGTTCAGCCGCAGGGAGAGCCTTTTCAGGTCTGAAAGGACCCGGTAGTCGCCCGGCTGCACCATGATGAGTTTCTCAGGATCGAGGTTTGCTATGCTCTGTTGCAGGATATCCGCCAGGGTATTACCCTGGTCCTCTCCCTGATTCTTAGTCAGGCTCTGGTATATGACATGGATGTCTCTCTGCCGGAGAAGATCGCGGAAGTGGCGCATGGCGGAAAAAAAATACGCGATACGGAGCCTGTGGGACCACACGTATGCCGCTTCATGGAAGACCTCCGCCATCCACACTGCGTCATGGTCCCTGTCGAATCCGTCAAAGACCGCTGAATCAGGGTTTAACTGGTCACCCGGAACAATAACGAGATTCCTTATTTTTTCCTCCTTTTTCTCCTTGGGCCTTCCCATAGGTAAGATAATAATCCGGAGAGGTCTTAAAGGTAAATGTCGGGGATAACAAGATGATATTGCGAGGAAACAAGGTGAGCATCATGATCGGCGGTGCCGTGGTGAAGCAGGAGTATGCAGATGAGACACTGGCTGATTTTTATGGACCCGATTCGGTCTCGGCCATGCGCTATGTCCGTTCATTGGTTGGAGATGCACATGGCGCTTAAGAGACAGAACCGGCTTTTTTTTTGATGCAGACAATTGAAACAGGGGGCCGGGTGGATGATCCCGGCCTCCTGTTTTTAGCAGTTACGGCTTGAGTTTGGGCATGAGGATGATTTCCATGCGCCTGTTTTCCGCCCGGCCTTCAGGGGTCTCGTTATCGGCCACCGGCCGGTATTCGCTGTAGCCGCAGGCACCCAGGACTCCGGGGTCGACACCGTCGTCCACCAGGATCTTGACCACGGATATGGCGCGGGCAGCCGAGAGCTCCCAGTTGGTGGGATAGATCCTCGCAAGGTTACCCCCGATCTGGACATTGTCGGTATACCCGGCCACAATGATTTCCTGATCGGCGATGTTCTTGAGCACATCAGCGACCTTTTGTAAGGCCTGTCGGCCCTCCTCCTTCACATCCGCCTTGCCGGAATCGAAGAGTATCGATTCCACCATGGTCAGGGTAAGCTTGCCCTCGAGTTCCTTGAGTGCAACCTGCTTTGAGGCGAGCTCGGCCTTCATGGCTTCCTGCATCCTTTTGAAGGCCTCGCTCTGCTGTCTGGCTGCGGCCTCTTGCTGCTCGAGCTCGAGCTCTTTTGTCTTCAGGTCGATCTGCTGGATTTCGAGTTCTCCCTGCGTGGTTTTCAGCTCCTCCAGGGTTTTTGCCAGGGCTTCCTGGCATGCCTTGTTCTCCGCGTTGAGCTGTTCGATCGTGTTCTTCTGTTCAGCGGTTTCAATCCGCAGCTGCTTGAGTTCCGCACACCCCGTCAATGACAGGACAAAAAAGACCAGCAGCCAAACCAGCGTATACCTCATAAGAGAGTCCTCCTTTGTCGCCTTTTCCTGCAACAGAATTTTTGCGGTCAACCCTTCCTCGTTCATGTAAGCCAATACGTTCTAGATATAATCAGCTCATACCTTGCAGACAAGGGGCTCTCATCCGGAAAGAAGCTCTTAAGGGCTGGAAAGTTTCGAACGCAGGGTTATTATAGTGAAATAGTTGGCACATATTGCGATGAGGATGTCGCTCGCTGCAGGGCGGTTTATGAATGAGGGTTCCGGTCTGTGAACACAAAGGCCCTACCTGAAGGATTCATCGTACCAGAGGTGTCCCTGTGGTCGTTTCATCCTTCATGCCGTGACAAAATGAACTATGGGGAGGGCGTATCACGATGGAAGAGAAAATCGCCAGGGTAGGCCAGGAACTGTTTGATGCAATCAAGGGGGAGACCGCCAGCATATTCAGGCGGGATTACTGGAACGGCAAGGTGATGGACTGGTGCATGAAGAATCCGGACTTCAAGCTGAATATGTTCCGGTTCGTCGATGTGCTTCCGGTGCTGCAGAGCGACAGGCAGATAGCCGATCATCTTCAGGGGTATCTCTGCGGTGAGGGCGAGGATATCCCCGCTGTTCTGAAATGGGGGATCACAACTGCAGGTGCTACCGGGGTCACTGCCTGGATAGCGGCAAAGAGTGTCAGAAAGAATGTGGCCTCCATGGCCAGGATGTTCATTCCGGGCACGGATGCAAAGGACGCTTTTGACGTATATGCGCAGCTGAGAAAGCAGCGGTTGTGCTTTACCGTGGACATCCTTGGAGAAAAAGTCGTCTGCGAAAAAGAGGCAAGGCAGTACCAGGACCGCTACATAGAACTCTTTCACAGCCTCAAAGCCGAATCGGGAAAATGGGAGGACGACCCGCTTCTCGATACAGACCACACTGGTCCGATACCCAAGGTCAATGTATCGGTTAAGCCCTCGAGCCTGAGTTCGAGGATCTATTCTCCGGATTTTAACAATTCGGTCAAGGTGCTCAGAGATTCCCTCCGCCCGATCTTCCAGGCGGCAAAAGCCACACAAAGTTTTGTGAACATAGACATGGAAAGCTATGGGCTCAAAGACATCACGCTGAGGGCATTCACCTCACTCCTCGAGGAGGACGAGTTCAAACAGCAGGCACATGTGGGCATTGTGATCCAGACATACCTGAAGTCAGCCCAGAAAGACATGGACTACCTGATCCAGTGGTGCAAAAAAAAGGACCGTCCACCGGTTACGATTCGCCTCGTCAAGGGTGCATACTGGGATTACGAAGTCATTACTGCAAAGCAGCGGGGATGGCCGGTCCCTGTCTTCACCACAAAGGCACACTCCGATGCGAATTTTGAGGACATCACCAGGCGTATACTCCAGCGGCATGACCTGTTCGGCCTGGCAATCGCGAGTCACAATATTCGAAGTATCGCCAATGCCATTGTCCTGGCTGAAGAGCTCAAGATCCCGAACGGGGCCCTCGAGATTCAGATGCTCTACGGCATGGCCGAACCCATAAAAAAGGCGGTGACCAACATGGGGTACCGCTGCCGTGATTATGCTCCTGTCGGCGAGCTGATCCCCGGTATGGGCTACCTCGTGAGGCGGCTTCTGGAGAATACCTCAAACGAGTCGTTCCTGCGGCTGAAATTCACCACGGACACCCCAACACGCATTCTGCTGCAGTCACCCGGACAGGCGCCCGTATCCTCTGAACTGATTGGAAGGACATTCCCGCCGCCTGGCAAACAGGCTCTGGAACAGCCATTCGTGAATGCACCCTGCTCGGATTTTATCCTCGAAGAGCCCCGGGAACTCTACAAGAAAGCCCTGAAAAAGGTGCAGTCAGGCCTGGGTTGGGAGGTAACGCCTCATATCAACGGCAAGCGTATAAAAAGCAAAAGTAGAGTGGCCTCCGTGAATCCCTGCAGGCCTGATGAGGTCGTTGCGCAGGTATGCTCTGCCACGAAAGAAGATGTGGCAAAGGCGCTGGACTCTGCCTGGAACGCAAAGGAACACTGGGCAAAGCTGCCGGTAGAGGAACGTTCGCTCATGCTCCTTCGCACTGCAGAACTGCTTAGAAAGAACTGGTTCGAACTGTGCGCTCTGGAGACCATGGAGGTTGGTAAATCCTGGCGGGAGGCAGACGCCGATATCGCAGAGGCGGTGGATTTCTGTGAGTACTATGCCCGCATGGCCGTTGAACTTTTTTCAGGAAAGAAACTGATGCACATCTCGGGTGAGGACAACCGTTATTTTTACCGGCCCAAGGGTGTGGGTGTGGTCATTGCCCCGTGGAATTTCCCCATGGCCATACCGGTGGGAATGACCAGTGCGGCACTGGTCGCCGGCAACCCTGTCGTGTTCAAGCCGGCAACCCAGTCCGCGAAGATAGGCGAGCGGATGTACGAGATCTTTATCGAGGCGGGCTGTCCCAAGGACGTACTCCAGTTCATCACGGGCCCGGGGTCTGTTGTGGGGCCGCCCCTGGTGGGCTCAGCAAAGACATCTTTTATCATCTTCACCGGCTCGAAAGATGTGGGGACAGAGATTATCGAGAATGCAGCAAAACCTGTTCCCGATATGACTTCGCCAAAACGGGTCGTGGCAGAGATGGGCGGGAAGAACGCCCTGATTGTCGACGAGGATGCCGATGTCGACGAAGCTGTGGCCGGGGCGATCAAATCCGCCTTCGGGTTCCAGGGACAGAAGTGCAGCGCCATGAGCAGGCTTATCATTCACGAGGCCATCTATGACCGTTTCATGGACAGGTTCCGTGAGGCAATCGGCGATCTCCTTGTCTGTGAAGCGAGCGACCCGAATTGCGACCTCTCAGCAGTGGTGGACAAGGCATCGTATGACCGGATCAACAGGGTCATTGATGAAACCAGGAATCTCGTTGAACGGGTGACTCAGGGCAGCCTTCCTGAAGGCCTCGATCCGAAAGGGTACTACATCCCTCCAACGGTATTCGAGGGGGTTCCGAGAGATTCCACTGTTGCGGTTTCCGAGCTTTTCGGACCCGTGGTGGCTGTCTTTAAGGTGAAGACCATCGAGGAGGCTGTGGATCTTGCCAATTCAGTGCCGTACGCCCTGACCGGCGGGGCATTCAGCCGCAGACCGTACACGATCGAGTACTTGAAGAAAAATCTTGAAGTGGGCAACATCTACATCAACAGGAACATAACCGGCGCAATCGTCGGGCGCCACCCGTTCGGCGGGTATAAGCTCTCCGGTGTCGGGTCCAAGGCGGGCGGACCTGACTACCTGCTTCAGTTCGTGGACCCGGTCACTTCGGTGGAAAACACACTGCGGCGCGGCTTTGCTCCGGACTTCGATATGTGAGCACAAAGAACGCTGGCATACAGGATGGTTACAGAAAGAACAGACTTCATCATTCTTTAACGGAGCAGAAAAAGCCGCTTTTCTGAGAAAATACGGGGCACGGCACACTTTGCCGTGCCCATGTGGCTCATCAGAATTTATAGGCCAGGTCAGCCTGGTAGAGGGTTACCTCGTTCTGGTTGCTGCGTTCCAGTGCCTCATAGAGCAGGACATTCCCGCCCACGGAAAAGTTCTTGGTGATGTTGTAGTAGAGGCTGATCTTGTGTCCCTTGATATCGGTAAGACTCACCCCGCTGCCGAAGGTGGCGTCTTTCAGTCCGCCGACACAGGAATCAGCTCCCACCTGAGCATAGGAATAGGCTGCTGAGATTGAGGCAATCTTTGCAGATGCACCGATTACCCAGCCCATGTTTTCCTCTTCGGGATCGAGCGTTCCTCCGAGAACACCTTCTCCCTCTTCACCTTCAGCACCGAAATTGTAGAAGGTCTGAGCATACAGTGTGAGTTTCACATCACCAACGGGTATGCCTGCTGAGCCATAGATATCACCGATCATATATGTATAATCCGGGTTCGGCCGCTCATTCCTTTCAAACACTCCGTCAAGGCTGTATAATGAGCCTGCGAGCATGATCTTGGCATCATCTGCTTTCAGGTTGGCACCCAGCTGCACGGCGTAGAGCATACCGAAATCGGTATTACTATTGCTGAGGGTGTACTGCTTGACATCATATGCTCCCAGGGTGACAAAAAATGACTTTGCCCCATACTGTGCCGTAAAGCCGGTGGGTCTCAGATCGCTGTCCCACAGCAGCCAGCTGGTCTTGAAGGGATTCTTCTGCTGGCCGGCTGTCAGTTTCAGTGCCCCGTAAGTGTGCTGTGCATACGCATAATCCAGACGGATATCGCCGGTTTCGAAGAATTCGTTTTCTCCCCAGGTATCGAATGCCCCGGTGCCCTTTTCACCACCGGTCGTCAAACCGGCTCCGATCTCCCAGTTCTCGGCGCTGTTTTTCCACAAAAGGCCTGCCCTGAACCGTGCGCGCATACGTTCCAGTACATCATCCCCTCCGGCAGCCTTGTCGCGGTCACGCCGTTCATAGCGTACACGCAGATCTCCGTTGATCTTGAGATTGTCGATTTGTTTTGAGAGTGTCAGGGTGCTTTTTTGTGCACTGAGCTCGTCGATGGTTTTCTGCTGCTGGTCTACCTGCTTCTGTAGTTCGTCAACACGTGTCATGATATCCTGCTCTGAACCCGTCGCAGCATAACCTGAAGTAGAGAGAAGAATGAATAGCCCGAGTAGAACAACAAGTGAAATACAACCTTTTTTGCCCATTAGAAGATCTCCTTTCTCGTAGAAGTTTAGGTGTGCAATACTAAACATAATAATTATTATGCGTCAATGTTCATAATAAAAAGACATAGAGAACCTGCGCATGGAAGGAATTCACGCTCAAAGGGAGCAGAATGTTGATTTCTTCCCCGGTTTCATCCTTGTGAATTCAATGTTTTCTGCTCTGCGGCCGAATAAGATGTCTATGGATGCGTTTCTGTTCCTCGTAATAGGCCCGAATAAAACGTTCAGGGTCGTCAGGCTGGTCTTCTTTGCATTGTTTGTTGGGCTGGTGCTCTCAGGCTGCGCAAAAAAAACCGTAGTGAAGCCTCCGTCAGTCCTTCCCGCCCATGTGGAGAACATGGGCTACACTGTTCAGGTCGGGGCTTTCTCGCAGATGAACAATGCAGTCAGGCTCAATGAGACCCTTGAGCGCAGGGGCCATGATGCTTATTACTTTCGCCACACCTCCGGGCTCTACAAGGTGCGTTTCGGCAATTTCTCCTCCTTCAGGCAAGCGCAGGAAGAGGCAGCCGAACTGAAACGTTTAGGGATTGTCGATGCCTATTACATTGTCCCGCCGGGATCCTATCAGGCGGCAAGAGGTGGTAAGGGTGGGACGCTCCGTGACGAGATCGTCCGGACAGCCCGCAACTATAAAGGAATCCCCTACCGATGGGGAGGTACATCCGCCAAGACCGGTTTTGACTGCAGCGGGCTCGCTATGGCTGTCTACCAGCTCAACGGGCTCAACCTGCCCAGAACCTCAAGGCAGCAGTTCAAGGCCGGCAGGCCCATTGCCAGGCACCAGCTGAGGAAGGGCGATCTGGTCTTCTTTGCCACGGGAAAGACCCGCAGGGTGACCCATGTCGGCATATACACGGGCCGGGGATATTTCATTCACGCACCGGGCAAGGGCAAGAAGATTCGCACCGACAAGCTTACAGACAGCTATTACCTGGGCAACTACGCAGGTGCGAGGACCTACCTGTAGGATATTCAGGGATTACCCGGCAGGCGCTGCCTGATTATTGATTTTCCTGATATGGAGCACGGTATTCTGCCGGTTCGTTCCCGGGTGCCATGATCCCTCTTCGTTCCAGGAGCGACCCCTCGAGCCGGTACAGTTCAATGAGTGCCTTGAGGTAATTGATGGTGGCCCGGATCTGGGCGATACGGCTCGAGAGAAGATCGCGCTGGGCTTGTGCCACGAGGAGTGATGTGGATTTGCCGACGCGGAACTTTTCCCTCTCGATGCGTGCCTTTTCCTCCTGCAGCGCCATGGTTGCCGAGGTTGCCGAAATCTGTTCCTTTGCCCGGTTTACCTCTATATAGGCGGAGCGGACATCCACCTGGACCAGCTGGTCGAGGTTCTTGAGTGATTCTTCCGCCTGGGAGCGGTTGATAAGTGATGCATGGTACTGGGCGCGGGCCTGCCTGTTCACGGGAGGGAACTGCAGGGAAAGCCCTGCGCCTATGTCATAGGAGTCCCCATCCATATCCCGCAAAGAACGGCTGAAGGAATCCGCATATCCTGTTTTGCCCATATCGATGAAGAAGTCCATCTTGGGCAGGAGGCCGTTTTTCGTCTTCACGATCTGAAGATCCCCCTGTATGACCTGCAACCTGGCCTGATTGAGGTCGGGTCTCATTTTCATGGCAATCTCTACGTGAGAGTCGACTTCATCAAGAGTCACGTTGGGGATTGCAGGCTCATGAAGGAGTACGATCTCGCGCTGCCACCACTTTGAATCAGGGGGATTCAACAGTCGCAAAAGCTCGAGACGGGTTTTGTCCAGGTTGCTCCGGGCATTGATCAGGCCTTCGCGCTGCAGTGCAATCTCGGCCTGGGCAGCGGCAAGCTCCGATTCCGCCAGATACCCGATTTTTATCATTTCCTGCGCTTCGTCTTTCTGCTGCTGCGCCAGTTTCAGGGATTCAAGGAAGATCTCGATCTGACGCTGAGCAAGGGCATACTCCCAATAGGTCTCTTCCACCTGCGCCACCAGGGCCTCGGCAAAGCCGCGCAGTTCATAGAGCGATATGTTCGTGTCGAGACGTGCCTGCCGGAGACCGGCAAGGTTGTAGCCGAGACCCGCACCCTGGAGCAGGGCCTGGGTAACGCTCAGCCCGAGCCGGGATTCATAGAGGTGGTCGCTGTACAAGTCGGACCAGGTCTCCTGGTTTGATACCCCGATGTCGATTTCGGTCCCGCTCGGCAGGTACTGGGAAATGCCGAGCCCTGTGTTTATTTCGCTCTCCACGCCCTTTCCTGAAGGTCTCAGGTCATGGTCGGTCCTTTCCCTCAGACGTGAATACCCGCCTGTCACGATGGGATCGAATTCTGAGCGTGCCTCTTCCTCTGCAGCCCGATTGAGCTCGGGATTATATTTTTCCACCTTCAGTGCCCTGTTGTTTTCCAGTGCCAGGAGGATGGCAGCCTGCACGGTAATCTGCAGCGGACCTTCATCTTTGATAGGGGGGACATCTTTTTGTTGGAGCATGCCCTCCTGTTTCGAGGGTGCCGGCTGGGGCCCGATATAGTCTTTTGGTAGTTCAGCCGGTGCGGATGCACAGGAAAAAAAGGCAAAACACCCCATGAGAAACAGGCCGTGTACCAGAATATTTCTGAGAAAATCTTTATCTGTCATATCTTAAACAGTGTCCTCCATGGAAGATGTGTCTGAGGATTTCCTCCGCACCAACCGGGTATCGAACAACAGATAGACCGTGGGGATGATGACCAGGGTAATGAGCGTCGAACTGATCAACCCTCCAATGACTGCACGGGCAAGGGGTGCCTGGACCTCTCCCCCCTCGCCAAGTCCGATTGCCAGGGGCACCATGGCCAGAATCGTTGTCATGGCGGTCATGAGTATCGGCCTCAGACGCCGCCTGCCTGCTTCTTCTATGGCATCACGCAATGCCATCCCGTCCCGCCTCCTCAGCAGATTGATATGATCCACCAGCAGGATAGCGTTGTTCACCACGATCCCCCCGAGCATGATACAGCCGATATAGGACTGAACGTTAAAGGTGGTACTTGTGATAAACAGCATCAGGATGACCCCGATGGCGGCAAAGGGGACCGAGAACATGACCACCAGGGGATACCGGATGGATTCATACAGGGATGCCATGACCATATAAACCAGGAGCACGGCAAGGATGAGGCTCAGCAGGAGTTCCCTGAAGGCCTTTTCCTGTTCCTCGTAGTCGCCGCTGAAGACAATGCTGAAGTTCCGTGGTATTGCCACTTCCCTGAGTTTGTCACGGATATCGCTCAGGATGGACCCCATATCACGCCCGCTGATATTGGCCGAGACTGTCACGATCCGTTCCTGATCTTTTCGCTCGATGCGGACCGGGCCGGTCTTAGGCTGGATGCTGACCACGTTTCTCAGCACCACGGGCTCCCCTTCGGCGCCGGTTAGAGTGAGGTCGAGGATTTCACGGACAGGCATCTTGTCGGCATCCTTGATCTTGACACGGATGTCGTATTCATCGCCGCCTTCCCGGTAACTGCCGGCCGTGGTTCCGGACAGAACGGTCTGGAGCATGTCGGCGATACCGGAGACCGTCAGTTTCATGTCGGACGCCTTTGCCCTGTCCACAAACACAAGTTCTTCAGGGCTTCCTGATTCCCTGCTCAGCTGGGCATCTGTCACCCCGTCAACACTCTCGACGATCTGTTTCACCCGCTGGGCAAGAACATCTGCCGTCTCCAGGTCATACCCCCGGATCTCGAGCTGCACCTTTTCCGTATCACCGCCGCTGAATATCCGAAGGATGAACAGCCCCTGACCGGCACGGGTTCGTATAATCACCCCGGGGATTCCCATCAGCTTTTCTCGAAGATCAGCGGCGATCTGCTCGCTGGAGCGCAGTCTCTCAGCCCTGGGCTTCAGGGCGATCTGCATTCTGCCCGTGTGAGATCCGCGGGAGCGTCCGCCTGATCCGCCGATACTCGTGACTATGTTTTTTGCCTCAGGGACTTCCCTGCTTACGATGGCCTCGATCTGTTTGAATTTTTCCCCGAGGATCTCAAGGCGGGTGCCCACTTCCATCTCCGCATTCACCCGGACTTCGCCTTCGTCTGTCGTGGGCATGAATTCCACACCCACCAGCGGTATCAGCGCCAGGCTTGCTGCGAGGATCAAAACCGTAGCTGCAATGACCGTCCCTGCATGATTGAGACAGAGGTGGAGCAGGCGCTTGTATCCGTCCTCCATGCTTGTAAAGAAACGGACACTTAAGGTGTAGATCCTGTTGAGTAATGGTTTTCCCGAAGCAGGACCCCGCAGATGAAGCAGCCGGGCGGTCATCATGGGAACAAGGGTGAGGGCAACCAGGAGCGCACATAGAAGGGCGAAACTGACCACAAAGGCAAGTTGTTTGAACATTACGCCGGACATGCCGCGGATGAAGACCAGGGGAAGAAAGACCGCCAGTGTCGTAAGCGTACTGGCAATGATGGCGGAGGTCACCTCGGAGGTGCCTGTCAGGGTGGCCTTTTCAGGTGCCTGTCCTGATTCCCGCAGGCGATAGATGTTTTCCAGCACTACGATGGCATTGTCCACCAGCATGCCGAGACCCAGGGCCAGACCGCCTAGTGTCATGATGTTGAGCGTCAGTCCCCCGAAGTACATCAGGGCAAAGGTGGCAATGATGGAGATGGGGATGGCGGTTGCGATGATGAGCGTAGAGACGACATTGCGCAGGAAAAAGAGCAGGACGAGTACGGCCAGGATGCCCCCGTAAAGAGCCATGGAACCGACGTTGGTAATGGAATTGCGTATGTAATCCGATGTGTCGATGATGGGTGTCAGGGTAATCTGTGGGATATCCCGGTTGATCTTCTCAGCCTCTTCAAGCGTCAGCCTGGCCACCTCAACGGTGTTCATTCCCGATTGCTTCCGTACACCCAGGCGGACTCCGGGTTTGCCGTTCACAAAGATCAGGCGCGAGATCTTCTTCCATGTGTCATCGATCCGTGCGATGTCATGAAGCTTGATCGGTGCGCCTTCCCTGATGGCGACCACGGTCTCACTGAGCTGATCCAGGCTGGTATATTCACCCAGGGTGCGCATGGTAATCTCGAAATCTCCCCGGTCGATGGTCCCTGCGGGCAGCGTCACATTACCCTCTTGTATCCTGGAGAGGATCTGGTCAAGGGGCAGCCCCATGGCCTTGATCTTGCCGGCATCGAGATTGACCTGCACCTCGCGTTCATAACCGCCCCACACATCAAGGGATGCCACACCGGGGATCCGTTCGAAACGGTACTTGATCTGATCGTCGATGACTTTGCGCATCTGCAGGGGGCTGAGATTGCTGGAAGCCCCGAAAATCAGAATGGGGAAGTTGGCGAGATCAAACTTGTACAGCGTGGGCCTGTCGGCATCATCGGGCAGTCGTGAGATGATGCGGTCCAGCCGGTCACGCATATCGTTGGAGGCCGTATCGAGGTCTGTCCCCCATGAAAAGGAGACGCGAACATCGCTGGACCCCTCCGAAGAGGTGGAATAGACGTTTTCAACACCGGGAACGGCACTCATCGCCTCCTCGATGGGGCGGGTAACCAGTTCCTCAACTTCTTCCGGGCTTGCATCCTCGTAATTGGTACGAACCGTCAATGTAGGGTAGGTGATGTCGGGCATCAGATCTATGGGAAGGCGGATGAGAGAAACACTCCCCAGGACTATGACGATAAGGATCACCATGATGGTGAATATAGGCCGGTGGACAGCGAATCGAGAGAGATTCATACCCTAGTACCCCTGATCAGGGAGCGGTTCCTTGTTTCGGATGTTCCTCCCCCTGCGTGCTCCCGGCAGGGGAATCCATAGTTGCTTCCGGCAGGGTGATCCCGGCGCCGTCATCCAGGAGGTGCTGCCCTACGACAACCACATCGCCGGAAACCGCCGGAGTGATAATTTCCGCCATATCCCCGCTGATGATGCCTGTTTCAACCGGTACAAGTCTGACTCGCATGGTCTGCCTGTCCGCCAGGAAAATGTTTGTGGTCCCACCTCGTTTGATCAGCGAGTTCACGGGAACGAGAGTTGCATCGTCGTGCCGGTCATACTCTATCTCCACCCGTACGAACATGCCTGGTTTGAGGACATTCTCGGGATTGGAGATGATAATCTCGACCCTCGCCTGACGGGCGGCTTCCTTCAGGATCGGGGCAATACGTTCGATAGTGCCTGTAAATTTCCTGTCAGGATATGCATCGGTGGTGATAACGGCTGTCTGCCCCGGGCGGACCCTCGGGTAGTCGCGTTCGATAACATGGATCACGGCTTTGAGCCTGTGGATGTCGATGATCGAGACAATGGGGGTGTTGGCCGGCAGCATGGCGCCCTCATCCACAAACCGTTCACCCACAAGTCTCGTGGCCCCGCCGTTTTGCCAGAAGGCCCTGATACGCGTATAGTCGAGACGGACCTGGGCTGTCTTCAGCTCTGCCTCTTTTTGCGCAACCTGGGCAAGGACAACCTTCTGTTTGGCAAGCGCAGCCTTGAACTGGGCCTCGGAGGTATCGAGCACTGATTCGGAAACGATCTTCTTTTCCCTCAGCGTCTTGGCCCGTTCAAATTCACGTTGTTTCAGGTCGAGTTCGCTGCGGTTCTCCTCTATGTTTGCCCGTGCCACATCCAGTTCGGCCTTTGCCTGGTCCACCTGCTGAACGAATTCATCATCATCCAAGGCGGCGATCAGCTGGCCCTGGGTAACCTCGTCACCTATGTCTACCAGAATCTTTTCCAGTTTGCCTGCTATCTTGGGGGCAACAATGAACTGCGATTCGGGCAGGAGCGTGCCGGTATAGATTCCCACCTCCCGGATCGTTGTCTTTGTGACGGGTGTCACCTCGACCGCAACAGGCAGGGTCTGCCTCTGCGGTAAGAGGTTCGTAGGCTGAAGGTTTTTCTGATACAACTGCCAGACGATCAATGCCGCCACAGCGATAATGACACCAACAATCAATTTTTTCTTCATGCTGATATTCTCATCCGTAGTGTTACCATATTTTATTCAGAAATGCAGTGTCGTGAAATGTATGTTTAAGCTATATTCCAGCAGGCAGCAAATACAATTTTGAGCTGCCTGGATTCCGGTAAGATTCTAAAATACCACATCCTGGCTCAATAGGGAATGGAACATGGGATGCGGGGCTGCATTTGATTCGTCAATCACGAGACTTATTATATCCAGTGTGCGGCACAATGAAGGAGGGAAACTATGAAACTGTTTGCATTCACTCTCTTGGTATCTACAGCCCTGTGTGTGTATCCGGCCTTTGCGCAGGAGCTTTTTGAAACAGACATTCTTGAAACTTCTGCCGGTGATCTCGAGATCACGTTCATCGGTCATGGAACGCTCATGTTCGAGATCGGAGGGAAAATCATCCACATCGACCCCTATGGCAAACTGGCTGATTACAAAACCCTGCCCAAGGCCGATATGATTTTCCTGACGCACCATCATGGCGATCATCTCGACATGGACGCCCTGCAGCAGGTGCGTACCGACAAGACGGTGGTCGTGCTCACTCAGATGTGTGCGGTAAAGGTGGATGGGGGTATCATCATGAAAAATGGCGATACTGCAACAATCGAGGGGATCAAGATCGTTGCAGTTCCTGCATACAATCTTGTGCACAAGCGGGATAACGGACAGTTTTTCCACCCGAGGGGAGAGGGAAACGGGTATATACTGAGCTTTGGCGACAAACAGGTCTATGTAGCCGGAGACACGGAAAATATCCCGGAGATGAAGGCCCTGAAACAGATCGACTGCGCGTTCCTGCCCATGAACCTCCCGTATACCATGACCCCGGAGATGGTCGCTGATGCAGCAAGGGCGTTCAGACCGAAGGTGCTCTATCCCTACCATTACGGGGACACGGACCCATACGAGCTTACCGGATTGCTCGAAGACACCCCTGACATTGAAGTGCGCATCCGCAAGATGAAGTGACCGATTGTTTCAGAGGGGGCTCGCTCACAACACGCCTGAGTGCATAGTCCGGCCGGATCTTCCTGCTCCGGCACATACAAGGCCCTGAAAATGTATCCGCGCCATGGACACAGTATCAAACTGTGTTCCTGCTGTAAGACTGCCCGGAGCTGGTTTTGAAGGGTTGAATGAAAAAAATAGACAGTAGCTGTCATTAGGCCTTGATTTTTTATTATCTTTGCTGTAAGCGTTTCTATACATAAGAACATGGGGCATGGGCATGGTTGTAATATTCGATACGGATTTTTACTGGTGTATGTAATTCCGGATTGAAACACGTGGGGCTGTTCCCCCGTCTGTGGTCTCATCTTTCAGATGAAACAAAGCCGGGGCTATTCATCAAAGTCTGAGCCAAGGAAATCACCAACTTCATCACGTGGATACAGTAAGGAAAGGTCCATGCCCTTTTCGTCTTGCCCCGCAAGAACCAGCGATAGGCTGAAGTGAAGACGGATTGAATGATGTAAGGAGGATTCAAGATATGAAAAAACAAGTATGCGGTGGTATCGCACTGGTGATACTGGTATTTTTCCTGTTACTGCCCGGAGGGCCGCTCCTGGCTTCAAAACCCATAAAACTGTCCTATGCCAATTTCCCGCCGGCGCAGACGTTTCCCTGTGTTCAGATGGAGCACTGGAAGCAGGAAGTGGAAAAAAGGACAGACGGCAGGCTTGTCATCCAGACGTTTCCCGGAGGAACGCTCCTGGGGGCAAAAAACATGTTTGACGGTATCGTGATGGGGCAGGCCGATATCGGATGTTTTGCCATGTCGTATCATCCGGGGCGGTTTCCTCTGGCCGAAGCGGTGGATCTGCCGCTTGGATGGCCCAATGCCGTCGTGGCAAGCCTTACCCTCCTTGACCTCTGCAACAAGTACCAACCCGAGTCTTTTGAGAAGGTCAAGGTGCTCACCATGTTCACCTGCCCCCCGGCCAATATCATGTCCATCAATCCGGTCCGCAGCCTTGCCGATCTGAAGGGCATGGAAATCCGTGCTGCAGGTACGGGGGTGAAGATCTTTGAACTGCTGGGCGCAAGCCCCATCGGCATGCCCCAATCGGATGTGCCCGATGCCCTGCATAAAAAGGTGATCAAGGGTATGGCCTCGTCCCTGGAGGTCATGAAAGACTTCAACTATGCGGAATACTGCCGCTATATCACCATGACCAATCTGCAGGTGGTCTCCTTTGCCGTGGTTATGAACCGCTCCAGCTGGGACGCACTGCCGGATGATATAAAGGCCGTGCTCGAAGGTATGAGCGCAGAGCAGGCGGAGTGGACAGGCCGGTATGTGGATGAGCATGTGAACCAGTCCGTTGCATGGTCGAAAGATACGTATCAGGTGGAGGTGATCACGCTGGCCGACGAAGAACGTTTAAAAATGGATGAACTTCTGAAACCCCTTGTAGATGATTATATCAGCCGAACCCAAGGAAAGGTTCCCTCCGAAGATATTATCAGGGATATCAGGTCGTTGAAGGCCAAATACAGCGGCGATCTGGTGGGACAAAGCAAATAATGCCTTCCCGGGTGTGAACCATGACTGCACATCTTGAAAAGCTGAGCCTTTTGCTCAACCGATCCCTGATGGCCATCGCTGGTGTTATTCTTGTGGGAATGATGACGATTGCCTGCGCAAATGTAATAATGCGCTCATTCGGCTTCCCCTTAAAGGGTACTTTTGAGCTTATGGGTTTCTTCGGTTCGATCATCGCGGCCTTTGCCCTGGGCAAGACCCAGATCAGCCAGGAGCACATCGCCGTTGATGTTCTGATCCGCATGTTTCCGCAGAAGCTCAAGTTGGTGGCCGGCAGTATAAACTGCCTGATAGGCATTATGTTTTTTGTTGTGGCGGGATGGCAGACAGCCAGGTGGGGGATCAATCTTCAAGACGTGGGTGAAGTGTCCGAGACCCTGCGCATCATCTACTATCCTTTTGTCTACTGCGTCTCTTTAGGATGCATGATCATTGCCCTGGTTTTCCTGGTGGACATGCTCAAACTGGCAACTTCGCAAAAGAGGACGGATTTATGAGCCTGACGGTCATGGGTGTGGCAGGGATACTCTTTCTGCTCTTTGTCATGCTTTTTGTAGGGATGCCCGTGGGTATTGCAATGGGACTTGTGGGGTTCTGCGGGATATGCCTCGTGGTCTCGGTCAATGCCGCCCTTGGGATGATCGGGAGCGAATTGTGGAGCACCTTCTCCTCGTACAGTCTTACCATGGTGCCGCTCTTTGTCTTCATGGGAGAGATCTGCTACTACTCAGGGCTCAACCGCAGGCTGTACAAGGCGACCCACACACTGACAGGTCATATCCGAGGAAGCCTCGCCGTGGCATCTGTCATGGCATGCGCGGGATTTGCGGCCATCTGCGGATCCAACACGGCCACTGCCGCCACCATGACCGCCGTAGCCCTGCCGGAGATGAAGAAATACAAGTACGATCCGGCACTGTCAGTGGGTTCCATCGCCTGCGGTTCCACCCTTGGAGTGGTGATTCCTCCCTCTACGGTGCTGATCATTATCGGGCTGTATACCGGCATATCCATCAGCAAGCTGTTTTACGGCGGGATTCTTGCCGGACTTGTTCTTGCCGGCTCTTTCCTCCTGACTGTTGTTGTACTGTGCCGCATGAACGCTCACTGGAGTCCTTTGGGTGAGCGCAGGGCCATCCTGGAAAAAGTCCGGGTTCTCCCATACTTTTTTGAAGCACTGCTGTTGTTTGCTCTGGTCATGGGCGGCCTCTACGCCGGTATTTTCACCCCGACAGAGGCCGGTGCCGTAGGCTCTCTGTGCGCACTCGGCATAAGTGTTCTGGGACGGCGGCTTTCCTGGCAGGGATTTGTATCGGCAGTAACCGACACCCTGCAGATATCATGCATGGTCTTTGTCATTATTGCGGGAGCAGTCATGTTCTCCCGCTTTCTAGCAGTGACCAGGATCCCGTTCGACCTTGCGGACTGGGTTGTGACACTCAATGTTGCTCCGGTGGTCGTTCTCTCGGTGATATTTATCCTGTATGTCATCGGCGGGGCACTCATGGATGCCCTTGCACTTTTGCTGGTGACGATCCCGATCTTTTTCCCCGTGGCTGTCAAGCTGGGGTATGATCCTGTCTGGTTCGGGGTGATGATTACGGTGATAACGACCCTGGGTGCGGTTACCCCTCCGGTGGGAGCAACCACCTATGTCGTGGCCGGCATGGCAAAAGATATCGGCCTGACCACGGTCTTTCGCGGGGTCATGTATTTCCTCCCGGCGTACATCCTGGCCATAATCCTGTTGATGGTCTTCCCGGAGATCATTACGTTTCTGCCGGGACATATCAGGTGAGACGCCGGGGGGGGTATCGCTTAGGCAATCACGGGTGCCGATAAGGACCCTTGTTGGATAATGGCCATGCCGGTCCCTATGGCATGGCCATTATATGGATCCAAGAACGGGCCCTGCAAGACGTTTTCGACCTCAGTCTACCCCATAATCCTTCCCATAGGTCTGCGTGACATAGTCGATATCCTTGTCCCCCCTGCCGGAGAGATTGACAAGGATGGTCTTATTCTTTTCCAGCTCTGCGGCCAGCTTCATGGCAAAGGCCACTGCATGGGAGCTTTCCAGGGCGGGGATGATGCCTTCGACCCGGGACAGCTCAAAGAATGCATCGATGGCCTCGTGATCGTTTGCCGTGACGTAGTTGACCCGGCCGAGATCCTTGAGGAGGCTGTGCTGGGGGCCGACGCCTGGATAATCGAGTCCGCTGGCCACTGAATACACCTTGAGAGGGTCACCCTTCTCGTCCTGCAGCAGGTATGACTTGAATCCGTGGAGTACACCCGGTTTGCCCAGGGTGAGCGTTGCCGCATGTTCGCCGTCCTTGAGGCTCAGCCCCGAGGGTTCGACACCGTAGATCTTGACTGCCTCGTCTTGTAAGAAGGCGGTGAAAAGCCCAATGGCGTTCGAGCCGCCGCCCACGCAGGCCACAAGGTTGTCCGGAGACGAACCGGTCATCTCACTGAACTGGGCGCGTGCTTCTCTGCCCACGACACTCTGAAAATCCCGCACCATCATGGGGAAGGGGTGAGGCCCTACCACCGAGCCGATTGCATAGAACTGGGAAACAGGGTCACCGAGGTATGCCTCGAATGCCTCGTCAACCGCATCCTTCAATGTCTTCGTGCCGCGGGTAACTGCAATGACCCGTGCCCCCAGGATCTTCATCCTGATGACATTGGGCCGTTCCTTTGCAATATCCACCTCGCCCATGTAGATATCGCACTTGAGGCCCACGAGTGCGGCTGCCGTTGCCAGGGCCACTCCATGCTGGCCGGCCCCTGTCTCTGCAATGAGTGTCTTCTTGCCCATCTTCCTGGCAAGCAGTGCCTGGCCGAGGCAGTGATTGATCTTGTGTGCCCCGGTGTGGTTGAGGTCTTCCCGTTTCAGATAGATCTGCGCCCCGCCGATCTTGTCTGAGAGGTTTTTTGCATGGAAGAGGGGGCTTGGGCGCCCCACGTAATGTTGGTAGAGTGAATGAAGCTCTGCGAGAAATCCTTCGTCATCCCTGATTGTAAGATATGCACTGGTGATTTCATCGAGTACCTCTTCAAGCTGCGGCGGTACAAAGGTTCCGCCGTAAGGCCCGAAATACCCGTGTTCGTCGGGGAGCTGGTACGATTTCAGATCTTTTTTCATGATAGTCTTTTCCTCCGTAATATATATCGAACAGTTGTTATAGCAGGATTTCGCCAAGGCGCCGGAGACTCGGGAAACAGGATCATAAGTTCCTGGTGCAGATTCCTGGCTGTTCCTGGTTTCTGTTGGCAGAAACAATTAGATGAAAACGTCCGCTGTGTCAATTGATTCTTGGATAAAAAGTCCGAAGGATTGCACAGCAATTTCCTGCTTGACCTGAGTGTCCGGTATGTATAGTATAAAGCTTAAAGTACAACTTTAAACTTCATGGAGGAGCTCTCATGCTGCTGGACCCAATAGAGATTGGAGGGATTACCATACGAAACAGGATTGTCATGCCTGCAATGCATCTCAATTACACCCCTGAGTGCGAGGTGACCGATCAGCTCGTGAGCTTTTATGAGGAGAGGGCACGGGGAGGGGCCGGTCTGATCGTTATCGGGGGATGCAGGATAGATGAATACAGCGGGGCTTACGGCATGATCGGCCTCGATGATGACAGGTACGTTCCCGGCCTGAAACGGCTGACTGACGCCGCGCATAAACACGGCGCCCGCATCTCTGCCCAGCTGTATCATGCGGGCCGCTATGTCCATACGTTTTTCATCGGCGGCAAACAGGCCATTGCCCCGTCAGCAGTCACATCCAGGTTTACCCGTGAAGAGCCGCGTGAGATGACAAGAGAGGAGATCGCGACAACCGTTGAGAATTTTGCCCGGGCAGCCGTCAGGGCACACAAATCAGGCTTTGACGGTGTCGAGATCCTCTGCAATACCGGGTACCTGCTCAATCAGTTTTTATCCTCCATCACCAACAGGAGAGAAGATGAATACGGCGGAGACTTGTCCGGCAGGATGAGATTCCCCCTTGAAGTTGTCGAGGCAGTCAAGGCTGTGGCTGAGAATACCTTTATGGTGCAGATGCGGCTGGGCGGCAATGATTTCATGCCGGACGGCAATACCCTGACAGAGACCAGGATATTTGCCCGGGAGCTTGAAAATCGAGGGATCGATGCCTTCAGCATCACTGGGGGGTGGCATGAGACACGGGTTCCACAACTGCCCATGGAGGTGCCCCGGGGCTGCTATGTGTACCTGGCGCGGGCAGTCAAAGAAGTGGTGGACAAGCCCGTGATCGCCTGTAACAGGATCAATGACCCTGCCCTGGCTGAAAGGATCCTTCGTGAAGGGAGCGCTGACATGGTCGGTCTGGCGCGGGGCCTGCTTGCCGATCCCGATCTTCCGCTGAAACTGAGCCGGCACAGGTCTGATGAAGTCATGCCCTGCATCGGCTGCAATCAGGGATGTTTTGACCATATCTTTGCCCTGGAAGGGGTTGCGTGCATGGTGAACCCGCGGGCAGGCCGCGAAGGAGAGATCCCGCATGATCTGCACTCCGGCACGCCCAGGAACGTACTCGTGATTGGTGGCGGGCCGGCAGGGCTGAGTGCCGCTGCAACAGCAGCCGGTCTCGGCCATGAGGTCACACTCTATGAGAAATCGGATGTTCTGGGCGGGCAGCTCAATCTTGCCGGAGCACTTGATGAGCGGGCAGAGTTCCTTGCGCTCAAGGATGCCCTGCTGGATAAGGCCAGGCGAAACGGCGTCAGGATACATGCCGGGATACAGGCAGATGAGAAACTGATTGAAAGCTTAGAGCCTGCTGCCGTAATTCTGGCAACTGGAGGCAAGCCCGTCACCCCGAATATTCCCGGCATTGACGGAGCGAATGTAGTCCAGGCATGGGATGTGCTGGCCGGCAGGGCCGCTGTAGGTGAGAACGTGGTGATCATCGGCGGCGGTGCAGTTGGGATTGAAACAGGGGTCTATTGTGCAAAGATCGGCACCCTCGAACCTCATTGCCTGCATTTTCTCTTCCTGAATCAGGCCGAGGACACGGAGAAGCTGCGGGATTTGTGCACCAGGGGCATCAAGAAAGTTACCATCATCGAGATGCTGCCGAAGCTGGGCAAGGACATCGGAATGTCAACGCGCTGGGTGGAACTGCAGATGCTGAAGCTCTACGGCGTGAAAACCATGACGGACAGCGTTGTAACCGGGATCACACCTGAAGGTGTTGTTGTGGACCGGCAGGGTGTAAAGGAGTCTGTCCCCTGCGACACGGTTGTGGTTGCAGTGGGAACGTCGCCCGTGAACCCTCTGGAACAAGTGATCCGCAATACAGTGCGTCAGCTGTTTGTTGTGGGGGATGCCAAGAGTCCCCGCAAGGCATATGAAGCCATCAGAGAGGGATATGAAGCGGCAGTCAATATATCGTAGGTTGCCAAAGGCGGCCTTTTCAATCGCCATGGAGCTTACTTACCAGCGCATGATCGCAATGGGGATCACCATGGCCGCTTCTGATGCGACCCCGATACTGCCGTGACTCTTATCCGCGTTTCCCTTGGAGACGGTTACAAAAAAGCCTATTGTGGCAAGCGTGGTGAGCACAGCATGCATATTGTACTTGGTGATGCCCCTGTAAAGATCAATGTACCCCCCCCCGTACTTGACGGCACCGGTGCCCCATGTGAGGCCTGCAAGGCCGGCTGTTGTGAAGCCGGCAGCCTTGTGAAAGCTCTCGCTGGAACTTGAGACGCCTGCAGCAAGGCCTGCGAGTGCCGTTGCATATCCGAGGTATCTGTGGGTCCGGCTCAGTCCCCAATGGCTCATCCGTGACGGCCGTTCTGTCCCAGGTGTCTTTGTATCGGGCGATTGGAGAGTCAAAAGATTTCTCTCATACAGGCAGTCTGGCCGGTATATGCTCAAATCAGCTTGACCGGCCATTGCGGCTGCCGGAAGAAATACCATCAGGATTGTAGAGATAACCGGCCGTAGAATTGTCCTTCTCATAACCGGACCTCCTTTCTACCACCATGCACCTTCCGGATATTCCTGCATGCTGTTGATGAATCAGGCTCGGGGAGATGTTGTGCAACTCAGGTGCCGGGGTGTAAATCCGGGACAGGTACAATAATAACGTGGCCTCCGGTCAATACAATCCTGTCGGCATGTATCTTCTGCATGGGTCTCAATGGTTCCTGCTGTTGGTATACAATCAGGGAAAGGTCTCAATATCGACACTGCGTGTATCATGGAAGTGATTGCAGGTTTTCTTATAATATTATCAATATACTATATTTTGCCGGAAATGGCATGGCACTTGCTGTGCATCAGGTGGGGATACATGCGGATGGAGGTGTATCAATGAACCGTCTGCACATTCAATTCCCTGAAAAAATGATAAGGAGACAAGTATGGACCTGGGACTTAGGGGAAAGGGAGTCGTTGTAACCGGTGCCAGCAAAGGGATTGGACGCTCGATCGCGCTGGAATTCGCCCATGAGGGTGCGAATGTGGCCATCTGTGCACGGGGGGAGCAATCGCTCATGAATACCCGTACCGAGCTTGAAGCCACAGGCGTCAAGGTGTTTGCCGCAACGTGTGATGTGGCAGATGCGCAATCACTGGCAGCGTTTCTGGATGACGCACATGCAGCACTGGGAAGTGTAGATGTCCTGGTAAACAACACCTCGGGCTTCGGCATCTCGGACGACGAAGCAGGGTGGCAGAAAACGTGTTCCGTGGACATTATGGGGACAGTCAGGGCCACGAAGAAGGTGATACCATGGATGGAAGCACAGGGCGGGGGAGTCATCATATACACATCGTCCATTTCGGGGATGGAAGCAGGTTCCCCGCCTGCCTATGCCGCTGCAAAGGCAGCGGTGATAAGCTATTCAAAAACACTGGCTGCCAGCCTTGCACCCAAAGGGATAAGGGTGAACAACATTGCCCCGGGGTCCATTGAATTCCCTGGAGGGATGTGGGCCCAGATCAAAGAGCATGTGCCCGATATGTACAACAGGGTGGTTGGAACGATCCCGTTCGGCAGGCTGGGAACTCCTGAGGAAGTAGCCGCTGCCGTGGTGTTCCTGGCATCATCTCGTGCCAGCTGGATCTCGGGCGTAACTCTGCCGGTCGATGGGGTGCAGCACAAAGGAAACTTCTAAAGAGATATATTCCCATTCAAACTCTTAAGCGGTCGTCCCCGGGTTTCGAGCACTGGTGGAGGACCGCTTAACCCCCCCTCAAAGAATCAGAAACGCTTAGTATTCGGCTGCCGCCTTTTTGTAAAGCAGTTGTGTTGGAGACTCTCCGACTCGATCATTCCTGCGCAAAAACAAGACATCTTACTCATTAAGGAGTGGCTGAAGGGGCATGATTGGAAGGCAGCAAACTGCAGTCATGTATATCTTGAGAACTGCGCATACTGCCCCTACAATATAAAATATCGGTTGCCATATCCTGTGATGAAGAATATGAACCGGTGGTGCGGCAGCTTGATATGAACAGCACAGAGAACATGGTGAGCATGAATGGACCAGAGCTCGAATAAGGAGAAAACCTGAGATGTTTACGATCAGCCCTGAAGCCAGAGAGTATATAAAAAAGAAGGGTGGGGTGATGACTGTCTATATGGAGAGCCACCACTCCGCCGGCGGGTGATGCGCTTCGCGGAATGTCACCACCCGCACCCCTGCGGTCCGCATGGGGAAACCATTCGAGAACATGAACAATCGGTTTGCCGAGCATGATGTTGACGGCATCACCATCCTGGCTTCAAGCGACGTTGTTCCGGACCGGCCCGACGGTGTCATAAGGATAGGTCTGGAAAAGTTTCTGCTGGCGCGTGAAATAACGGTGAGCGGAGCACAGATCAGCGTGCAGACGTCCTGAGGAGAACAACCCTACCTCGACAATCTGCACGTTCGTGCAGTACCTGGGCACGGCTGTTGTTTATCAGTTGGAAGAACTGCTGTGCCGGTGTCCGCCAAACGTATCCCCGTATTTCCGTGCATAGTATGCAAGGCGGTCTTCAGGGGTTGAGCCTTTGTGGGCTTTTGCTTTATGGACCTTTGCGGGAGCCTTCTCGGGTCGTTTCTTGGGACGCTTCGGGCGATCCGTTTTCTTGTGAGACGCATGCCGTGCGTGCATTGGTCTTCCCGACAGTCTCTTTGCATCGTACTGCAGGCGAAATCTCATGCCCGCGCTCTTATCCTCGGCAAAGAGGTCGTCATCAGCCCACTGAACAGGTATCTTCTGCTGGGTGAATTTCTCAATCGCCTCCAGACCATAGGCAAATTCTTCACAGGCGAGTGTAATTGCCTTGCCAGACTTGCCTGCCCGGGCAGTCCGTCCGATTCTGTGCACGTAGTCTTCACAGTCTTCAGGGACATCATAGTTGATTACCAGTTCGAGATCGTCCACATGGAGTCCTCGTGCCGCAACATTGGTGGCAACGAGGAAACGGATATTCTCAGACTTGATATCCTCGATGACCTGCAGACGTTTTTTCTGGGGGAGATCCCCGATGATATAGTTGGCGTCATAGCCGTTCGCCATCAGCCGGTGGGCAACCTCAAATGCTGCCTGCTTGGTGTTTGTGAAGATCAGGGCGTTTTTTGGCTGCTCCTTGTTCAGGATTCCCAGCAGCAGGTTTATCTTTTCATCGAGGCTAACGTGGTAGAGCACCTGAGAAACGTTCTCCACAGTGACCTGCTCCGGCGCTATCTCTATCTCAACCGGATTGTTCATGTACTCCCAGGCAAGCTCTCTGGCCCGGTAGCTCAGTGTTGCGCTGAAGAGCATGGTGAGCCGCTTGGAATAGCTGGGCATCCGGCGCAGCAGCTTGCGCAGGTCCGGCAGAAAGCCCATATCTAATAGCCGGTCCGCTTCGTCGATCACCAGGTAGGTTGCCCTGGACAGATCGAGCTTGCCCGACGCACTGAGATCCAGGAGCCTTCCCGGCGTACCGATCATGATATCCACTCCCTGTTTCAGGAGCTGTTCCTGGTTCTTGTAACCCACGCCGCCATAAAAGGTGCCGATGCGAAGATTGGCAAATCTGCCCAGCTGTTTCGCTTCAGCCTCTATCTGCGATGCAAGCTCCCGTGTTGGAGAGACAATGAGGGCTTTGCCCCTTTTACCGGCAGGTTCCCGGGAGAGGAGATCGAAGAGCGAGATGAGAAATGCTGCTGTTTTTCCCGTCCCGGTCTGTGACTGAACACATACGTCTTTGCCCTTCAATGTGTGGGTGAACGTGGCTTCCTGTACCTTTGTACAAATGGTGAAGCCGGTTTCCTGAATTCCTTTGAGGATGTCTTGATTGAGTCCGAGTTCTCTAAATTCCATTCGATTCATTCTCAGGTGGTGTTTTAAGTATGCAGGACATGCACTAGCAGGTGATGACAGTGTGTTTTGTTGGTATACCCTGAGATTCCTTTTCTTTTTTATTCTTCTCTCTTTTTAGTTGTTCTTTTATTAGGGTATAATATCCCAAAAAGCAAGGAATTATTTTTTCAGGCCCCCTCCGGCAGGGGGTTCCTGGATGACCTCTGATGTTCAAAAAATGTTCAGGAACCGGAACTGATTGCAGCACGATCCGATTTTTATGTGTTCATACGGGTGTAAAAGTATGATATGTGGCCTTTCGCACACATCCTGGGGGTGCTGCGGAAAAAGGCAGGATCTCCCTGGGGATACATCAGGGAAGACTGGAAAGGCAGCGAAATGGTAACACCACATATTATTGGAGTGATATTTGCCCTTACATCTGCCGTGGTGTGGGGCACCGGCGATTTCTCCGGCGGGATGGCCACCCGGATTCAGAACCAGTTTCAGGTGCTGTTCCTCATGACAATCCCGGGTATCGTGATGCTCGCCGTCATTGCCGCAGTTATCGGTGAACCCTTCCCGTCTTCAGTAGATGCTGTCTGGGCTTTCTGTGCCGGTACGTCGGGTGCGCTGGGCGTGGCAGCCCTCTATAAGGGCCTTGCAAATGGCAATGCAGCCACGGTTGCACCCATTGCAGCAGTGATCGGTGCAGGGATTCCGGTGATGTTCAGCTTTTTCTTCCTGGGTATACCCGACATATCGCACATACTGGGCTTTATAACGGCCATCTTCGGCATCTGGTTCGTGTCACGTCCTGTTGACGGGCACGGGCATGAAAACTCCCAGGGACTGATTATGGCAATACTCGCCGGGTGTGGTTTCGGTGGGTTCTTTACCATGATCGCCCAGGTGGAGCAGGGGCTGGTGTTCTCCCCGCTCGTCCTGGCCAAGACCGCCGCGCTCATCCTGGCCCTTGTACTCATCTTTTTCCGCCGGGACCGGCTGCCGTCTCCCTTAAGCAACCCCATCGCGGTATTTGCAGGATTTTTCGATGCAGGCGGCAATATCTTCTTTCTGCTCGCAAAGCAGTTCACCCGGCTCGATGTCGCAGCTGTGCTTGCCTCCATGTATCCCTCAGTGACGGTGATCCTCTCCTGCCTGATCCTCAAGGAGAAGGTCTCCTTGGCCCAGTGGGGCGGCGTTGTGCTCTGTGTAATCGCCATTGCCCTGATCGGGATGTGAGAGAGTCCGGGTAATTGGAATCAGCAGTGGAACATGGGGCAGACTCTTTCTTACTCGTACCGGTCTTTCTTGGATTTGATGACCTTTAAGGTGTCGTCATGGCGACTGCCTTCGATGAGATCTTTTAAATGGAGACGGTCGTCGATATACTGCAGGTGAATCCTCCAGCCTGAGACCTTGGTGATATCTGCACGGTAGACTGCCTCCTTTACCCCTGTTACCCTGTGCAGCCTGGTCTTGGGGAAGGAGCGTTTCCTGTGGCACTCGTTATCCTCCAGTTCTGCCAAGGCCTCGAAGAAGGCCATGCGCAGGGTGTCGTCAGGGAGTTTTTTCTGTGCCATGAGGATTATCCCGTACTCGTCGAAAAGAGGTTTTATCTCAGCCATGGGTCTTGTCCTCCCCGGGGGTATCGGAGATCCGGTGCTGGTAGATCTTTTGTGCCACGCCCATGTATACCTCGGTGCAGGTGGATGATGGAACGAGACGGATTAGGGTGATGATCAGCTGGTCGAATATTGGATCTTCGTCCAGGGTAAGGATAATCGCCCTGTCACGTCCTGCCGGCATGACGTAGAGGGATGAGCAGCACCTGTTTGTGAGCTGTATCTCGTGCGGCTGGTGTACCAGAGAGAGGAAAGATTCCCTCTCGCACATAAAGTTCGGGCAGTGCCCGTTGATCGTCTCGATGATCCCGCTGCGCTCCGATTCACTCAGGTCGTCCAACTCCTGCTCAAACTCCTGGGTTGATTGAAAAAGTAGGTGCATAATGGTGTATTCTCGCGTGAACTCGTGGACAAATCAAGTCATTTCCCGGTATGAACTTCAGATTTTTCGGTGCTGGCGAACCTTTCTTTCCAGAGACTCTCTCATGGTGTGTGAAAGAGAAAAACAGAAACTATGTGGGAAGCTTTCAACTGCGATTTTGTTGACCCCGGATGCGGTTTTACCTGTAAATGACAGGTCGAGGAGAAAAAGATGCCCGGGTCTGTAGGGGGAGCTTAAGAAACAGGGCCCATGGCCTGTTCTTCAGGCAGGTCTTCCGTATTACGTGTGTCCCGGTGGATTTCGCCTCGACTGAGCGATATGAATACACCTGCTGTACACAAGATGGTAAAGATGATGAAGGTGGTGTTCATGCTCTTCATGAATGCCTGGTAGGTGTGAACTGCGATCGGCTCGTCCCCGATATAGAGTGAGAACAATACCAGCACGGTTGCCATGCTGATCATCTGCCCGGTCAGCCTCATGGTTGAGAGAACGCCTGAGGCCACGCCGTAGTGTTTTCGTCCCACCGAAGACATGACGGCATTGCTGTTGGGCGATGAAAACAGTGCATATCCCATTCCCATGAGGATGAGGATACAGATGATCGTGATCAGGGAAGTATTCTCGTTCAGAAAGATGAGTCCGAATATGCCCAGCGTTGTCAGTGCCATCCCTGTTGAGACGAGCAGTCGGGGCTCGATCCGGTCGGAAAGGCGGCCGGCAGACGGGGTCAAGAGTGCCATGAGAACCGGGTAGGCCAGCATAATGGAGCCGGCGGTCTGGGGTGTGAGCCCCTTGATATACTGCAGGTAAAGACTCAGCAGAAAGATCAGCGCAAATGATGCGCAGTAGTGGATCATTGCGGTGAGATTCGAGAACACGAAGAGCCGGTTCTTCTTAAAGAGGTTGACATCAAAGACCGGGTACTTCGTCTTCTGCTCCCATCGGACAAATACGACAAACCCTGCTGCAGCGCCGCAGATCAGCCAGAGGCCCGCAGCAGAAGGAACGAGAGAGAGCCCGTATATGAAGGCCACCAGGGCCAGACCATACAACACCGAGCCGATATAATCGAGGGTCTCCCCCCTTGCATCGGCCCATTCCCCGGAGAGTCTTGTGCAGGTAAGATAGACCAGGACCGCCCCGAGCGGCGCCGTCAAGGTGAAGATGCTTCGCCATCCCAGATGCCCGGTCAGTAATCCGCCGATAAATGGGCCGAAGGATAGCCCCAGATAGATTGCGGCTATATTGATTCCAAGGGCCTGGCCTCTTTCCCGGGAGGAAAACACCGAGGTAATGATGGCGATGGACGGGCCTGCCAGCATGGAGCACGAAGCCCCCTGGAAAAAGCGCAGGATAACGAGTGTTGCTGCATTCGGTGCCAGGGCGATGAGCCCGGTGGTGAGGGTAAAGAGAATCAGGCCGAGGATGAAGATCTTTTTTCTCCCGTGGATATCCGCGATACGGCCGATGGGGAGCAGGAAGATTGCGGTGCCGAGCAGGTAGGCGGTGGCAACCCAGTTCAGCATGACCGCGCTCATGGCAAAGTCTTTCCCGATGGAAGGCAGCGCGATATTCACGGCAGACACCATGAATGCAACGAGGAACGCAGGCAGCGCCAGGATGACCTGCACCAGATGTTTGTTGAGCGGGGTGTTCATGCGTTGTCTGCCTATCTCTTCTCTTTGTGTAAGAATTTTCTGTCGGCAAACTCTAGTAGAATAATGCTTCATGGTCAACAGGTCCGGGAATAACTGACGGGTAAAATGACTGTGCCACCGACCACACGAAGTGTCTGAATCGAATAAAAAGACTATTAAAACAGAAGGATAAATGAAAAAGTAGGACAAACAACCATATCATATGGGAAATGGGATGATACGAAAAACATCAAAGCGCTGATAGGCTAACGTACTGAAATATGGTCTATAAAACACACTCTGTTCCAAAGAGTGACCTCTTTCATGCCAGAAGAAGGAGCATAGCCTTCCTATTCTATGCTCAACTCCTTTAGCCCTCTTCTGGCATTTTTTTTATGGTTTTTTCTTGTTCAGCAGGTCTGCGAGTGCGGCAAAGGGCTTGTGGGTAATGGAATCAGAGGATTCTTCACTGACATGAGCGGTTTCATCCGACATTTCGTCAGCATATCTCCCATGCTCGTTGTCATGGCAATAAACGCAGAGATTTTCCCAATTGCTCCCGTCAGGAGGATTGTTGTCGTGATTGTGATCCTTGTGATGGACCGTGAGCAGGTGGAGATTCTTACTGGTGAAGTGTCTGCCGCAGCGGGCACATACCCAGGGATGGATCTTAAGCGACTGCTCGCGGTAGCCTTCCATTCTCTCTTTTTTTGCCTGGCGCACCCGTTGAGCGAATTCGGCCAGTTCCTCGCTTTTTGATGCCGTACCGGCCGTCTTCGGTGGCTTCGGTGTTTTCGAGTCCATAATCAGCTCCTGTAAAAAAATCGATTATTCATGGATCATGGAATAAGATCCCTGCCTGCTCTTATTTGTATTGTGGATATGGGGTTAACTCTGCCATATACCCAGGAATGAGAATAATCAAAGCGCATGATTGAGTCAACTCTGTCTTTGCCATTCGAGCCTTTGTAATACACCGGGATTGTTTTGACTGAAGGAGGAGTATGTCTGGTGCCCGGAGCCGGAATCGAACCGGCACGGCATCAAATGCCGAGGGATTTTAAGTCCCATAATAATTAATTTCACACTAAATCAGAAAAGCACACATAATGATCAAAAAAGCTTGACTGAAGCTGATTTAATGAATTATTAATAGTCATATAATATAATTTATAGGCACACTATTTAATCAAAAAAAGTGGTACTAAGGTGGTACTGGGGGGCTGAATTCTATTTCTGAGGAAATATTAAAATGAGTGGTACAGAGTGGTGCAAAGTAAAATTAGGTGTCCGATATCGGAAACACTCCACCAGGAAACATGGCGTACGATATGATAGATACTTTGCCCTTCATTATAAGTGGGATGGCAAGACGTTTGATGAGGGGTTGGGGTGGTCGACCGAAGAATGGACCGAAGAAAAAGCTCTTGAATTAGCCTTGGAGCTTAAGAATAACCGAAAGACTAGGAAAGGCCCAGGCACTTACAAGGAATGGAAGGAGCTGAACGAGGAAAAAGAGAAACAGGCAAAAGAAGAAAAGATCAAAAAGAAACAGGATGCATTAACTCTCTCTGAATACTTCACAGAAACTTATTACCCTGCAGCAAAGGCGCACAGAAAAGAAAGCACCTACCAAAAAGACATGCAGCACTTCAAGACATGGCTGAAACCTGATTTAGGAAGCTTACCAATAAAGGACATAAAGCCTTTCCATATAGAGAAAGTAAAGAAAAGACTCATCGATGATAAGAAATCACCACGAACAATAGAATATGTATTTGCCACTTTCCGACAAATATGGAACATGGCTCGGCGTGATAAAATCGTATTTGAAGCCTCACCTACCAGGGAAGTGAAGAGGCCCAGAAGAGACAATCGAAGACAAAGATACCTTACGTTCAAAGAAGCAGAGGATCTATTGAAAAAACTCCAGGAAAAAAGCACTACAATACATGATATTACCCTTTTGAGTCTCCATACCGGCATGCGTGCCGGTGAAATATTCTCGCTTACCTGGGGGGATATTGATCTTGATCGAGGTATTATCACAATAAGGGATCCCAAGGGAGTAAAGAATAGAGCTGCCTACATGACAGACGCACTTAAAGAAATATTTAAGAGCATGGATAGAAAAGGCAATGATGATCCTGTTTTTAACAACAAAAGGAGTGGGGGAAGCAAAAGCGAAATATCACATACATTCAGAAAAACAGTAAAAGAACTGAAATTCAATGAAGGTGTAACCGATCCCCGGCAGAGAGTTTGTTTCCATACCTGCAGGCACACATTTGCATCATGGCTCGTTGAGAATGGAACTGACCTCTACACTGTAAAGGAGCTTATGGGGCACTCTTCCCTTGCCATGACAGAGAGATATTCGCATCTTTCTGAAGGAACCCGAAAGGAAGCAATTAAAAGACTTGAAAAAAGATTATTCAGGAAAAAGAAAAAAGGGAATGTAATAAATATTAAATCAGGAGGGAAAAAGGAATGAATGCAATTGTTATTAAGGAAGGGGAAAATGTATTTGATGTTATTGAAGAGCATGAGAAAGAGTATGGGGTGGGAATTTATCAATATTCGATTATTGCTTTGGCTGAAGAATGTTTCTCGCATATTGAGACATTGGCAGACTTGCTGAAAAATAATGACAGTTATGAATTACAAGCTCTAGGGCATTTCACCCAAGAAGTAATTGACCACCAGGCGAAGAAGTTACATGATGCACTGGCAACCATAAGAAACACCCATGGCGAATATTCAATCCTTTACTCAAGAGACAATAACAACACCTTAACTAAAGGTGAAATTATAACCCTTGCTTTCAAACCTAACAAGCCTATGAGAATAGAAAAGCATTCTCACGCAGAGTGTCTGAAGGACCTTATTCAAATAAAAGTATCCCTGAATTAAGAGCAACCTAATACATAGGGGAAAGATTATGCCAGAAAAATACGTTACTACCAAAGAAGCTGCAGCATACCTGGGTATCGAACCTAAGACACTGATGAAAAAAGCGCGGTTGAAAAAGGTGCCATGTCATCGCTTGCCGGGCTCAAAACGCATGCGTTTCCGGTTATCCGAGCTAGACAGCGCCATGAAAACCACCGGAGCAATAAAACCCTGAAGCTGGTAATTAATATTTTTATATTCCGTGGCCTAGGTCTGGACTAGCTACCCAGACTGAACGGGCAGTATCCCCACTGTTCTGGCCACGATACTTTTTATTAAGGGGAGCAGAGAGGGGAAGCTGCTAAATGACCTCAAAACAAAAATCAGAGAATGAGACACAAATAAAGAAAACATTCAGGCTATGGGCTGAATATCTTAAACGTAGCAGTAATTATCAATTGGCTGTCCGCTGGTTTGATGAACAAGTACAAAACAATTTATATTTAAACAGAATGTTTGCTTCAAATAAGTTGACCATGCAACAGGTTTACAGGGTTTCAAAACAGCTACTTCCAAAGCTGGATAGATTATCTGATAGAGAGGTAGTTGAACAAACTGTTTTTATAATGAAGGTAGGGGAATGGTTCAAAAATTTAAGCACAATTGAGAGAGATGGTATAACTATTGATCTACGAACACTTTTTGCAACATATGAAATGTTCAGAAACGTCAACAATCCTGAGAATACTTTTGATCAAATATGGGAACGCCTTCAAAGAGATGAGTTAATACAACTTGCAAATAAAGTGCATTATCTTAAGGAAGACTGGGTTCTAACATCAATTTTTAACGACTTGGGAGGTATAATTCATGATGAACTTCGCAAGACACTTAAACAGGATTCCAGGCCTGATCCACAAGCAATCCTGGACATAGTAAAAAAAGGATTCAAAGAATTTCTAGAAAGACAAGAACCCCTCATTACTATTACACATATCCCTGTATTTCACCGAACTGAAAAGCCTGGAGCTAAATACGCAGTGAAAGTTTTCCCCGATGTCAAAGAAAATTTTGCTCAAAAGGTGAGAGAGCACACAGAAAGGCTTTATCATTCAGCGGGGTTTGAGGGCCAGTCACGATATTTATATCTGACACCAACAACATACAGAGAACATTCTAGTCTACAGAAATATCTTGAGATATATGATACAGTTTGTATGTACTTCGCTAATGAAAACAATCCAATATGGGAAAAAGTAGCAAACATTTATTCAATTCACAATTCAAAGGATAAAAAAGGTAATGTAAAATATATTGCCGGATCAGATGCAAAAAATATGTATATAAAAGCCCAGAAAATAATTAATAATGTGGAGCACGGCATATTCCCTGGAAGTTACTAATCATATAAGGGGAAATCCAAAATATTCCCGGTATCACCCTCAGAACATTGCCAACAATTCCTCTCCTCCGATATTTTAATCTTACAGCATATAAAATAATAAATGGAGGAAACTATGCAGGCACCAATATCACTAAAGGACATGGCTGATCGATGGCCTAGTGCTTATGTTGCAAGAGAAAAGCTTTCAGAGTTTACCGGCGGTATATTGAACCCGAGGAGTGTTGCAAACCTGGACGCACAAGGAAAGGGTATACCTGGAAGAATCCGTATCGGCAGAAAGTGTGTGTATCCTGTAAATTCTGTTATCGAATACCTTGAGGGCAGAACTCAGACATGTAAGACCCGGAAAGGGGCAGATCATGAATGAAGATAAAACGATCATTGAACCTGAATATATTTGCCATTTCACACATAAAAAATGCCTGAAAGATAAGTGTCCCTGCTGGGGACTGAAAATAAGAGCCTCACACCCATATAAGGAACAAAACCCTTTTGAATGGGATTGTTTCTTTGGACTTGCAGTGAAGAAAATTGCCGAAGAACTTGAGGTAAACGTTACTAACTGAGGCCCGGAAAAAATCAGTAAGAACACCTTCAATCAAAAGGGGCACTTATGGCTGAAGACACACCCTGTGATGATCTCAAAACACGCATGCAAGAAATAACCTGTGCAGAAAAGGCCCGTATGCAGGATGAGGGTATACTCTCTGATGAGATAGCTCCTGAATTGATGCAAGCTGCACTTGAAGCAAATGAGATCGGAGATGCTATACTTTTGCAAAAGCTCTTTGGTAACCACTTAATTTGGGACAATTCTATTGAGAAATGGCATCTCTTTAACGGCCAACACTGGGAGCTGGATAACCAAAATCAATATCTCTGGCTTACCGAGAAATGCACC
>DAISYU010000022.1:0-37874 GCA_036825155.1 Thermodesulfobacteriota bacterium | reverse complement strand
GATTAAATAAGCTTGAGGTTCGGCTGTACTCCGGTCTTGTCATCAGGAGAGGTTGGCTTGTATGGGCTGTTGCCCTGGCAGGCAAGGCATAAGGTACCATCCTTTACAGGATACGCTTCGTTGCATGCCGGACAGTTGGTAATCGCACCTTTGCCTTTTTTCCCGAGAAGGGTGTTCTCCACTGTGACTTTCTGCAAGGTGAGGATATCCGGACCTGCGTCAATGATCTCGTCCCTGAGCCTGTTCGCATCCTGTTCCTTCTTGGTCTTGAGTTTGAAGAACCAGTCTCTGATCTCGGGCCAGTTCTCTACTTTCTTCGAATCCAGGAACACCCGGACACCTTCTCCGGAGTACTTGTCAAAAAGACAGAGTGCATAGCGGCCGTAGTCCATGATCTTGAGCCAGCCGTTTCCGATAGTGCAGGGGGTGAGAAGCTGAATGGCATCCGGCAGGCAGGAGCTCGTTTCGCTGATGGCATCGAAAAGGATTTCATCCGGCAGGTTTTTCTTTGCAAGATCCACCATGAATCCTCCGATGATGAGCCCCGGGGCTATATTCCCGTGGAATGACTTGATCATGTGCATGTAGTCCTCTATCGAATACGGTCCTATTTTCATCGTCGATACTCCTTTTTCCTGATGGACAATTCTATGTCATCTTCCTCTTCACTAACGCTTCCCACACGTGCATCAGTGCACATACTCCGGTCAAACTCCCGTGCAGTAAACATGAATTGCAGGATCCACTTGGGCTCCACCTTTCCCTGCACGACCGGCAAGATGTCATCGGCCAGGAAAAGGGCTTCCCTGATGTCATGGGTGACATGGATGATCGGGATGCCCAGTTCGCGCTTCACCGATTTCATCATCTCCCTGAGTTTCCTGCGGCTCAGGGCGTCCAGGGCGGAGAACGGCTCGTCCATGAGGAGCACCCTCGGCTCGCGGGCAAGGGCCTGGCAAATGGCGCACCGCTGGCGCTCGCCGCCGGAGATGAGGTGCGGCTTATTCTTCCTCAAGTGCCAGATGTCGAACATGCGCAGGAGATCTTCAATGAGCTCTCTGTCCCGGGCGGCAAATGCAGCGTTGTCATAAACGTTCAGGTTCGGGAACAGGGTGAATTCCTGGAAGACATATCCCACACCCCTTTTTCTGGCCGGCAGGTTGATCCTTGCTGCGGTATCCGTCCAGGTCTCTCCTTTCAAGGCGATGCGTCCGGCATCAGTCCTTTCGAGCCCGGCGATAATGCGGATGATCGTGGTCTTGCCCGCACCTGAGGGACCGACTATGACAAGCATCTTCCCATCTCCGCAGGAGAACGCGACATCCAGATCAAAAAGCTTGAGCTTTTTTCTTATCCTGATTTCAAGATCCATTTCCAACCTCCGGAGTAAGGCGGTTTACGAGAAGCAGGAATACATAGCACACGGGAACGAGAGTGATGGACATGAGCCATGCGTCATGATACCGCAGGGCCTCCACTGATTCATAGATCGCGATGGATGCAACCTTTGTCTTTCCCGGTATGCTCCCGCCCACCATAAGGATGACGCCGAATTCGCCGATGGTGTGCAGAAACACGAGGATGGCCGAGGCAGCGACCCCTGTAAGCGAGTTCGGGAGGATCACGCGGGAAAAGATCGCCACCGGGTGCAGTCCAAGGACCTGGGCATTTTCTACCAGTCTCCTGTCGATCCTGGTAAACACACTCTTCATGGGGGCAACGGCAAAGGGCAGGCTGTAGATGAGCGAAGCGATGACGATCCCTGTGAACGTGAACAGCAGCGGCGATCCAAACATCGCTTCCCACGCATTCCCGAGCCAGCCTTTCGGCCCCATGGCCACCAGCAGGTAAAAGCCGAGGACCGTCGGGGGCAGCACGATGGGGAGATTGATGAGGGCTTCAAGAAATGATTTGCCCGGCAGTCGGTAAAAGACGAGGACATAGGAAAGCGGGGCTGCCAGAATGATCAGGACAACCGTACTCACGACGGCAAGCTTAATGGAAAGGTAGAGAGGCAGGAGGTCCATTTCTACAGGTACCCGTATTTCCGTTTCACTGCATCTGCTTCCTTTGATACAAGGAAGGCAGCGAACCTTTCGGCAGCTTCTTTGAGATTGCTCCTGTTCAGTACAACAGCCGCCTGGATGATTTCCGGAGCATCCTTTACCACAAACCAGCATCCTGCCTTGCCATGTTCTGTCAGGGCAGACGAAAGGGCACAGAACCCTGCATCGACACTTCCCGAATATGCATACTGGAACGACTGAAGCACATCCTGCGGGAAGACGAGCCTGTCCTGAATGCCATCCCAGAGCCCGGCCTTCTTCAGAGCGATCATGGATGAGCTTCCATACGGAGCGCTTTCAGTATTGGCAATAGCTATTCTTCCAACTTCATTACTCATTATCGCCGCCTTCCAATCCCCCAGATCGCACAATTCCTTTCGTGCAGTCCACATAACAACCTCTCCCTTTGCATAGATAAACGGTTTTCCGGCCTGGCCTCTCTGAAAGAGCTCTGCAGGGCGCTTTTCATCGGCTGAAAGGAAGAGGTCATAGGGTGCTCCTGCGATAATCTGTGCATAGAGCTTGCCGGTAGAAGAGAATGTCGGCTCGACGTGTACAAGGGTCTTTGCCTCAAAAAGGGCGGTTATCTCCTTGAACGGTTCAATGAAATTTGCAGCCACAGCTACGAGAAGCCTGTCCTGCGCACATGGTTCAGTCGTTATAAAAAACACAAGGGTAACGAGCAGAACAGCTATTCTCTTCATAATAAACAGCACCCTCTCAACAATCCCCGGAGTGATACTCCCCAGGGACACCGGGCATCGGTGAAGATACCGACACCCGGTATACAATCATACCTTCTCGATCCTGCAGAGCACATACCGGTGCATGGGCGTACCTATCCAGTCCCGGTTCGTGTTCTTCGTCAGGCGGTTCACGTTCACCCCGTAGGCCTTGCCGTCATAGATCATGCCGAAACCGTGGGGAATGACTACGTGGCCCTTGTGGGCCATCTCCGTCACTTCCACTTCGATCTCGGCGGAGCCGGCCTCGGTTGTCACACGCACCATCTGACCGTCTAAGATCCCCAGCGATTGTGCATCCTCGCTGTGCATCATGCAGGTACAGTCGCGCTTTCCATCGTTCCAGGCAGGGTTGCGCATCAGCGTGTTCGCGTTCATGTTGAAGTGCCTGCCGGCCATAAGCACGAAGGGGTACTCGGGGTCCGGGGCCAGGGCAGCCTCTTCGTGCTCCGGGTCAAGGCTTTCCAGCTCGGCCCTGAGTTCCGGGATCACGAGGTTGATCTTCCCGTCCTCTGTCCTGACATTGGCGAGGTTCTCCTCCGGATCCACCTGGCCGACCCAGAGCCCCTCGGGATGGTCTATGACCTTGCCAAACAGCTCCTCACCCATGGCTATGCCCGGTGTAAAGCCTGCACGGGCGGCATTCTTGCGGAAAGACTTGGGCACGGTCTGCATCATGCCCCACAGGGCGGCAAGATGTACTGAGCCCATGGCCTTACCAAGGGTCTTGCCGAGGATGAACGGCATGGCGCCCATGGCGGCCGGCTCGGTCATGGCGTACTCCATGAGGGCGGCACCAAAGGCCTCATGGCTCTCTTCAGCCGCTGTATACAGGTTTTCGGGGATAGGCGGGATCAGGCCCAGCTTGTCCGCCAGGCGCAGATGTATCTCTCCCAGTTCCAGCGGTTCCCCCTCAGGTTCGATGATGGGGCGCCGCATCTGGAAAAAGATACCGGGAAAGGTCATGGGAAAGAATGTTCCGTCCCAGGATTCATAGCCCGACCGGGACGGCAGGACGTAATGGGACAGCGCTGCCGTTTCTGTCATGGCCAGTTCCGCCGTCACCAGAAGGTCCAGGCGCTTGAAGGCGTTCTCATAGGCTGTCGTGTCCGCGTAGGACCTTAAGGGATGCGCCCCGGACACGTAGACCGCCCGGAGGCGCTCGGGATGATCGGAGAGGATCTCCTCCGGCATGGCGTTGGGCGGGTAACACCCCATAACAGGGGGGAAATCCGTAGCCACGGTGCGCCAGGCCTTGGGATCCCGTTCATCCGAGTGGGTCCCCAGGGGCATCAACACACCATGGAAGACATTGCCCCCACGGACACCGATCCGCCCGCAGATTGCCAGAAGCGTTATGGCCAGGTGTGACGAAACGGCGCTGTGACGGTTCATCAGGAGACCCAGGTCATACCGCAAACATGATTTCCGTGTGGCAAACTGGCGACAGATTTCACGGACCTGCTCATAATCGAGGTTGCAGGTTTTAACAGCGGAGCGGGCATCGAAGTCCATGAACAGGTCCCTTACGGTTTCAAGACCGGACGTGTGTTTCTCGATATAGTCGCGGTTCTCCCATCCTTCCTGGAGTATAATGGCGATCATGGCCCGCATGAGGAGTGCATCCGTGCCCGGACGAATGCGCATATGGACATTGGCTATCCTGGCTGTCTCGGAAAGGCGCGGATCGATGACCACGAGAAGCTTGTCCGGATCCTTGGAAATCCTCCTGAGCTGTTTCGGGGCCTGGGGTATCTGGTGGCTTTGCATGCCGTTCCATCCGAAGGTCAGGAGATAGTCTGTCTCCTCCGCATCAATTTCCGGGAAGACGGGCTGGCGGCCAAACATCCGGCCGAATACCCAGAACATGCCGGAGAATTCCTGGGTCAGGGCGCTGTAATGGTAGCGCGAACCCAGGCCCCGCATCAGACGGACCCCGAAGGCCGCCTCGAAGTGGCATCCCTGGCCTCCGCCACCCATGTATGCAAAGCTGCGCGGGCCGTAGGTATCCACGATGGATCTCAGCTTCCCGGCAATCTCGTCAATGGCCTGATCCCAGGAGATCCGTTCGAATTTGTCTCCGACCCTTTTCAGGGGATACTTCAGACGGTCTGCGTTATGCTGGTGGTAGGCGATGTTCATCCCCTTCCGGCAGACATACCCTTCACTGCGGGCATTGCTCTTGTCCCCTTTCACCTTCACGATGCGGTTGTTTTCCACCTCGACCTCCAGGCCGCAGTTCTGTGGACACAGCACACATCCTGTCTTATGCCACTGACCCATATAAACCCCTCCCAACTGTATTATTTTAATATCCGTTCGAAGACCATCTGCTTGAACAACTCCAACGGTTCTTTGCTTTTGCTGAGCTTCATGTGCATGATTGCACCTTCCCAGCTGTTGAGAATAAACTGGGCAGTGCTTTCCGGCTCAACGAATGCAGAGATATCCCCCCTCTCACATGCATCCTCCAGCAATTGTGCGATAAACCCCTTCATGCGTGAATAGACATCTCCGACCTTGTCCCTGAAATCCTCACTCAGATCACTCATCTCCTGCATGAGATTGCCTATGGGACAGCCACCTCTGAGTTCCATGGTTTCAAAGAGGCCATGATAGGCATCCATAAAACCTGCAAGTCTCTCCAGGGGAGGTATGCTGCTGTCAGAACAATACGTTTCGGCCATGCGCTGGATAAATTCCCAGTAATAGTCCACAAGTGCCAGGCCGAAATCATCCTTGCTCTTGAAATAGAAGTAGAACGAACCCTTGGGAACCCCTGCCGCCTTGAGGATATCGGAGAGCCCGGTGTTGTTATATCCCTTGGAATGCACCAGGAAGGCACCATGTCTTATTATGGATTGCCTTGTGGAATCTTTTGCCATAGGACGATAATAGACCAGTCGTCTATATGCAGTCAATCACAATTCATGGAAATGGAATGAATTATGCCAATATATATTTTAGAATTCAGAGAGATCTGTTATGAATTGAAAATATTTGATGTCAGATGATTTTTAAAAGAGGAGGGGATGTCTCATGGCTGAAAGACAGAACATTCAATTCCTATCAGAAGGCCTTACGTGTTCCGGCTGGTTTTACCGGGCGCAGGGTAAAGATAGGGCCTACTGCGTTGTCCTTGCCCATGGCTTTTCCGGTGTCAAGGAGTTGCGCCTGGATGCCTATGCCGAGGCTTTCGCCGAGGCCGGATACCATGCACTGGTCTTTGACTACCGGCATTTTGGCGAAAGCGAGGGCGAGCCTCGGCAGATACTCGACATAAAGAAACAGCACCAGGACTGGCATGCCGCCATCAGGTTCGCCAGGAGCCTTCCCGGGGTCGATCCCGACAGGATTGTCCTATGGGGCACTTCGTTCAGCGGCGGGCACGTGGTTCCCGTTGCCGTCAAGGATAAACGCATTGCTGCGGTCATATCCCAGGTACCGCACTTGAGCGGTCCTGCCACAGTAATTGCAAGCGGTCCTGTTCAGAGTATGCGCCTGTCACGAGCTGCATGGCGCGATGTTTTTCGAATGCTCCTCGGGCGCAGCCCATTCTACGTCCCTGCCGCAGGCCTGCCCGGCGAACTGGCAGCCATGACAGCACCCGATGCAAAGGAAGGGATCAAAAAGCTCTATCCCGAAGGATTCGAGCCCAATGAGAATGTGGCAGCCAGAATTTTCCTGTCTGTTGGGCTTTATTCGCCGGGGCGACTCGCCGGAAAAATGAACATGCCATGGCTCGTCCAGGCTGCTTCCGGTGACCTTACCACGCCTGTTCGTCCGGCAATCAGGGCAGCACTGAAAGCAGAGAAAAGCCAGCTCATCATCTACAAGTGCGGCCACTTCGATGTGTATGTGGAGCCGCGATTCAAGCAGACAGTAGCTGATCAGATCACGTTCTTGAACAACAGCCTTTCATGAAAATAAAATAAGGGAGGCTTGTATGTTTTCCTCGAAAAAGAAGTACGGTATCTCTGGCCGTGTTGTGCTGATTACCGGAGCAGCCCACGGCATCGGGCTAGCTGTTGCCAGAAAGATAAGGGCAAAAGGAGGCATCCCTGTGTGCGTTGACCTCGCATCGGATGCCCTTGACATGCTTTCGAAAGAGCTCGGTGAAGGATCGCTTGTTGCAGCCTGCGACGTGACTGATGCCAAGGGTATGCAGGAGATTGTAGAGATGGCAGTCGAGCGGTTCGGTGGCATGGATGTGGTCGTTGCAAATGCGGGAATCGAAAAGATCGACCCTGTCTGGATCATGCCTGAACAGGATTTTGAGAGGGTGCTCGAGGTGAATATCTTCGGTGTATACCGCGCGATCAGGCCCGCTTTGGTGCATGTGATGAAGAGAAAGGGGCACATCGTTGCGGTCTCTTCCGTTTCAGCGCTGGTCCCGTGGCCGCTCAGTGCAGCGTACGGCGCATCAAAAGCATGCGTGGCATCACTGATGCGCTCGCTCAGGATGGAACTTGCAGGAACGGGAACGACTGCGGGCGCCGTGTATTTCGGCAATATCGATACGGACATGATGAAACGGGCAACACAGAAGCCTGTGGTCAATGACATGTTTGATGCAAGTCCCACTTTCGGCCTCGGTGCGAAGCCCAGGCCGCCGGAACTGGCCGCAGACAGGATCATCGAGAACATCGAGACGAGATCAGCCATTGGATTCTCTCATTCCGAGGTGAAGTTCACATTCATTCTGAACGGACTGCTGCAGTTGCTTGATGACTTCACGGCGCATAGCACCGGTATAACTGGAGTGATCTCGAAATACTACGGAGGATAGGAGGGTCAGATCTACTGTTGACTCTCGCTATCCGGAAGGGAAACCATTGCGGTCTGTAGGGATTCTTTACCAGCCTGCTTTCCATGCATGAAATAGTAGAGAAACACACAGATGAATACAACGGCGGCCAGCGTCATGTACATGCCCCGAAAGCCGGCCATGGGGATGATGCTGCCCACAAGGTAAGGGCCGATTCCCATCCCCGTATCCATGAAAAAGAAAAATGTCGAGGTGGCGAGGCCGATCCGGTGTTTGGGCGATCCTTTTATGATAATGGCCTGGCCGCACGACATGAAAGTACCGAAGCCGAGACCGGCCAGTCCCCCGGCCACCAGAAGGGCAGACCCGTGGCCGGCCTGGGACAGTATCGCCAGGCTCGATGCGAAGATCAGCAGGGCTGGGTACATGACCGTGTTGTCCCCTTTGATATCCAGCAGCCGCCCGGTGAATGGCCGTGAAATCAGAATGGATACCGAATATACAATGAAGAAGAAACTCGCAGCAGTGGTCAAATGAATGCTTATTGCATACGCATTCAGGAAAGACACGATCCCCGAGAAGCCCACGATCGTGATGAGAATGATGGTCGAAAGGGGAACAGCGCTCTTTTCAAAGAGTTCCTGCAGCCTGAATCTCTTTATCGCTGCAATCTGCTCTTTTGTTATCTGTGCTTCAGGAATCCGTGTAATTATCGTAATGATGATACTGATCGCGGAAAAAAGAGCGCAGGCAACGAATATCATAGTGTAATCTGCATGCTGGATGATAATGAGCCCCAGGAAAGGCCCAATTGCCGTTGCCAGTGTCATGCTCAATGAATAGTAACCCGTTCCCTCTCCGCGGCGCTCAGGAGGAATGACATCCATTACCGCGGTTGACACTATCGTGGTGGAAACTCCGAAGGCAATTCCATGTATAAAGCGGACCACCAGCAGCAGGTTCAGACTGTCCACCGGGAAGTACAACAGCGTGGAGAGCAGAAACAGAACCAGGCTTGTGCACAAAAGTTTCTTCCGTCCGATTATTTCCATGTATTTGCCCGCCAGAAGGCGTGAGATGAGCGCACCGATGACGAATATACCAGCAGCAAGACCGGCCAGACTCTGTGTGGCATTGAACCTCTCAATGACATAAACGGCCACTGTGGTCATTAACAGATAAAAAGGAAGCGCGATAAAAAAGTTTGTCAATGAAATGAGGACAAAATCTTTTGTCCACAACTTCGTGTTGTTCATCGTTCCTCCCCTCCTGGAGAGCGTGTCGCATCGTTGGTGTAATGGTACTGTTCACTAAGGCAGTAGGGCACCCTGTCTCTTAAAGGGGAGCAGGAACTGACTGACAACCCCGGCCGATTACACGGGCATTATCCGATCTTTGGCAACATTCTTCAAGACTAATTATGCAGAAAATGACTTACCGTAGGTCAATCGGTCTAATGCCGGAGAATACGGTTAGAATGACATCTGTTCCTGCTGGTCTATCTGGATCTGACCGTGCCTGAGCCCTTCCAGGGTATAGATGCCGATCTCGGTGGAGAACTCCTGCTCAAGGCGGACAAGGTATTTTCTCTGCTGGTTGAGCAGGTAGAGCGCCACGTCTTTAGGCAGACCTACACGGATACTCTTGGATTTGTGTCTATTGATATAGAGCTGGATCTCCCGAAGAGCCATGAATGCTGATGACTCAACGGACCGCACCATGCCGGTGCCGTCGCACTCCGGACAGGAGACATAGCTTTTTTCGAGCAGCGTTGACGAGAGTTTTTCCCTAGAGAGCTCCATGATGCCGAATTTCGATATCTTCCCGATAACAAGATGAGCGCGGTCTTCCTTGAGCCCGTCTTTGAGCGCCTTTTCCACCTTGCGGATGTGCTCTTTGGTCCGCATGTCGATAAAGTCGATCACCACAAGGCCTCCTATGTCCCGCAGCACCAGCTGTCTGGCTATCTCCGAGGCTGCCTCCATGTTCGTGGAGAACGCCGTGTCCTCGATATTCGTGCTGCTCCTGGACTGCCCGGAATTCACATCTATGACCACCATGGCCTCTGTGGGTTCGATAACGATGGTGCCGCCTGATTTCAGTTTCACCTTCTTGTCGTAGATGCCCTTTATCTGCTGTTCGAGGTCGTATTTCGTGAACAGGGGCTTGGCCTGCTTATAGTACTTGATACGGCTCTTATACCTGGGCATGACGCTCTTCATGAAGATAGTGGCCCGTTTATACGTCTCTTCCTCATCGATAAGGATCTCAGTCATATCGGTTGTGAAATAATCCCTGATGGACCGGATAATGATATCGCCTTCCCGGTAGATCATCGAAGGGCAGGGGGCCTTGAGAAACTGGAGTTCCATGCTCTTCCAGAGCCGTATGAGATAATTGATATCCTTGGAGAGCTCGGCCTTTGTCTTGTCCATCCCGGCTGTTCTCACGATAAGACCCATATCGTTCGGGAGCTTGAGCTGCTTGATAATATCCTTGAGGCGCTTGCGCTGGACCTCATCCTCGATCTTCCTGGATATCCCGGCAAGTTCCTGTCTCGGTATGAGCACCATGTATCGTCCGGGGATCGACAGGTTCATGGTGAGCAGGGCACCCTTGGACGACTTCTCCTCCCTGCTTACCTGCACAGGGATCTCGAGTCCTTTTCTGAGTAAGGACTTACGATCTTTCTCCGGCTGTGCCCCCGGGATAAACGCAGGATTGATATCGCCGATGGGCAGCAGACCGTGCTTTTCCCTGCCATAGTCCACAAAAACAGCATCGAGGCTCTTCTCCACCTTGGAGATCTTCCCCCTGAACACGTTCCCCCTGAGTTGTTCCTTTAGAGCGCTCTCTATGTGGAGTTCCTTCAAGATATTGTTCTCAACCACCGCAACCCTGATCTCTTCAGGATGAATTGCATTGATCAGCATCTTTTTCATGGATAACCATCCTTTTTATCTGAGATCATCCCAGTATATCCACGGGTCCCAGCCCCTCACGGATCACCTGGAGCGTATCGGTCTCCAGAGAGATCATGGTGGACGGGATGTCTGGAAGAATCCCGCTGTCGACGATGGCATCCACCATGTGTCCGAGGTCCGCCTCAATCTCCAGGGGGTCTATATGGAGCCGTTCATGGGAGAGGGGAACGCTCGTGGTTATGATCGGCTCACCGATCTCATCGACAATAGCCTGGCAGAACCAGTGGTCCGGTATGCGCACGCCGATGGATTTGCGGTTGGACTGCAGCAGGCGCGGAACCAGTCTCGTTGCAGGCAGCACGATGGTATACGGCCCCGGCAGCAGGGTTTTCATGAGCCGGAAGGCCTCGTTCGACACCTTTGCATACTTGCTGATGCTCTTGATATCGGAGAACATGATGCTCCTGGGCTTGATAGATGCCTTGATGGTGTTTATCTTGTCTATCCCCTTCTTGTTCGTGATGGAGCACCCCAGACCATAGACCGTATCCGTGGGGTATACAATGATCCCCCCGTCCGAGAGGATCTCGGCAACTCGTTTGACCGCCCTGGGCTTGGGTTTCACGGGATCAATGAGGATGCGCATATGTCTTCTCCTTGAGGCACAGGCTTTTCATATCGATATTACCGAGTGAAGCGAAAATCGAATACTTCACTTCAGGGCTGTCCTTTTCCATCATTTTCAGATAGTTGCGGACCAGCTCTCTCTTCCCGTCCGGGACGATCGCGCACGAATTGGTCACCGGCTCGATGTCCAGATACCTGAAGTACGAACACACCAGTTCGTCCGTGCAGTATGCCAGAGGCCGTATCACCCTGTTCTTTCCGTCGTTTGAATACCGTGACGGCGCCATCGAACCGATCTGACCGGTATAGAGGCACCTGAGGAAAAACGTCTCGATGATATCATCCAGATGGTGGCCCAGGGCAATGGAAGATGCGCCGATCTCGCCGGCCAGTGCATAGAGGCATCCCCTGCGGAGCCGGGAACACAGTGCGCATGGGCTTTTTTCCGGGTCTGAGGCCTCTTTGAGGATCTCGGAGATCCTGGAATCCACAACCTGGATATCGAGATGAAGGGTATCTCTGACCCAGTCTGCTATACGGGAAAAGTCCTCTTCAAAACCCGTCGCTATATGCACAGGGATGATCTCGAATTCAACAGGTGCTGCTTTATGCAGGTCAGAGAGCACCTTGAGAAGCACAATGGAGTCCTTCCCGCCTGAGACGGCGACAAGAACCTTGTCTCCCTGTTCGATCATAGAATAATCGTGTATTGCGGAGCCTGTTTTCTTTCGTATTCGTTTTTCAAAATAACGTTTTGTATTGTGAATCACGAGATATTCCTTATCATATAAAGCGAGTTTTGCAATATATGAAAATGGCATAACTACTTAGAGAGATAGGCTGTTGACAGAGCTTTTTAGGCTATAGTCTGAAGGCTGTCAGGTCTGGGGTCACCGCTAAGTCAATTTTTTTATCTCCAGCCTATTATCTTTTTATCGTTTGCTAAGACTCTAACGGGCATGTCCTTCCGGCCACAACGAAGGATAATAAAATATCCGGTCTGTTTTAGCTACATGCTTGAATGTCTTGAGATTTTTATTCTGGATTCTGAATTCTGGATACTGGATTCTATTTTCACATAATTAGCCTACAGCCTATATTATTGGTGAATTTCCTCGATCCACCTTGAGATGAGCCTGCCGGCATCATCGGCCTCGCAGTAGGAGGACGGATCATTATGGCCCCTTATCCAGGTGATCTGGCGTTTTGCATAGCGCCTCGTGTCACGCTGAATCTGCGATATGGCATCATCCAGGCTGATGTCCGAATTCAGGTATCCCAGCACATGCTTGTATGCAAGGGTCTGCATGGATCTGAGAGAGGAATCATAGCCCAATGCCAGGAGATTCTGCGTCTCGGTCACAAGACCGGACTCCATCATGCGGTGCACACGATTGTCAATAGCTTGGTAGAGCTGTTGCCGCTCCGGCATGATGCAGACGATCCGCGCATCATACAACGGAGTGGCAAATCCGTGTTCTTCGTGGAGGGAGCTTGGCCTCAGCCCGGTGGTAAAGACGATCTCCAGGTAACGGACGATCCTGGCGAAATCATTGTCGGTTATCTTTGCGGCAGAGACAGGATCGATCCTGTCAAGCATGTGCCAGAGATACGCTGTCCCTTTCCTTTCCCTGAGAGAAGCAAGACAGTCGCGGAGCTCCTGTGACCTGGGCGGTGCAGGTATCAAACCGTATATCAGGGATTTTATATACAACCCCGTACCGCCGACAACCACTGGCACGCCGCCCCGTGAAAGTACCTGAGAGATCTTCTGCCCGGCCTGGACTGCAAACATCCCGGCATTGTACTCTTCATCAGGATCTACGATATCTATGAGGTGATGGGGCAGGAGAGACTGTTCCATCCCGGTTGGTTTTGCCGTGGCAATGTCCATATACCGGTAGATCTGCATGGAATCGGCAGAGATGACCTCTATGGGCCAGGTACGGCACAGTTCCAGGACAAGTCCTGTCTTGCCGGAGCCGGTGGGGCCTGTAATGACGATCAGGGGCGTCTTTTTATCCACCGTTCTATCTCATCTAAGGAGATCTTCTTGCTCAAAGGTCTCCCATGGGGACATGTCAGGGGAGAGCCTATTTCATCGAGATCTCTGAGCAGTGCCGCCGCCTCGGCGCCGGACAGGCTCTGTCCTGCCCGCACACTTGCATGGCAGGCTATGGTGGCGAGGATATCATGCAGGTAGTCGCCCTTGCTCAGGTTCCCCTGCAGCACCCCGTTGATGAGTTCAAGTATGATCCCTGTCATATCCCCCTTGTCAAGTACTGTGGGTATGGACCGTATGGCCAGCGTGTTCTCACCGAACGGGCTCACCTCGATGCCGATCTGCTCTAAATACCCGGCTATTTCTTCAAACGCACCGTACTCCACAGGGGTGAGTTCAAGAATCGCCGGCGTGAGGAGCATCTGTGAATTCATGGTTGCATTTGTGTAGATTCCTTTTAGTTTTTCATAGGTTATACGTTCATGTGCAGCATGCTGGTCTAATATGTACAGCGCCGAGTGATCTTCCAGCAGCAGATAGGTGGAGAGGAATGTGCCGATCATACGCTTGTCCGAATAGGTGGTCTTTGTCTCTTCGAAAAGGCCTGCCTGAAAAACCGGCTCTGTCCTGGGCCATTGTTCGTTCCGGCTCGTATACGGCTTGACAGGGGTCTCTTCAACCAGGCAGGGTCCGGTCTTGTGATCAGTCACTGCTGCCGGTTTCTGCTGCGGGGCAACAAGAGTTTCCCGTATGGCCTTTGCCACCATGCCGAACACGGCCGAGGAGTTCTGAAACCGGACCTCGGCCTTGGCCGGGTGAACATTGACATCCACCAGTGTGGGATCTATATCGATAAAAACGATGGCGTGAGGATACCGCTTTTTCATGAGCATGCCTCTATACCCCTCGATGATTGCCGAAGACAGGACCTGGTCTTTCACAGACCTGTTGTTCACATAGGTATAGATGCCCGACCGGTTCGGCCGCGTCTCGTCGGGGGAGGCAACGATGCCGTGCACACCTGTGGCATGACCTTCACGGGAGAAGCTTTTGAGCTTGCCTCCGAACGTCTTGCCGAATATGGCCTTTACACGCTCTTCGAGAGTGGATCCTTCCCTGAGGTTCAAAACGTTCCTGCCGCTTACTCTCAGGAGAAATCGCCTGTCAGGGTAGGCTATGGCATAGCGTGATACGGTATCGATGATATGCCGCTGCTCTGTGGCAGAGGTCTTCAGGAACTTTTTCCGTGCCGGGGTGTTGAAAAAGAGGTCCTTTACCTCCACTATGGTGCCTGCAGGCATACCCTTGGGTCTTTTCTCCTTTACGGTTCCTGCGTTCAGTGACACCATCCAGCCCTTTGATGACAGCGCGGTACAGGAGGAAATGGTGGTATTGCTGACCGAAACAATGCTGGGAAGTGCCTCTCCCCTGAAGCCCAGCGTGTGTATGGCAAAAAGGTCGCCGGGTTCTTTTATCTTGCTCGTCGCATGACGAAGGACCGCCAGTTCGATGTCTTCGGCTGTCATGCCGCGTCCGTTGTCGGCAACCCGTATGAGATCGATGCCTCCGCCTTCGACCTCTATGGAGATCGTCTCCGCCCCTGCATCGAGGGCATTCTCCACCAGTTCCTTTACCACCGATGCAGGACGCTCGATCACCTCACCGGCAGCTATCTGGTTGATGAGATCCTGCGGCAGAACGTGTATTATTCCCATGATCGTTCACTCATGTCCTTTGTCCCTAACACCATAGCATGACCACGCTCTCTTTCCCAAATATTTACAGGCTATAGGGAGTCAAACAAGAAGTCAACGTTTTGCACGTATGATTCATATTGAACCCGTCGTATAATTGACCTATAACGATTCATGAATGAAATCAGAACGGTTGGGAGTAATTACCATGAAAAGACATGCAGCTGCTCTTTGGATTATCATCGTGTTCCTCTCTTTCCTCGTTCCTGCGTATGCTCAGATGCCCGGTTATGCAGAACTCACAAAACTTCTTATTGACCTCGATGGCTGGGAGGCCGAAGAAGCCACCGGCATGAATATGAGCGGCCCCATGGGAGATATGGTCGATGCAGTTCGCGAGTATGAAAAAGACGGCCAGACCATCAGCGCCCAGATCATTGTGGGCGGCGCTGCACAGGGTACGTGGGCCCCGTTTTCAACAGGATACACCATAGAAACTCCCGAGGTGCTGGCAAAGAGCCTCGAGGAATCCGGATACCATATCGGGATCAATCATGACAAACAGGAGAATACGGGTGGAGTAGTGGTATTGCTCAACACGAAGAGTACGACCGGAGTCTTTGTGCTCTCATATGAGAAAATGGACTACCAGGAGGCATTGAACCTCGCAAAGAAGTTCTCCTGGAGCGCAATGGAACAGGCCATCGAATAACCAGACGCCGCTGATGACTGCGGCGTTTTATCTCTCATATCTTTTCGATATTATGATTCAATTCTTATGTGATCAGATGATCATATGTTATTTGCTTTCTTTGAAAACCAGGAGGGAAGGGCTGAGGCGATCATTCTACCGCGGTATGCACCCCTTTTTTCCTTTTTATTATCCGTCGGTTGTCTGACAGCAGGTGTTATACCTTTTTAACCATCTGATATTATTGATTTAATTAGTATATCGTGTTTGTCTCATGTGTTTCCTTGACATTTGCGCGTTTTTTGATGATACAAGGGCTTGGTTTTCACATAAAGTACAGACAACGGAGATAGTCATATGGGTTTCCTTGAGATTCAAAATCTGCATGTATCCGTCGGCGGCAAAGAAATCATCAAAGGGATAAATCTCTCCCTGGATGCCGGCAGGACAGCAATCATTTTCGGACCGAACGGTTCCGGCAAGAGTACGCTCCTTGGCACATTAGCGGGTCTCCCCGGATATGAGATCACCAAGGGATCGATCACCTTCAAAGGTCAGGATCTAACAAAGCTCTCCATAGACGAGCGCTCCCGGCTGGGTATCGGGCTTTCATACCAGTATCCACCGGCCATCAAAGGGGTTCGCCTGCAGACTCTGCTGGACAACCTCAGCAACGATTCTGATCTTATCGCCTCACGGGCAGAATCACTGAACCTCACAAACCATTTGTGCAGGGATGTGAACGTTGGCTTCTCAGGCGGCGAGAGGAAACGTTCCGAGGTTCTCCAGCTCATGCTCCAGAACCCAGACCTCATGCTCTTTGACGAGCCGGAATCGGGTGTGGATATCGAAAACATATCGGTTATTGCACAAGCAGTGAGGATTATGCTGGAAAAGGACAAACCGATCTCAAAACGTTCCAAGTCTGCAATAATCATTACGCACACCGGGTTTATCCTTGATTATATCAAGGCTGACATCGCATTTGTGATCATGGATGGCCACGTGCTTGGCTGCGGTGCCCCCGGCGAGATCTTTGAAGAGATCAAGCAGGATGGCTACAAGAATTGTGCAAGCTGTTTCGCAGACAAATTTCAAGAGATCATTACAGGTGATGAATAATGAATATACCATCCATAGACTCACAACGCCTGATCGATATCGGATATGATTCAGATATTGCCAGCTGCGGCAATTTCATGGTCCTCGACCACACGATACTCAACCAGTCAAGCAAGATAGAAGGCCTGCAGGTCATCCCGCTTGCCCAAGCATTTGAAATATATCCTCACGTACGCGAGAAACTTTTCTTCAATCTGGTAAGCGCCGACAAGAATGAATTCACCAAGATGGCCTCCCAGGCAGACCCGGTAGGATATTATGTACGGGTGGAAGAGGGGGTCAAGATCGAAGAGCCTCTTCAAGCCGCATTTCTCTTCGGCACCCACGGTTCCACTCAGCTCATCCACAATATTATCGAGCTGTGTGACGGTGCGGAACTCAATATCGTGAACGGATGCACCACCGCCGCTCACAACCACAAGGGCACCCATATCGGGATCACCGAGACATACCTGGGAAAGGGATCGCACCTGGGATACACCATGCTGCACAACTGGGGCAACGAGATCGAGGTGTTTCCGGTCGGCGCAGTGCAGGTCGGCGAGGAGGCGCGTTACATCTCCAACTACGTGGCCATGACTACGGTGAAAAAGATCGTTTCATACCCCGTCGCCTATGTCGAGAGGGGCGCATCTGCTCGTTTTTATTCAATTATTTTTGCAAGGCAGGGCGCATACTTCGATACGGGGGCAATGGCAGTCCTGGCAGGAGAAGATGCTGGCGGAGAGATCATCAGCAGGGTCGTCTCAGAAGGCGGGACCGTGATATCACGGCAGATGCTCTCAGGCAATGTACCCGGCACCATCGGACACATGGAATGCAGCGGGCTGCTCCTTGATGAAAACGGCGTCATTCACTCGATCCCCGAGCTCAGGGGAGAACACCCTGATATCAATCTCTCACACGAGGCCGCTGTGGGAAAGATATCATCCAAAGAACTGAGCTACCTCATGACCAGGGGACTTACCGAAGAACAGGCCCGCTCACTCATCATCCGCGGGTTCCTCGATCTCAAGATCGAAGGACTGCCTGCGAAGGTGCAAGCCCTGGTGGATGAGATCATTGAACGCTCCATCGAGGGATCGATCTAGTCCCTATTCATAACAGATCATCTGGAGTTTCTGCACTTCAAGCCTTTATGGTGTGCAGAAACTCCAAAAATCTCTCCCAAGCCCCAAATACCATCTAATATCATATTTATTTTCAGCTTGTTAGAACCTCTGTAAAAAAAGTCTTCACCATTTGCCCCACATTGCATTTCATAGAAGAGGTGAAGGGTTTTATACATCCAAAAAGAGAACAGGGCGGGTATTATCTGCATATGAAGAGCAGGTATGTTATTTTTTACCTCAGAACAAGTTCAACCAACTCTTTGCCTTACATTGTGTGATCAAAACATTCAATTCCAGATAAAGCTATTTCCACAAAACGAATCAAAGGGCGTTTCATAATCCAACGAGCCATCTGAAGAGGGCGCCTTATCAGTGGATAGAATTCCGGGATCTATTATTTAACATAACATATATTATCGGCGAAATAGATAGGGACAAATCCCTTGATGAGAGATTGCTGATTTATCAGGTGCGGTATTCCGAATTTATCTCGACGTATTTATAGGACAGGTCGGTGGTGTACGCACAAAATTTTCCCGGTCCGTCACCAAGAGAAACATCAATGGAGATCTCCTTCTCCTTTAAGAGTTCATGCAAGGTATCTTCATTAAAACCTTGTGCCTCTGATCCCGACCCCACGACATGATACCCGCTTATCATGATATCTATCTGTTCTGGTTGTATCTGCACACCGCTGTAGCCTATGGCTGCAATGATCCTCCCCCAGTTCGGATCACACCCGAACAACGCGGTCTTCACCAGCAGTGAGTTTGCTATACACATGGCCACAGTCCTGGCGTCGTCCTCAGTGCCTGCGCCCTTAACCTCGATCTTGACGAATTTTGTTGCCCCTTCTCCGTCCCTTATAATCATCAAGGCAAGCTCATGGATGACTTCTGTTATAGCCTGGTCAATTTCATCTATATTTTCATCTACATAGCCGGAAGCAAGGGCGATCAGCGTATCATTTGTCGAGGTGTCACCATCTATGGTAATGGCGTTGAAGGTGTGTTTTATTGCTTTTTTAATAATATTATCGAGCACTTGACTTTCTACACGGGCATCGGTCATCACAACGGCGAGGGTCGTGGCCATATCAGGTGCTATCATCCCGGCCCCTTTTGCAATGCCCAGTACACGGGCTTTGCCTGCCTGCCTGGAGACCACCTTGGGAACAGTGTCGGTGGTCATGATGGAACGCGCGAACGCCCCTACATCATCACCAAGCCCCGCCCTGAGTTGTTCCAGCTTATCGAGTATTCTCTTTACCGGCATGTGAACGCCGATTACCCCGGTGGACAAGGGGATAATCTCGTCCCCCCCTACTCCGAGCCCTGCCGCCGCAGCCCTGTTTATGGCCTTCGCATCCTCGATTCCCTTATTGCCGGTGCAGGCGTTTGCATTCCCGGAATTGGTGATGATGCCTCGGGCCCTCCCGGTTTTGACTATGTCCATGCCGATGAGCACGGGTGCTGCCTTTATCCGGTTTGTTGTGAAAACACCGGCAACTGCTGCAGGGCGGTCGCAGAAGATCAGTCCGAGATCCAGACCCTTATTCTCAGTCGACTTGACTCCGGCATTCGTTGCCGAGAAGGTAAATCCTTGTGGTATCATTCAGCACTCCCGCAACATTGCTTATATTTCTTGCCTGATCCGCACGGGCAGGGATCGTTTCTGCCCACTTTCTTTCCCTGCCTCCTCACGGTGGATGGTTTTTCCGGTGAAGGGCCCCTGCCAAGCTGCATCCGCTGCTTCCGCTCCCTGTTCGAGATGTGATCCACGTCTTCCTGACGCTGGACCTGGATCTTGAAGAGCCTCTCAAGCGAGAGTTCTCTGATCCTCGAGAGCGTACCCACGAACATGTCAAATCCCTCCCGCTGGTACTCCCGCAGGGGATTCTTCTGACCGTAGCCCCTCAGACTGATACCGTCTTTGAGGTGGTCCATGGACAGGAGATGGTCCTTCCAGAAATTATCCAGGGTGAGCAGCAGTACCTGTCTCTCAACGATCCTCATGATGTCAGGGGTGAACTCTTCTTCCCTTTCGTTATATCGCTCGATTATCTCTGCCCGCACTGCATCCGTGAGCGTCGCCAGAGAGTCTCCCTTTTCAGGGGTGAAGGCAAGCTGAATATCAAAGGTGTTTCTCAGCCAGCCTTTAAGCCCTTCCATATCCCATTCGCTTACCGGTGCCTTGCCTGGCACATAGACCTCGATGACTTCGTCAAGGAGTTCATCGATCATGTCTTCGACAAAGCCGCGCAGATTTTCCTCGGAGAGGATCTTTCTCCGGTTGGTGTAGATCACTTCACGCTGCTTGTTCATGACATCATCGTATTCCAGAAGGTGCTTCCTGATCTCGAAATTCCTTCCCTCGACCTTTTTCTGCGCTCCTTCAATACTTCTCGATATGAGTTTGTGTTCTATGGGCTCATCCTCGCCGACCCCAAGCCTGTCCATGATGGCTGAGATGCGCTCTGAACCGAATATGCGAAGCAGGTCATCTTCCAGGCTCAAATAGAATCGTGACGCCCCGGGATCGCCCTGCCTTCCGGACCGGCCCCTGAGCTGATTATCTATACGCCTGCTTTCATGCCTTTCTGTTCCAAGGATGAACAGTCCGCCGGCACCAATCACCTCTTTGTGCTCATTCTCACATTCATTCTTGAACTTGGAGATGACTTCCAGATATTTTTCCTCATCCTGGTTTGACAACTGTTTGGCAAGAAAATCGGGGTTCCCCCCAAGCATGATATCCGTTCCTCTACCGGCCATATTCGTTGCAATGGTAACGGCCCCTTTTCTGCCGGCCTGGGCTACAATCTCTGCCTCCCGTTCGTGGTGTTTTGCATTGAGAACATGGTGAGGCATTCGCTTTTTCTTGAGAAGATTGGATACCTTCTCCGAATTCTCGATGGAACTCGTTCCCACCAGAACAGGCTGTCCCTTTTCGTGACACTCGATGATCTGTTTGACCACAGCGCGGTATTTCTCTTTCTCCGTCTTATAGATAACATCGGAGTTGTCGATCCGGATCATGGGCTGATTCGTCGGTATCACCATGACATCGAGACCATAAATGTTCTTGAACTCCATGGCCTCTGTCTCAGCGGTACCGGTCATGCCTGCGAGCTTTTCGTACATCCTGAAATAGTTCTGGAAGGTGATGGAGGCCAGGGTCTGGTTCTCGTTCGCGACTTTTACCCCCTCTTTTGCCTCCAGGGCCTGGTGGAGACCCTCAGAATATCTCCTGCCCGGCATCAATCTGCCGGTGAATTCATCCACGATAACAACCTCACCGTCATTGACCACATAGTCCTTGTCTCTTGTAAACAGGGCATGTGCCCTGAGCGCCTGGTTGAGATGATGGACGGTCTCGAACTCGGCTGGTTCGTAGAGGTTGTTCTTGGAAAGGATACTCTGCAGCACCTCGATACCTTCTTCGGTGTAAACCACGGTATTTGCCTTTTCATCCTTTGCAAAGAGGCTGTCCGAATCCTTTCTCCTCAGGAGTTGAAGTATCGCGTTGTTTGCTTCATAGTATTTCGCTGTGGAATCTTCCGCAGGACCGGATATGATGAGCGGGGTCCGTGCTTCGTCGATGAGGATGGAATCCACCTCGTCGACAATGGCATAATAAAAGTCTCTCTGCACATAATCCGCAAAGGTGAATTTCATATTGTCCCGCAGGTAATCAAAGCCGAATTCATTGTTGGTGCCGTAGGTGATATCAGCCTGATAGCTTGCCTTTCTCTGTATATCGTCCAGTCCGTGAACGATCACCCCCACATCGAGACCGAGAAAGTTATAGATCCTGCCCATCCATTCCGAGTCGCGTCTCGCAAGATAATCATTGACCGTGACGACATGAACACCCTTGCCTGTCAGTGCATTGAGGTACACGGGCATGGTGGCCACCAGGGTCTTTCCTTCACCGGTCTTCATCTCGGCGATCTTTCCCTGGTGGAGGATGATCCCGCCCAAGAGCTGGACATCGAAAGGCCGCATCCCCAGGGTTCGTTGCGAAGCCTCTCTAACTGCAGCAAATGCATCAGGAAGAATATCATCGAGACTTGCCCCGGCTTCAAGTTTTTCTTTCAGATACGGGGTGACAGCCCTGAGCGAGTCATTATCTTTTGCCTTGTACTGCGCCTCAAGGCCGTTAATCTTTTCAACGAGCGGGTTCATGCGCTTCAGATCCCGGTCGTTCTTACTGCCTACTATCTTGACGAGCCAATTATACATACGGATTCACCGATCCTTTAATTTTTGGTAAGCTAAGTTGTAAAATAGAATATAGAAAATACTATTTCAACATGTATCTTTGCGGGTTCACATGAATCCCGTTTACAAGGACCTCATAATGAACGTGAGACCCGGTAGATCGTCCTGTATTGCCGAGAAATGCGATCTTGTCGCCTTTGCGTACACGTTGCCCGACCTGGATATCATTGGATTTCAAAAGGTGCCCGTATCTGGTGACGATCCCATAACCGTGATTGATCACGAGAAAGTTCCCGTAACCCCCGTTTTTGTAATAGGATGTAACGATACCATCAGCAGGCGCATATATCGGGGTGCCTTTTCTGGATGCGATATCAACCCCCTTGTGAAACTCCTTTTTCCCGGTAAAGGGTGAGTTTCGCCAGCCGAAATGTGAAGTAATCCATCCCCTGGTGGGCCATGCCGCAGGGGTATGGGCCATGAGGGAACGCTGCCTCTCGATCTGCGCGAGAAGTTCCCTGGCAACGTCTTTCTCTATGGATATATCATCTCCAAGCTGTTTGATATGAGAGTGAAGCTTCCGGGCAAGGATTTTTTCGGTGAGCACCTCCGTGCTCTGGCCGGTTCCTATAGATTCCGCCCCGCCGCCGCCGACACCGATAATCTCCTCAGGCGTATTGAGATCGACCTTTGCAATTCCGCTTAAGTGCCTGTTAAAACTCCGCAAGATACTCATCTCTCCATCGAGGCTTGCCACCTTTTCAGAGAGTAATTCGATCTGTCTGCTCTGATCTCGGTTTATCTCCTTAATCTGATCAACACGTGCCAGATCTGAGCGCAACACATAGAGCTTGTAGCCGGCATAAACGGAAAAGCCTGTAATTGCAGCAATAATCAATGATACCACCAGGACAAACAAAGGAGATATCTTGAATTTTCCGACCCCCCTATTCTCCTTTGATAGTACCAGTATGGTCCAGTGTGATCTCATATCATCCCTTTTACTGAGAACTTATATCCATGGAGTCGATGAGAATAGATGGACAGAGTACATGGCCGAACTCTCGCTCATCATTCCCTATGGCAATGACCCGGGAGAACATCTCATAGATATTCCCGGATAAAGCTGCTTCTCGTACAGGATACAACGTATTATTACCCTCGAGCAGTATGCCGTTTACCCCGACAGAAAATTCTCCTGTTATCGGATTTGCTGTATGCATACCCATTATATCGGTGATTTTCAAGGCTTGCTTTAACCCAACCAACTTCTGCGCTAAATCCTCTTTCCCCGGTTCCATGCAAACATGGCGGACACCCAGAGATGGCACGGAACGATACCCGCTCCTTACAGAGTTTCCGGTAGACGGTCTCCCTGCTATTCTTCCCCAGTAACTATCGTATATAAAAGCAAGAACAGTGCCATTTTTTACAAGAACCGTCTCTTGAGACGGGACACCTTCACCATCATAAGGACACGCATCACTGCATCGAATATCAAGTGGATTATCCGTTAGGGTAATAATAGTCGAGAAACACTGTTTTTCAACTTTATCCCTCAAATATGATTTACCCTTTATGACATTCTCGCCGAGGAATGCGTCGGAGATAAAATCCAGCATCTGTGCCGTGCTCGTATTGTCAAAGACAACAGGTATTTTCGTGGTCTGTATCTTTCTGGCAAAGAGCATGTCCGTCGCCCTCTTGGCCGCCTCTTTTCCCACCTTTTCCACATCAATGCCTGCCAGCCGGTGGCTCAGATCGAACTCATATCCGGATTGGGTTTCATCGTTGTCTTTTGCCATGACCATAATGGATGCGGAAGCAAAAGAAGCACTAGAGGATATGTCCACCCCATGGGAATTCACGATATGCGTGTTCGCGACAGTCCGTGAAAAGGAGGCCTTGCGTACCTGTTTTATTCTCTCATCAGCATCCCGAGCGCTCTTTTCAAGCGATATGGCCCGTTCTATACAATCATCCGCCTGCAGTTCGGAGATGGCCTTGTCAAGAAGATCCATGGAGACATACGCATCTCTACCCTGCGGTATATGATTGTTTTCATCCTTGAATTGATGCCGGGCAGAACTCATGGCAGAATCAATAAGTTCGGCAGTGGCCTCCGGTCCATAGGCGAATCCCATGGCACCGTCTTGAAGGATGCGGATACTTATCCCGGATTCGTTCGACCTGTTCAGTGATCCTACTGCACAGTCTTTGGATTCCGCCCGTATGGTGTCAACGGCACTGCCGTACACCTCAAAATCGCTGATTGCCCGTTTTTTCAGGAGATCTACTGCCTTTGCTATCTTATCTCCCAAATTCATCAGCACTCCTTACCTATCTCATACAGGAGTGCAGTCTCCCTGCAGTCCGGGAAATACGGACAGTGAATGCAGTCTGCCCATATCTTATTGGGAAGGGTCGATTTATCCACCTCATGGAAACCGGCTTTCATAAAGAACTCGGGAACATAGGTGAGGGTGAACAATTGCTTCACCCCCAGCTGTACCGCCTCGTCAATACAGGCCTTTACCAGTGACATACCTGCCCCGGTCTTCTGATATTCTTTCCGTACCGCTAAAGTGCGGATCTCGGCAATATCGATCCAGCACACCTGAAGGGCGCAACAGCCATGTATCGACGAATGAATTTCATCGTCGGTAAGGATCCAGTAGTCGCGTACCGAGGTATAAATGGAATGGAGAGACCTTGGCAGCATCAGCCCATCTTTGACAAATGGCTCTATCAGGTTTTTTATCTCAGGCACTTCATGTACCAATGCTTTTCGTATCATTTCCGTATAATCCAATTAGATTTCCATACATACATCACTGGCAGCATAAAAAGTCAAACCAAAACTCATGGGTGATGTATCAATGGTATGATTGAGCCTGGTCTTCGTTGTGCTCAACCAGTTCTTTCGCATGTTCGATCACGGCAGGACTCGGTGATTCGCCGCCCATCATCCGTGCGAGTTCCATAACCCTGTCCATCTGCCGGACGTTGCAGACACGGGAGATGGTGTTTCCTTTATCGACATTCTTCGTGATCACGAGATGATTCTCAGCAAGGGATGCGACCTGATGGAGATGGGTGACCACAATGGCCTGGGCGCTGCCCGACAACTCTTTGAGCTTGTTTGCGATCATGAGGGCCGTCTGCCCGCTGATACCTGAATCGATCTCGTCGAAGAGGAGCGTGGCATCCTGTGATGCCTTCTGCTGCACCTTGATAGCAAGCATGATCCGGCTCAACTCACCTCCAGATGCAATCCTGGCCAGGGGAAGTTGTTTGTGCCCCACATTCGTGGAGATAAGGAACTCACCCTTCAAGAGGGTGTTCGGGGAGACAACGTCCCCCTTCGAGTCGAATAGGCCGTCTTCAAGATGCGAGGGATCTCTCTGATCAACGGCAAAACGGGTTCCCGGCATGCCCAGGTCCAAAAGGTTGCGGTTGACGCCGGCACATAATGTCTCGGCATAAGATGCGCGCTTTGCCAGATATTCCTGAATCTTGTGAGCGTATGCAGCCCGCGCCTTTTCAAGGACCCTGTCCGCCTCCTGGATCATTCTGTCGGAATCCAGAGTCATTTCGAGCCGTTTTTCCAGATCATCCTTCAGGGCAATGAGTCCCTGCTCGTCCCGTCTGTGCTTTTTCTTGAGGTCCTGCAGGCAGTGCAACCGGCTCTCAAGGGTTTCGATCATTTCCGGATCATACTCATACGTTGCGATCCTGTCCCGAAGCTCGAGGCTGATGTCCTCGAGGCGTGCAATGATGTCCTTAAGGGAAATCGAAATACCCTGAAGATGATGATCAATGGAGGTAATCTTTGCGATGTGACCCTGGGCCTGGGCTATCAGGTCAACAACCGAGGTGTTGCCTGAATAGAGTATATCGTCAGCCAGGTATGCGGACCGTTTCAACTCCGCAGCTGCATATGCCAGTTCCAGCTCGGAAGTGAGCTCTTCTTCAAGGCCTTCATGAATGGGGACGGATTTCAATTCATTGTAACTAAAGAGGATATCTTCTTTCTCCTCTCTGTATCGCTGCACCTGACCCTTGAGCTCGGCCAGGTGTTCATGTGCCCTGTTCAAAGCGTTATAGGAATCGTGGAGATCATCCCTGTCAAGGCCGGCAAGCTCTTCTAAGATGGTCATATGTTGTGCCGGATTGAGAAGATCCTGGTATTCGTGTTGCCCGTAAATATTGATCAAACCTGAAGAAACCTCAGCAAGGTTTGTTACTGTTGCGAGTTTGCCGTTTATGTAGCACCGGTTTGATCCCGAGGGGAATATTTCCCTGCGCAGGACGAGCTCTTCTCCAGAGACTGAAAACAGGGCCTCTATACTCGTCTTTTCCCTCCCGGGTCTCACAAGATCCTTGCTTGCCTTGGCGCCCATGAGAAGGGTAAGAGCCCCAAGGATCAACGATTTCCCTGCGCCGGTTTCACCGGTGATGCAATTCAGTCCCCTGCCAAAGGTTATTTCTATCTCATCAAAGATTGCCAGGGAAGATATCTTGAGGAATTCAATCATCTCTCCTGCCACCCGAGTTTTGTTCTCAGTATCTCGAAATAATCCCTGTACGGGAATCTCAGCATGATCGCCTTGAGCTCGCCTCGTTTTACCACGAGCTTGTCACCTGCCTTGAGGGGAAAGCCTCTCTGGCCGTCAAGGGTGAGGTAGATATCATCGGATGTTTTCCCGGAGTTCACGATAATAACCACTTCCTGAAAATCAGGAAGAACAATGCTCCTATTCGAGAGAACATGGGGACAGATCGGTGTAAGGATAATGGCATCCACCTGCGGATGCACGATCGGTCCTCCTGTGGCAAGATTATACGCGGTGGATCCTGTGGGTGTGGAAACGATGAGACCGTCTGCACGATAACAGGTGATAAATGTGGAATTGGTCCATACCTCGATGTCAATGATCCTCGCCAGGGCACTCTTGTTGATAACGACATCATTGAGAACGTGCTGCGACGATATTTTCTTTCCGTCACGGACAATGGTGGCATTGAACATGGTCCGCTCTTCCTGAATGTAGTTTCCCCTGACCACGGATTCGAGGGCATCGTACACCTCATTTTCCGTGACCTCAGTGAGAAATCCGAGGTAGCCCATATGGACGCCCAGTATTGGGACTTCCTGCTGTGCAGACATCCTGATTGCCCGCAGCAATGTCCCATCGCCGCCTATGACAACCAGCAGACTGGAATTGTCCCAGACATTCTCGGTGCGTGCATGTCCTGCGAAGTCGGCTATGTGATCTTCGATGAGGCAGGCAAGCCCCCGGTCTCCCATCCATTCCATTACGCGCTTAGAAAGGGCAAGGGCTTCATTGTTATCTTCTTTACACACTATGCCGAAAATCATCACGATTCATATACCTGCGGCGAAGAGGATTTGTCTAGTTGAAAAATGGTATGCGCGCCCGCAAACGTCTATCGTTCCAGCAGTGAAACAGACTCGATATGGTATGTCTGTGGGAACATGTCAAAGACCCTCGTGTGTTTCAGCGAGAACCCGGAACCGATGAGAGCCTTGAGATCCCTGGTCAGGGTGCTGGGATCGCACGATATGTATATGATCCTGAAGGCATCCAGTTCCGGCAGGATGTTTATGACTTCTTTTGCCCCCTGCCGCGGAGGATCGAGGATTATCGTGTCGAACTTCAGCAATTCATCCCTGATGGACGCCACCGCCTTTTGTGCATCCATACTCAAGAAGCGGACATTGTCTGCAGCGTTCTTCTTTGCATTTATCCTGCCCTGTGATGCAAGCCGCTTGTTTCTCTCGATAGCCACGACATCCTTTTGGGCAATCCTGGCCAGCGGTATACTGAAATTGCCGCTTCCGCTGTACAGGTCGAGGATATTCTGTGACCCTGCAGCCAGATTCATGACATATCCCACCATTGAGGCATTGACCTGCATGTTTGCCTGGATAAACCCACCGAGTCCGCTTGAAAGCTGAAACTTACCCTTCTCCGTGGGGACCTCATACCTGCAGAACCGCTGTCCGAGGACATGATCGCTCCTCCGGGTGGAGGAGAACATGACAAAGGAGATACCTGCAATGTCGAGCTCGTTGTAAATCTTATTCATGGTCCTGACATCATTCTGGCGTGCAGTCCCCTTGCACCGGGCAAGTAGAATGACATCGTCCCCCGGGGCATGAATCTCGATGGAATAGATCCCGCTTATAGGATGCCTGCTGAGTATATCCCTGAGATCTTCGAGGGTATGCTGAATCTTTGGATTGAGCACCGGACACTGTTCAAAACCGATAATACGCTTCGATCTTTTCTGGAAAAATCCCATGGAAAAATCCGGTTCATAGGCACATTGAACCACAGCATGAGCCCTATACCCATAGATCTTTTGAGATGGTACCGGCTCGTGAGAACCCCGGGGTACGGTCTTGCATACTTTTTCGATCTCCGAGGTAAGAATTTTCTGCTTCCACAACACCTGCTCAGTATAGGTTATGTGCTGCCAGTCACAGCCTCCGCAGAAAGGAAACAGCGAGCATCTCGGCTCGACCCTGTCGGGAGAGGGTTGCAGTATCTCATCGACCAGGGCCAGGACATAGGAGGGGTATTCCTTTTCAGTATGAACGCGTAGTGTCTCGCCGGGAACAACGGCGGGGACAAATACAATCTTGCCGTCGGCTCTTCTTCCTACACCCCTGCCCCCGTACGAGAGGGATTCAACGGTAAGCGTAAATGTATCAGTGCCCATATCAGGCAACTACCATGACTTTATGAGCTTTCATTGTACTTGGGTTAAACGTACCCAGATAACACAAATATTGCAACGAAAATTTTACTCATATAGAATGGCGGCCATGGAAACTATAATTGTGTGGATTGTCGATACTATCGGGAGGCTCGGGTACATCGGAATTATCGCGCTCATGTTCCTGGAAAGCTCATTCTTCCCTTTTCCCAGCGAGGTTGTCGTTCCTCCTGCAGGCTATCTTGCATCGAAGGGCGAGATGAATATCTGGCTCGTGGTTGTCTGCGGGATCACCGGCTCTCTTTTAGGGGCCCTTTTTAATTATCTACTGGCTCTGTGGCTCGGCAGACCGCTCCTGATGAAATACGGGAAGTACCTTTTTCTTACCCAGGAGAGATTTCACAAGGTTGACGACTTCTTTTACAGGCATGGAGAGATCAGCACGTTCGTATGCAGGCTTATTCCCGGAATCCGTCAGTACATATCGTTTCCGGCGGGACTTGCCAGAATGAACCTTATCAAGTTCTGTTTTTACACCTCATTCGGTGCAGCTATCTGGGTGGTTGTGCTTGCCTATATCGGGTTTTTAGTCGGCAATAATATGGAATTGGTAAAACAATACTCACGACAGGCAACAATGATCTTAATTGCATGCATAACAATCATCCTGTTCTTCTATATTAAACGGCACATAAATAAACAATCATAAGCCGACCACATGCCGGATGACAGCCGGTTTATGAATGAGTGTTCAGTTCTGTGCAAGTTATATTTCTGCTGCAACTCCCTTTTTACAGTTTAACATATTGTTAATAATGTTTTTTTTCATTTTTCTCATTTTTATGGGTTGACATGTGTGAAAGGTATGAGGTAACTTACAATAGATCGTTTCCTTTTTAAGGAGGGATCTATGGGGAGCAAATTTTCTTCGTCGGATTTTGAGCTCTACACCAGAAAGATCAAAGATTATCCACTGCTCACCCCAGAAGAAGAGCTCGATTATGCCAGAAAATACAAACAAGGTGACATCTCTGCCGGACAAAAGATCGTCACGGCAAACCTGCGATTTGTCGTGAAAATTTCCCAAGGGTATTTCCACCTGGGGTATGGACCACTTGAAATTGTGCAGGAAGGGAATATGGGTCTGGTAAAAGCCCTGACCCGGTTCGATCCGGAGATGGGGGTGCGTTTTATCTGCTATGCTATCTGGTGGATCAAGGCATATATCAAAAATTTCATCCACAAGAGCTACCAGGTACACACAGGAAGACTTACCCATGCAAAGGGGCTCATCTCTCTGGACAGTGCGATCTCCGGGGAGAATGAAAATGAAGAGTGCCTTCTTGATCATCTGCTCTATGAAGGACCTGACCAGGACGACTTCTATACCCACAAAGAGCGGCATGCCTACCTGGTGAAACTGCTGAAGTCTGACCCCCCTATTCTCACCAAGCGCGAAGTCTTTATCATAGAAAAACGCTTTTTCAACGACCCGCCTGCAACCCTGAAAGATATCGCCCTGCAGATCGGGGTTACCAGGGAGCGGGTACGACAGATTGAAATGAGATCACTGCAGCGCATCAGGGCTGCTATAGAAAAACAGAGGGATATCCTGACGGAGGATATACATATCGGGCACGAATATCCCATCAGAAGAAAAAGATTTTAGCAGTGCGTGTGCACGCAGGTAGTTCTACAGGTCTTTAGCGGTTAGACAGGTCTGCGAACTTGGTCAGTTCTGGCCTCCATGCCAGTTGTATTTCTCCCACCGGGCCGTTTCTGTGCTTGGCAACAATAATCTCGGCAATACCCTTATCAGGCGTCTCCGGATTGTATACCTCATCCCGGTAGATAAAACATATGATGTCCGCATCCTGTTCAATAGCCCCTGATTCTCTCAGGTCGGCCATTTGCGGGCGTTTGTTCTGACGTTCTTCCACCCTTCTGTTCAGCTGCGACAGGGCAATCACCGGGACTTTAAATTCCTTGGCAATTGCCTTTAACGTCCTGGAAATCTCGGAGATTTCCTGCTCTCGGGAATCATTCCTCGTCTTGGAAGTCATGAGCTGAAGGTAGTCTATGATGATGAGACGTATGTCGTGCTGAGAAACAAGCCTCCTGAGCTTCGCACGAATCTCCATGGGAGATATACCCGGCGTATCGTCTATGTACAGCGGCGCCTCCGAAAGGACTCCGGATGCATTGAGGAGCCTGCTCCAGTCCTCTTTCTTGAGCATGGACAGGGACGACGCCGATCGGACGTAACTCTGATTGATCTCTGCCTGAGAAGCCAGCATTCGAAGCACCAGCTGTTCGACACCCATCTCAAGAGAGAACACGGCAACCGGCAACTGTTCTGTCACGGCAACTGATTCCGCAATATTCATGGCCAGTGAGGTCTTTCCCATAGACGGACGTCCGGCGATAATAATGAGGTCCGAACGGTGCAGTCCTCCGAGGAGCTGGTTATCGAGATCAATGAATCCTGTAGGCACCACCCCCTGATCGATCTCTCCCCGGGCCATCCTTCCCAGGTTGTGATACATGTCCTGCAGGGGGATGCTTATTTTGGTCAGTCCGCCTTTTTTGTCTTTTATCTGTTTATTTATGTTGAAAATGATCTGTTCGGCATTCTCCAGGACAACAGGAACGTCTTCCCCGGGATTTCTCGCATTCTTGATTATCTGTCCCGCCCCGGCTATGAGCGATCTGAGTATGGATTTATCCCGTATGAGTTTCGCATAGTATTCTATATTGGCGGTGGTGGGGATATGATCTGCAAGCTGAGCGATATAGCTCGCCCCTCCGACCTTGTCCTTTTTCCCGTTCTTCTCTATTGCCTCCGTGAGCGAAACCAGGTCTATGGGCAGCCCCTTATCCATGAGGGTGAGCATCTCCTCATAGAGGATCCTGTGCCTTTCGGCATAAAAATCATCGGGGAGGAGTATCTCCGTTAAGATATCGAGGGAGGCATTCTCAAGCAGGACCCCACCGAGGATATATTCTTCTGCCTCTTTATTGTGCGGAAGGATTACAGAAGAATCATCCATCCACTTATTCCTCTGTTTCTGAAATCACTTCCACCTTGACAACAGTGCTGACCTCAGGGAAAAGCCTGACAACGACTTCATGGGTCCCCACATGTCTGATAGCCTCTGTCAGCAGGATCTTTTTCTTGTCAATCTCAAAGCCTTTCTCTTCCAGCGCCTCAAAGATATTCGTGTTTGTGATGGACCCGAACAGTTTTCCTTCCTGTCCTGTCTTGACTTTGAACTGCAAGGTGACCGAACCCAGTTCTTCCGCGATCTTCTGGGCATGTTCCTTTGATTTGGCCTCAGATCTGACGCGCGCCTGAATCTTATCTTTGAATGCCTTTATATTGCTGTCTGATGCCAGAAGGGCAAGACCTTTGGGGATGAGATAGTTCCGGGCATATCCATCCTTTACTTTCACTTCCTTGCCAACTGTTCCGAGACCGTCAATACTTTCCAACAGCACTACCTTCATTTTTCATCTCCTTTTGAAATTCTTATCCTTTTCCTGAAATCGAACCAGGTATCGAACAAACCGAGGGCAGCCGTAATAATCATGATATATATTTGGCTTAAGATCAATATATAAATGATCCATCTGAACATCTTTGCCCAATTATGCCCCGCCATGAAAGATGCAATGATCGCAAGCCCCTGATAGAAGTATGTATAGGAGATCACGATCAACAGGTTGAGCCCGATGGCGTGCACCGGATCCATACGGATAATCGTGAATACTCCGGCAAGAATGAATCCCGCCACTACCCAGTCAGGACACTTCCATGTACGCAACAGAAGATCTTTCTTTATCCCTGCAAGGATAACCAGATTGAGCCACATGATAAATGAAAAGGTGGTTGCCATGATGGCTGGGAAGATCTTTATGATACGGGCTTCGATGGACGCCCTGCTCATCTTGAACTGCATCATCTCGCTGGGTGAAAGCATGGTCGCATAGACGTCGGATACCTGGTTCATTATATTTCCGACCCACCTTGATATGACCGCTGAAAATGACGTGCCTTCAGATGATGCCAGGATAAAGATGCTGAGCATGAACAGGAAGAAGATCAGACTCGTCGGCACCAGCACTGCCAGTCCTACACTACGCCTTTGCACGAACCACCCCAGGAGAATCCCGCAGCCAAGAAGTGACAGGTAGAGAATAACACTTTGGAAGTATGGGGGCATTAAGATAAGCACTGCAGGGATCAGCCCTACGAGAACATGGTTCATTCCTGCAGTTCTTTCGGAAAAGACGCAGTACATCGACGGGAGGCACAATGCGAGAGGAACGGCCTGCGGTGTCATCACTATTACCAGAATACCAAAAAAAAGAAAGACCCCGCTGTATATCCACAGGGTCTTCTGGCCTCTGTTTAAAAGAGGCATAGCCTTAGTCGTGTACGGTAAACGGCAAAAACGCCATGATCCTGGCACGCTTTATCTCAAGCGTCAGCTTTTTCTGATGGCCCGAGCAGGTGCCGGTTATCCGTCGCGGCAGAATCTTCCCTCTTTCCGTAATAAAATCTCGCAGAATATGCGGCGATTTGTAGTCGATGGGAACATTCTTGTCTTCGCAGAATCTGCACGTCTTCCTCTTATAATATGTCCGCCCTCTGGGATTTGATGGTCTATTATTCCGCATCTTGCTCTGCAACCTCCTCTTTCTGAGTTTCTGGTACCTCTTCGGCCTTTGGTTCTGATTTGGGTTCCAGGTCTGCTCTGTTTGTGTGTTTGTCGAGTTTGACGATTACAAACCTCAGGATGTTTTCGTCAATCCTCAAGAATCTTTCGATCTCGGGAATCATAGAGCCCGGACCCTCAAGATAACTCAGAAAATAGTGTCCCCTTGGTTTCTTCTGGATCTTATATGACAGTCCTCTGACCCCCATATCATCGATCCTGATTATCTCACCACCGTTCTTGCCGATTGTGTTTTTCAGTCTGGTGAGGAGCTTTTCCTGATCCTCTTCCCCCAGGTCGGGGTTTTGGATATACATCATCTCATAGAAGTTCATGTAACCCTCCTTGTGGTTTAGTAGCCCCATTAGGAGCAAGGAGCGGGATTTCTCATATAATAAAGATCTGCATTATGCAAGCCCGAAATATCCAGGTGATACTATTTCGATAGTTTTCCCGGCCCAAAAACGATGACCGTGAACTCTCCTGCCATTCAACCGGGAATACACAGCTGTTTTCGCCTGACAGGCATGACCGGCAGTCCTCAGCAAAGCATGTTATCTAAGCGAGCGTTTTCTGACTCCGGATTTATTTGTATAAACCCATTGGACCACGAAGCAGGTTCAGTACCGGATACTGAATCCTTTAAGAGATTCGTCCACTTGCGCCTGCCTGAAATCGATCTTATCCACACGGGCACCCGGAGGGCCCTGATAGCACCAGGCAAGGAGCTCGTCAACAGCATCATGACCCCCCTGCGCATGAACCTCGACCGCCCCGTCCGGGGTGTTCATCACCCATCCTGCCAGAGAAAGTCTCTGGGCAGCCTGCTGCGTATTAGCGCGAAACCACACGCCCTGCACCCTGCCGAAAATCTTCATGTGCATTGCCACCATGAGCTTATGCCTCCTCCAGGAGTTTCAGGAAAGCCGCTTCATCAAGGATTGCAACATTCAACGAGGTTGCTTTATCAAGCTTTGATCCCGGATCCGCTCCTACGACAAGATAGTCGAGCTGTTTACTCACCGAGCTTACTACCTGACCGCCGAGGGCCTCCACCCGCACTTTCGCCTCATTTCGCGACAAACCCTGCAATGTCCCGGTAAAACAGAACCGTTGACCGCTCATGGCTGTTACGGGCTTCTCTTCCTGCTGTGGAGCCGACAGTTCCAGCCCGAGATTCAAAAGTTTTTCAATCACTATCAGGTTTTGTTCATTTGAAAAGAAATCACCAATGGATCTGGCTATCTCGCTGCCGATCCCTCTGATTGAACACAGTTCCTCATACTGCGCATCCTTTATATTGTCGAGGGAACCGAAATGGGTTGAAAGATCTTTTGCCGCCACACTCCCCACATGCTGTATGCCCAGGGCATAGATAAATCTTTCCAGGGATACCTTTTTACTCCTCTCGATGGAAGAGATCAGGTTCGACGCAGACAGTTCAGCAAAACCCTCAAGACTCATCACATCAGTCATGCTCAGCGTGTAGAGGTCCGCAATATCACGAACCAGCCCTGTTTTGACCAGCTGATGAACAATCTTCCTTCCCAGCCCGTCTATGTCGAGCGCATCTTTGGATGCAAAATGGTAGATCTCCTGCTCGATGATGGCGGGGCAAGAGATATTTATACATCGCAAAACGGCCCCGTCCTGCACGAGCGCTGCATTGCATGACGGACAGTTCTCAGGCATGACAAATGGCTGAGAGCCTTCCGGCCTCTTCGACAGTACCGGAGCGACGATCTCGGGGATTACATCCCCTGCCCGCTGCACTATGACCGTATCACCCTCCCTGACATCCTTGCGTTCAATCTCATCAGCATTATGGAGCGTGGCCCGGCTGACGGTTACACCGCCGACCTTGACCGGCGCCAGGTGTGCAACAGGGGTTATTGCACCGGTTCTTCCCACCTGCACATCAATCTTATTCAGTAGAGTGGTTGCCTGAGTCGGAGGGAACTTATATGCCACAATCCATCTGGGGGACCTGGCCTTTACCCCGAGTTCGCTCTGGTCTTTCACCCCATCCAGTTTGATAACCACTCCATCTATCTCGTAGGGTAGATCCTCTCTGATCGTCTGCATCTGCATGGCAAAGCGGGTTACCTCATCAACACCCAGGCACAAGCGCTTGTCCGGGTTCACCCTGAAGCCGAATTCCCTGAGTCTCTCAAGGATAGCATACTGTGAATCGAGGTCCACTGCAGCCGCTTCAGAAATCCCATAGGCAAAGAATACAAGTGTCCTTGAAGCTGTTATGCGTGAATCAAGCTGCCTCAGAGATCCGGCGGCAGCATTTCTCGGATTCGCGAACAACGCTTCGTCGTTTCGTGATCTCTGCTCGTTCAGTTCCTTGAATGCGGATTTCAGCATCACCACCTCACCCCGCACTTCGAGCAGCTCGGGAAGGTCACTGCCCATGAGGCGCAGAGGGATGCTCTTGATGGTGCGCAGATTCTCGGTCACATCTTCGCCTGTCTGTCCATCACCCCTTGTACCGCCCCTGGAAAAGACACCATTCTCATAGACAAGCTCAACGGCCAGCCCATCAAACTTCGGTTCACAGCAATAGGCGATTTCATCTTTTCCCAGCCACTTGACAACCCGCTGATGAAACGCCTGAACCTCCTGTGTATCCATGGCATTGTCAATGCTGAGCAGAGGAATTCTGTGTACCATCGGCTGAAATGAAGTAAGAGGAGGAGCCCCTACCCTCTGTGTTGGGGAATCTTTGGTTCTCAGTTCCGGATAGTTTTCTTCAAGGACCACAAGCTCTCTGAAAAGCTGATCATATTCCCCGTCTGATATCTCCGGTGCATCAAGAACATAGTAAAGATAGTTATGGTGCTCAAGCATATGTCTGAGGTGGGCAGCCCGTTTTATCACATCTTCATGTGTCATGGAGTTCCTCATATGTATTTTAGATGGAAATATATTCAAGAAATCATCATTTATCATAAAAAAAAACTTGAACAAAAGAATTTCTTGATTATTACATTAGATAAAGGTATATGCACACAAACTTAAATAAGTACACCTTGAACTACAAGGAGGTTGCAATGGGTAAAGTTGTATTTAATGTTCAGGACCAGTTCCTCAATCAAGCGCGTAAGGAAAAGGTGCCTATTATTGTAACTCTCGTAGACAAAGAAAAGGTTGAAGGTTTCGTTAAGAGCTTTGATCCATTCTGCATCTTGATCCAGACCGAAAAACCTATACTTATCTATAAACATGCGGTTGCAAGTATAGAACCTTCCGAGACAAACTCCAAACTTAAAGACTTTCTTGCAGGATGAGGGAACGCCATAAGTTAGCTGTCTTTGCACTCTGTCTGCTTTTATTCCTCTGTTCTCACACCGGTGTCCACGGTGAGACAACGCTCCAGGTCTATGGTGTAGGTGCCATAGAAGAGGATAACCTTGCCAAGGCAGAGCAGCTTGCGTTGAAAGATGCTTTCTCAAAAGCCATTGTTCTTGTGGCGTTGAGACATGTTCCCTATTCTTCATCGCTGGACCTGATGGAAGTGATGCCCGATTTTATGGCATCCAGGGGGATGCAGAATATCATCCAGTACCAGATCACTTCACGATCTCAGCAGTACGATATTCTTGCGATCAGTGTTGATATCAAGCTTGATGAAGAGTCTATCAAGGACTGGCTCTATGCACACACGCTTACTGTTCCGTATGATCTCAGACCGGGTATTCTTTTGATGATCTCTTCATACGGCCCTGGCGATGACGAACTGTACGAATGGTGGACCATGAAGGGGAGAAAGGTATACTCATCATTTGAGACCCAGCTAAAGGACAGGTTCACCGAGCTTGGAGAAAAGGTGCTTGATGTGCCCCAGAGGCTCAGTGGGGTACGGTTCGATATCACCAAACCTATTGAAATAGCACAGGCTGCGGGGGCAGATATCCTCATCACCGGCACGATAAGTTACACGCCGGTGCTCGATACCCTGTATGAATGTTCCATGGAGATCAGCCTGATAGATCCTCAGACACTCTCACCTATCGGAACGTTCTCCGTTTCACGCAGGGGGGATTTCTCTCCTTCAACCATGAACAGCCTCATGATAGATGAGGTTATCAAACCCATACGGGCCCGTATTGCCCATAAGATGCTCAGCATAAGCCCTGTTGTCGTGAAGAAGAATCTCTGCATTGAAGGCATAGAGGATTATGTCACCTACCAGACATTCATCAATGCCATCAGTTCAATGGAGAGCATATCCGCGGTGGAAATCAACAGCATTCAAGGGCATAGCATCTGTCACACCCTTCAGCTCAAGGGCAGCCTCCTCGATGTCATGGAGAATCTGAAGCGCGAACAGATCAAAGAAGCGGATATAGTGGTAGAGGACGATACCGCCTATATTCGCATCATCAACAACTGAACGCTCCCGGTACGGTCTGAAATGTCTCTGTCTGC